>CASEQD010000005.1 GCA_949289935.1 uncultured Pseudomonadota bacterium | reverse complement strand
TCATGGGACGGAGAGTGCCTAACCCTACTTCGATACTCATTCCTTAATGATATCTGGAGTTAAACGGCACCTCTCCGATACTTATTCTTATCCTTTTTTTATTTCTTTGGATACTCCTTTTTTAAACAATAACCCTACTCAGGGGGAGAGAAAAGGAGAAGCCCTACTCAGGGGGAAGAGAAAGTGGGGAGGCCTACTCAGGGAGGGAATGAGAGGGATGTACTCAGGGGGAGGAGAAAGTGGGGAGCCTTACTCAGGGAGAGAATGAGAGGGGCTCTGCTCAGGAGAGAGAAAAAGAGGTAAAGCAAAGCTGTTTCTACCTGCTGAATTAATGCGAAACGAATTTTTAAATATTGTTCTTTATAGTCCGGAATATGATGAAATTTGCCGATTACATAGCGCCGGTTAAGTCTGTCGTCTCTCCTCTGTCCGCATTTTTTGCCGGAACAACGCTCACTTGTCTCGGCTATGCGCTTTTAACCTCCGTTCTTTCGCTCAGAATGCATGCCGACGGTGTTTCCACCTCACTCATCGGCATCGTTTTGTCGCTTTATTATGCCGGGTATATTTGCGCCTCGCTGACTGCTTTTAAAATTATTAACAAAGTCGGACACATCCGCTCTTTTTCAACTTATGTTTCCTTATTTTCAGCTCTGGCGCTTATGCATGTTTTTTCAAACAATCCCTATTATTGGGGCGGGCTGCGTTTTTTGGAAGGATATTGCATCGGAGCGGCAATGATGTGTCTGGAAAGCTGGCTTAATGCCCGCGCCAACAACAAAAACCGCGGTCTGATTATGTCTTTGTATATGGTTACGACTTATCTCGGTTCCGGATTGGGGCAACTTTTTTTGAACATTCCGGATAAAAGCGGGGTGATGATTTATATGCTTGTTTCAATTATTTTTTCCGTGGCGCTGGTACCGGTTTCACTGACAGCATTGCCGGCGCCGGACATTTCCATCAAAAAAAGCATGAAACTCCGGGAACTGTTTAAAATATCGCCGGTGGGCGCGGCCGGTTGTCTGACCAGCGGCGTGTTTGTCGGATCTTTTTATATTCTGGGTACGATTTATGCCTCTCAAAGCGGCCTTAATCTGGCGCAGACATCACTGTTTATGTCGGCCGGAATTTTCGGCGGACTGGCGGCGCAAATTCCCGTCGGCAGAATCTCCGACCGTTTTGACCGGCGCTTTGTTATAATGTGGGTTTGCGGCATTATGTTTTTGATTGCTCCATGGGTCGACTGGTTTATCCCGCAGGGAACCCTCCCGCTTGTTTTTTCCTCCTTTTTGCTCGGCGCCTGCACTTTTGTCATTTATCCGGTCTGCGTTTCTCATGTCAACGATCAGATTGACGACAGCCTGCGCGTGAACGCCAGCGGCATGCTTATTATGCTGCAGAGTTTGGGAATGATTGGCGGTCCGATTATTATTTCTTTTATTATGCAGCTATTCGGCAGTCTCAGTTTTGTGGTTTGTTTTTCGATTGTTTCAGGCTGTTTTGTTTTATTTTCGCTGCATTGTATTGCCAAACGGGACATCAATTATATTGCCGTTACGCCCAGCAAGCCCATTCCAACAGCTCCGACACATGCTTTTCATGTGCTTTCGCAGGATGATTCGCTTCTGGATAAGGCAAAAGACATTCTTGCCGAGAAAAAGCATTAACCTTTTTCGCCGGATATAAAAAAATACAAGCCCCGGTATGCCGGGGCTTATGCTTATTTTTCCAGTGATTTAAAATAATCTTTGGGTTTGGTGTTCCATTCCGTGCAAATCCAATTTGCATCACCGTCATTTTTTTCAAAAACACAAACCGAACCAGTGCCGACTTTGATGTCATGTTCCCGGCTGAATTTTTGAAAATCTCCAGTCAGATAAGGGGCAAAGCGGATAATACCGTTGCTGGACACAACCAGCACATTTTGCCCTTTGTGTTTTTTTTCGACCCGGGAGGCAAAGCCTTTCCAAGCCTTAATAATGCCGTCGACCGATACTTTCCAGCCATCCGGGACAACGGCTTCTTTGTTCCATTTGTCAATGGCATCCTGTCCGATGCGGGCAATAACTTCCTCTTCGGTTTTGTTTTCGTCCGGTCCGTAGTCTATTTCTACAAAAGAATCGTCCATTTCCAACGGGATGTCCTTTTCCATGGCGGCTATGGCTAAACGCGCCGTTTCGGCCGTCCGTTTCAGCGGCGCCGAATAGACACAGACAGGAATCAGATTCCGCGTCTTAAGATAGCGTCCGACATTTGTTCCACGCTCGGTTTCAACCAACGGCAAATCCGTACGGCAGCCGACGCGGGTGGGGGTTTGTTCTTTGGTAAAAGTATTGCCGTGACGGGCAATGATTATGCGGGTTGTCATATCCGTTCTCCTTTCAGAATTCGCCACATTCGGCCAAAACAGCCTCTACCCGGGCGACATCGTCCGGTGAATCGACGCCTGACAACGAAGACATTTTTTGAAACTCACGATAATCTACTTTGACGCATTTTACCTTGATGTGATTTTCAATCCAACGCAGCTGTTCCAACCCCTCAAGTTTTTCATAAAAGCCTTCAGGCAGCGATGAAATTTTTTTCAATATATCATAACGATAGCCATAGAGCCCGATTTGACGGAAGACCGGAGACACCGATTGTTCCGCTTTGATTTTTTCTTCTTTGCGAATGGCGGGAATGATGTTTTTGGAAAAATAAAAAGCGTTGCCTTCCGCATCAAAAACCGCCGTCGTGCCGCTGAAAGGCGTTGATTTTTTATTTTCGCGCAGTTTGTCGAGTTCTTCCCAGCTCAGACGGACAACCGGCGTTACCGTTTCAACGCTGTTGTCTTTGTAATAAGCGGCAATGATTTCTTCAACAAACCAAGGCGGGCAAATGGGGTTGTCTCCCTGCAGATTGACCACGAATTCGGGCTTGTCGGCAAAGCTGTCGGCCAATTCGACAATGCGGTCGGTTCCGGTTCGGCAATCCGGCGACGTCATTACGACTTCCATGTCGTGTTCCCGACAGAAAGCGGCTATACGTTCATCATCCGTCGCAACAACAGGTTGACAGCTTTCAAACTTCGCAGCGGTTTTAGAGGCATTTTCCCAAACTCGGAGCAGCATTTCCTTACCGGCGATTTTGGCCAAAGGCTTTCCGGGAAAGCGCGTAGACGCATAGCGGGCGGGAATTCCTATCAGTGTTTTCATGATTTTGCTTCCTTTCCTTAAAAATTTAGGTTATCTTATCTGAAATTTTCGCAAAAAACAATCAGAAAGTTATTTTATGCCGAATTATACCAATGATTATCTTTTAAATAAACGGGTTAAAATTTTTCAACCCGTTAACGGATACCGTGCTTCAATTGATGCCGTTCTGCTGTCATCAATGGTCGCTTCCGTCAGAAACGGAGACAGAATTCTTGACGTCGGTTCCGGAACGGGGGCTGTTTCGTTGTGTCTGGCAGAAAGATTTAAGAACTGCGGCGCGAAAATTACCGGATTGGAACTTCAGCCCGGTTTGACCGAACTGTCAAACCTCAGCGCTGCAGCCAATGGTTTTGACTTTTTACATTATCTGAATGTTGATATCCGCCAAAAGACGAGCGAAATTCCCGACAATTGCAGTTTTCGGCATGTCGTAACCAATCCGCCTTATGCCGACAGTGATATGCCCTCGCCCAACAAGAGCAAGGCCGCCGCCCATAACATGACAGACTTCAGCCTTGCCGGATGGATTAAGTTCTGCCTGAAAATGGCCGCTCCCAAAGGACATCTTTATATAATCAACCGCGCCGGCGCCGTCAGCAGCATTCTCGCCGCTCTCAACGGAAAGGCCGGAGGGATTACCATTGTTCCGCTGTTTTCGAAAAAAAATCAAAATGCAAAGCGGGTGATGATCTGCGCCCAAAAAGACTCAAAAGCTCCTGCCGTTATTATGCCGGGACTTGTTATTCATGATGCCGAAGGAAATTATACAAAGCAGGCCGAAGCTATTTTGCGGGATGGAAAAAATTTTTATGAAGCTGTTCAGGCTCCGAAATAAACGATTTTTCCGGATGTGTTTTTCTGTGCTTTTTCAACAGCAAGTCTGGCTTGTTCAATGAGTTTTTTTCCGGATGTTGCCGGTTCGGGAAAAACACTGATTCCCAAGCTGACTTTTACTTCATAACGGCTGAAATTGTCTTCCAACGGCGCTTCAAACAGCAATTTTATGTTGTTTACTTCGGTATTCAGGGCTTCTTCGTTTTCAATATCCGGAATAAATATCCAAAACTGAAGTTTCAGCCCTCTGGCCAGCGTATATGTTTTGTTCAAACTTAATCCGATACGCGAAGTCAGACGCTTTAAAATCAGGTTGGTATTGCCGAGACGGTCAAAATTGGCAATATTATCTATTGACACGCCTATCAGCGCGGTCAACATTTTGCCAAAACTGGGAGAGCGGCTGTTTTTGCTGTTGATGATGGTTTGTATCCGGTCTTCCAGCAAATAATATGTCGGCAGGCCGGTGACGTCATCATATAAATACTGTCCTTCTCCCGGTCTGCTTTCCCGGCGTTCGCCGATTAAGATAAAGCTGAAAGTGTGATTGTCGGGAATGTAAACAGCATCAAAATTAATTTTATAAAGGCCGCCCAGAGAATCTTTCATGCCAATCTGAATGCTTTTGTTTGTTGTCAAAGCTTCGCCGATATTTTCCGCTACGGTGTTCCAATAGTCTTTAACAACATATTCCAAAAAATTATGATTTTGTATTTTTACAAAATTTTTTACTTTAATCAGTTTCAAAAACGACATATTCGCATATGCAATTTTATCGTCACGGATAATGGTTATCGGGCGGTCTGAACCGTGAAAACACTTGTTTATCACATCCTGGAGGTGGACATCTGTTTTTTCAAATCCGGTTTTTTCCAGCGCAGGCTCTTCATATGCATCTTCAGGTTCCGAGATAATTTGCACGTCATGTTCCGGCTCCCTCGGAAAAGGCACTTCTCCCTCGCGGATATTTTCCATATCGTCAAGATTGACGTTGTAGTCCCGGGCTTTGTTTAAAAGGGAAACATCCTCAAAAGCGCTTTTTCCTTTTCCCGGCCTGTCCAGCCCTTCAAGAAAAGAAAGAGAAACACCTTCCATATTATTTTTAACGTCCATAGAAATTTCTTCCTTAAACTTAAACATGTTTATACTAATGTCTTATTTTTTAAAAAACAATAAATAAAAATTTGCGCTTTATTAATAAAATTAAATTAAACTGTGCAAAAGAATAATTAAACAGAGTAATTTCAACATGGCCGCAGCAGAAGAAGAAAAGAACGAACCTATTGAAAATGCAGAAAATGTTCAGGTTTCAGAAAATGAAATTTCCGAAGAAGTCCGGGATTATGCCGAAAATGAGCAAGAACAGGTTCAGGAAGCAGAACGGGATTTTGATGAGAAATTTCTGCTCAAAGAACGGTATGAAATTGATTTTTCAAACCCGATGCCCTGGCTTGACAACAACAGCGGAAAAGCTTATGCCGCCGTTGACAGGATTGATGCCACAAAAAAACTTTTTGCTCTGGTTTGCAGCAACCTTACATCTCCCAGGCTGTCCATTTTGTCTTTTTTGAAATCCACCTCAATTCCGCACTTGATGAAACTGGTGGAATACGGCGTTGTTGACAACCCGGTGGAAAAAAGCCAGTGCATGGCTTTGATTTATACTGTTCCGCTGGGCGGAAAAGTTTTTGTAAACGGTGTTTCCATTCTCGGGGAAATTTCTTTTGAAACGTTTAAGACGACAATTCTCGGCTTTTTGAGTCTGGCAGATACCTTGAAAGGGCACGGCATTACACATCGGGCCATCCGTTGCGATAACCTGTATTTCAAAGATTCCGAGAGAACGGAAATCGTTCTCGGCGATTGCGCCGCTTCTTTTCCCGCTTATCACCAGCCGCCGGCTTTTGAAACCATCGAAAATCTTTATGCAGCCCCGGAAGCCCGGGGAAACGGCTCCGAAAAAGATGATTTTTATGCTATCGGCGTTACCGCTTTGAGTCTGATTTCAGGAAAGGAACCCGTTACCGCCGCTTCTGCTGCCGAAGTTTTGTATAAAAAAATGAAAAAAAGCAGTTTTCTGGCACTGACCGAGAAGCAAAAAATTTCTCCGGCTTATGTTGCTGTTCTTAAAGGGCTGCTCAGCGATTCCTCAGACAATCGCTGGGGGTATTCTCAGGTTTATAATGCTCTGGAAGGGAAAGCATCCTCCCATCCTTCTCTGGCGGCGGAAGAAAAACCAAAACGTTCGCTTTTAATCGGCGGGGAAAAGGTTTATTCGCCGGCAGAAGTTGTTTACGCCCTTTACAGCAATATTGAAGAAGCTTATGAAATTATTTCCGGTGGAAAAATTACGGAATGGGTAAAAAATATTCTGGACAATGATAAATTGAAAACAAAAGTGGAAAACATTCTCGGGCAATCTGCCGGCGCGGCGCCGAATAAAGATTTGCTGGTGGCCAGAACCTGCGTTGTTATCTGCCCTTCTTTTCCCATCCGTTACAAGGGAATGACATTTTTTCCGAACGGTTTGCCGAAAGCTGTTTTTATGGCTATGAAAGAACAAAAAAACCTTTCGCTCTTTGCCGAAATCTTTAATACGGATCTGATTAAAATGTGGTATCAGGAACAAAGCAACCTGCGTTCTCCGGCCAATGCTTCAGAATTCAGAAGCTGCATTAACCGGCGAGACATCGGCTACGGGCTGGAACGCGTTATTTATGATTTTGACGACGACCTGCCCTGTGCCAGCCCTCTGCTCGGCAAAGAATTTGTTGACGGGCCGGCGCCCCTGCTCAGAGCCATTAACAACAATTATAAAGATTCCGACAAGGATACCATGCCTTATGACCGGAGTATTATTGCTTATTTGCGCAGCAAAATCGGGAAAAAAGTCGAAAATATTATTTCCGACCTGAATTCTTCAAAAGAAGAAATCAAAGCCAGCGCCATTTTGCATTTATATTCAAACATTCAAAACAAACACGGCCCCGCCATCCTTATTAATCTGGCAAAATGGACGGCCAGCATTTCTCTTCCCATCGTGCAGATTTATCATAACCGGCGCTATCAAAAATATCTGGAACGGGAATTGTTGAAAGTTTATAAAAAAGGACGTTTGTTTGATATAATCAATCTGCTTGAAAACGAAGACGCCCTCTATAAAGACCGGACGGATTATGCCGCTGCCCTGAGCGAGGCCAATTCACTGGTCTTGAAAAAAAACAAATATCTGACGGAAGACGAGCATTTGGAACTTTCCTGCCGGGAAACCGCCATTAAAGCCTTATCTTTTATTTCAATGTTCATTATGCTGGCCTCCTTTGCTTATAATTTAACCATGTGGGTATTGCAATGATACAGAAAACAAATAAAAACAATACACAAACAAAAAAGACATTCAAAAGGCTGACCCGCTTTCAAAAAGCTTTGCTGCTTTTGGCCGCGGCTTTGCTGATTTTTTCATCTTTTCCCATTGTGCTGGTGTTGTTTATCGGTTTGCTTCCGACCATTACGGTTATGGTGACGGACAAAAACAACTATGATAAGCAGATGATTGTCGGCTGTTTTAACATTGCGGGTGTTTTTTTCTATTTGTTCAATATTCTCAACAATTTTTCGGTTAATCACGCCGTTTCAATCGCCAGCGATATTTTTAACCTGATTTTTATGCTGCTTTCCGCCGGAATCGGGTTAATTCTATATAATGAAGCGCCTTTCTTTTATGCTTCTTACATTAAGAATTTGAGAAAGCGGCAAATTGAGAGAATCGACGAGCGCCTGAAAAAATTGGCTGACGAATGGGGCAGCGAACTTAACAATAAACATATTTCTTAAGTATTCCACACCGTTCAAACACCCCTGAGAACCGACAACAATCCAACCATATCTTCCGGAAAATCCGTTTCGAATTTCAGAAATTTTCCCGTGGACGGATGAATAAAACCCAATGTGGCCGCATGAAGCGCCTGACGGGGAAAAGAGTTTATATACTTTCTGACTTCCGGAGTTGCCGGGTGCGTGCTTTTGTGCGCTTTTTCATAAACTTTATCGCCTATAAGCGGACATCCGATTGAAGACATATGCACGCGAATCTGATGCGTGCGTCCGGTTTCCAACCGGCACTGCACCAAAGCCGCCGTCATTTGAAATACTTCCTGCGTTTTGTAGTTGGTTGCAGCAAAACGGCCGCCGTTTTTCAATACGGCCATTTTTTTACGGTCATACGGGCTACGCCCGATGTTTCCTTCAATTCTTCCCGAAAGCGGGTTGGGAATGCCATAGACCACGGCATAATAAGTCCGCTCGACGGAATGTTCAGCAAATTGTTCGCACAAACAACCGTGCGCTTTATCGTTTTTGGCCACCACAAGCAGGCCGCTGGTGTCTTTGTCTATACGATGGACGATGCCCGGACGCCTTACGCCGCCAATGCCTGAAAGACTGTTCCGACAATGAAAAAGCAGCGCATTGACGAGTGTTCCGCTGCGAGAGCCAGGCGCGGGATGAACCGTCATACCTGCCGGTTTGTTTACAACCAGCAGATCGTTGTCTTCATAAACAACGTCAAGCGGAATATCTTCAGCCTGAGGAACCGCATCTTCCGCCTCGGGTACAAAAACCTGAAAAGAATCGCCGGCTTTTATTTTCCGCGCATTATCGACAACAACAACTTCATCCGCCGATACATTTCCTTCCGTTATGAGCTTTTGCAGGCGGGAACGAGACATTTCGGGAAAGCAGTCCGAAAGATATTTGTCAAGACGCCGCCCTTCTTCCGCCGCCGCGACAACGGGGGTTGTTAAAATATTATCTTCTTTTGTTTCTTTCATTTGTCAAAAATTAACTTTATTTCCCTTACTCTGAATAAAGATGACAAGTTTTTAAACATTTGGCAAGGAAAAGATTTATGGATAAACTGAAGCTCATTAAAATTGCCGTCGTCGCGATGACTTTTCTGCTGATTGCCGGCAGCCTGTTCATGCTGACAACCCTTTACCGGCGGCTGAACAACAAACCGGCTGAAATTGAAAGAAATATAAATCTCGGAGAAGCGGACGGCAGTTTCATTAACAATATGTTAGAATGTCAGGAATATATTTGTATTGTCGTTAAAGGCGGCGCCCTTGCCGACAGGATTGTTATTTTCGACCCGGACACGGGCAAAAAAGTTTCAACCGTCAGCCTCTATTAACTTTAAGGAATTCCAAAGACCATGAACAATGATGATGCTGAATTTGAAAAAATGTTAAACGATTTTATCAACACCCAGCTTGAGGATGTTGATATTGAGACCACACCCGCAGCCCCAAAACAGGCTGCCGCCGAGGATGTTTCCCCGATTGCCGCCGAAACGCCCGCAACCGGTTCCGACCAGCCGGAAGATTTGAATTCCGACTCAACGCTGACGGATGAAGACGACAAAGAAATATCTTTTTTGAAAAAAAATGAAAAAGCTCTTTTCAAAGCTTATCGTAATTACAAAGACGCTATTGACATTCTGGCTGATGATTTTCATTTGAAAACCCCGGTATTCCGGCTTGAGGCGAACATGCTTTACCCAAACTACAAACCAAGCACGGGCAAAATGATTGCCGAAGATACCGTCCGGGGCTGGGATGTTATGATTAAATCTCATCCCGAAATTAAAGAAAAAATCAACCCGAACGCCAGCGACGAAGAAATTTTGACAACCGCCGAAAGCTGCGACGACGACGCTCTACAGTTTGCCCTGATTTCATATGTGGAAATTCTGATTGAAATGGAAGGGTGCGAAATTTCATATAAAGAACGCAAGCTCAAACATGAGAAAAAAAAACTGGAACGTGAAATTTATGAAGAACATCAAAAGCGTATTGCCCGCATTAATCGTTATATTGAAGCCATTAAAGAAAAAAATTTTCCGGTAGATGCCGAACGCCTGGTTAAAAATTATTTCAAAACCGCCCAAAAAGACGCCGACGGCGCTTATAAAGTCCTTACTCAAAATCCGGCTGTTTTTGCCCCTATCGATTTCAGCAAAATAAAACCCCGCTTCTTCGGGCTGATAAAAGTCAAGCCTCAGGACGGCATCAGAATAAACCGGCTTATCGGCGATTTTTTGAAAAAACTGAAAGCTTAGAAAAAATATAGACAAAACAGAAAAACAATGTTAGAATATTAACAATGGAAAGATTTATTTCTGCAAGGATAAAAAAACATGTCTGATAATGCAACACTCAACGTTTCGGAAGGATCCGCTCCGGAGCCTGACAAGCAGCAAACGACTACTTTCAACCAGGTTCCCGATAAGGAAACCACGGTTAACGAAGAAAGCAACGAGACGACTTTCAACGAAAACGTTAAAGAAACCACGGTTAACGAGCTGCCCCGGGAAACAAAAATCAACGAGGCTCAAAAAGAAGAAACAAAAAAAACGCCTCAAAAAGAAGATGAGACCGAAAAAGGCGGGGACGGCCCCGAAATTGAGCGAAAACCCGATGACAAAGAAGAAGACGGCGATGAAGACAAAGGTCCTTTCCAGGAAGGCGACGTTATTGATTATATGTACAAGGACTGGCTTATCGGCGGTGCAAACTTTTTGTGGACATGGACGTCAAAAAAGATAAAAACCGGCTATTACAGGCATGTGAGAGACAATTTCAAAAGAGATGCCGAAAAAAACAAAACCCGCGATCTGGAAAAACATGAGGCATACCAGTGGCGGGACAAATACGGCAACAAGGCTTTGGAAGAATCCAAAAAGAAAACGGATAAATTTGAAAATTACAACGGCCTGGTTGAACTTTGCGACAAAATCCGCGAAGGTAAAGTTGATGAGACCGATCTGCCGGAAAAAACCAAAACATTAATTAAAAACATGCCGGAAAAAGATTTTAACAAATTTTTTGACAAAAAGCGCATTCAGAAATGTCAGGACAACATGAAAGACAACATGATTGCCGCCATGCAGTTTTCTTATTTGTATGCCGCAACAGCCATGACCGACCCCAAAATGCAGGACAAAAACTTTCAACATCCCAACGGCAATGACAATGCCTTTGAACAACTGCGAAAGGAAGGGCTGGCAAAATTTGCCAAAGCCCTGAGTCTGGCGGCGGAAAACGGCGGCAATACAACGGTATTGAGCGGCAAATTGCTCAGCGCCGCCCAAAAGGCGTTTGAAGCTCAGGACAAACATCTGAAAGCCGGACGCTTCGACGGTTATGCCAAAAAGAACAATGCATGGTACCGCCGGGTTTACCGCTCCATGACCGGTAAAAAATACGGCCAGCCGAAACAAAATAAAGCCTGGGAAGAGCTGAACAACCTGTTGCAGGGAATTGATGTCAACGCAGCACCGGCCAATATGCTGGAGAGCATGCTGATGGCTCAGGATTTTGACCAGGCGATTTCGCGGGAAATGGAAAACCTGCAGTCGCGGGAATATACCGAAGAAGCCCGCCGGATTAATCTGGAAAACCGGCGGCGGCAGCTTGAACAGGCCAGAGCCCGGATTATGAATGATCCGGTAAAACGGCAGCAAAGGCTTGCCAAAGAAGCCCAGCGCGACCAGAAACGAGATGAGCTCAGAAGGCGTTTGAGCGATCCGCATTATGTGTCTACCGGCATTGACGGAAAACCCGATCAGCAGCTGACGCAAATGCTGCGCAACCAATACGGCCTGGGCGGCGGCAGGTAAAATATGAAAAAATTCGGTAAGCTTCTGAAACTTGTTTTTGTCGGCGCGGCATGGACTTATGTCTTTTTAATGCTCTTTCATTTTATTTGTTCTTTTATCTGGCATTTTGATATTTTCAGCCGCAGCGACTGGCAAATTATCAGCAATTTTTGGAACAGCGGCGGAAAAATCAAAAGCGGAACGGATTTTTTGTTTGTTCTTTCTTTTATTGCGGCTTTTGCTCTCTGGAGCTGGGGCTGGAAAAAACTTTACCGAACAAAAATCTCCGAGATACTGGCTCTGCCTTTCAAATGGCATGACGAGCGCGTTTTGAAAAAATACGGCGGCGGTACGCGAATCGTATTGCACAACATCGGCACCAAGAGCGAAGAACCAGATCAAAAACAAATTATCGCTCAAAAGCTCAAAGATTTTGAAAAAAAACTTGATGAAGAAAAAGAAACCAGCAAAATAAGAGAAAACATCGCCGGAAAAATTCGTTCGGAAAAATAAGTTCTTGTTAACCAAAATGTGTTAGCCTTAAAGAAAAACTTTTGAAAGGACTGCATTGAAACCCCTTGTTATTTTAACCAGAATTATGTGCGTCGGCCTCTTTTGGAGCGTGTTCTTCATTGAGGGGATAAGGGTTATCATGCTCACAAACTGGCATTTTGACATGTTTCAAACCGCTCATTGGCATCATGCCTGGAATTTGTGGATGTCCGGCTGGGTGATTGATACGCCGAAAGAATGGGCTTTTATTCTGATTATTTTAACTTTCATTCCCCTTTGGCTGTGCGGTTGGGCGGCTCTCAGCATGATTAAGTGGGAAAATCATATGTTCAAGCTGGGAATGTATCCGTGGCGGCTCATTCAAAAACTTTTTTTCCGGCCGGTGCGCATTATTGCCAACAGCAGTTCTTCGGCTAAAAAATCAAAAAAGAAAAAATCTTATAAAGAAATCCGCCCACGAAGTCTGACCATGCCGCTGGACGATCGTCCCGAACCTGCCGCAAAAGGCAAGCTCATCAGTGCTTCTCCCCGCGTAAAGCCCTTAACTGCGGCCGTCGACGCGGCCAATACGCCCCTGCTTTCACCCGTTCAAAAGATTCAACCAGCGGCGGCAGCCGTTCCCGCTTCCGCTCCGGCTGCAGCTCCCAAGCAATTCAGTCATTCTCTGTTCAGTATGGATGACAAAGATGAAGACTTTGACTTTAATATTGACGATTTTGATTTTGACAAAGCTTCTTCAGAACCGGCAAAAGAAGAAAAAGAGCCTCAGCGGATTCCGCCTTTTTCTCCCGAAAAAGCCAGGGAAGAAAATCTTGGCGCAAACAGCCGCCGGGAGCGCAAAAACAACAAAAACAACTCTCCGGCAGCTTCTTCCGGCAAAAATGCGGTACAGGCCAAAAATCCTTCTTCCTCCAAAAGCGGAAACTCTTCTCTTGACGTTATCCGCCAACACGGTTATGAAACAATCAACGGCGCCACAATCAAAAATAATCTGATTGATTTTATCGGCGTATCCGAATCCAAAATCTGCCTGTGTCTGATTGATAAAGAACCCGGCGACTGGCTGGCCGATGAAGAACGCTTCAATGATGAAGAACCTTTGTGGTTTTCGGAAAACAGCCATCGGATTTCTCCGGTGCGCAAAGTTGATCTGGCCAAAAAGTTTTTGGAAGAAAGACTTCAATCCGAAGGGCTCAAATATGCCGTCAGCGCTTATGTCGTCATTCAGATCGGCAATATCATCAATGCCGAAGACATGTTTGAAATCTGGGACGAAATGGGAATAAACGTTACGCGGATAGACAGAGGCACGCCGAGAGAAATCAAGCTCTTTGCCAAAGCTCTTGAAGATGCCGACAAGCCAATCGGCAAAGATAAATTTGACAAACTGAAAAAACTTATCAGAAGCATTTCTTAAACACAAGAGGGTAGACATGGGGATGGAAAAAAGAGGGGAAGAATGGGAAGAATATGACCATGCCGTGCAATGGATGGTTGTTACGGTTATTATCTCCCTGGTGATAACCATTGCACTTTTGATTTTGGCGCTGCCGCTGGGATATCTTATCGGCAGCGGCATTTCGCAAAACAGCATGAACGAGGTTTCCCGTTTTATTCAGACGATTGTTCAAAATCCCTCTTATCTGATGTCGCGCTACAGCATTTGGTTCCGCCAACTGACAAGTTATCACGGCGCTTTTTCGGTGAGTTTGTGGCTTCCAATTCTGCCGTTTATCGCCCTGCCCGTCGGGCTGACAATCGGCATCATCACCAATCCTTATCGTTTTCAATCGAACATTCACGGTTCCGCCCGGCTGGCTGATTTGAAAGACATAAAAAAGATGGGACTGCTGGACGGTTTCTGCATGGTGGTCGGAAAGTACAAAGGACATTTGCTGAAGCTGAAAGAAACACTGGCAACTCTGTGCTGCGCGCCGCCGGGAACAGGTAAAACGGTCGGCGTGGTTATGCCGACGATTTTCAATTCGCAGGGACTGAGCATTATCGTTAACGACCCGAAGCCCGAATTGTGTTACAGTACAACCGGCGCCAGAGCCAAAGAAGGCCCCGTGTTTGTCATTAACTGGGGAGCGGAAGACAATCCGGCCGAAGGTATTTATTATCCGAGTTGGAATCCTCTTTCTCCGAATGCTCTGCCGCTGCCCGGCCCAGACCGCGATATGTATATTGACTCAATGTGCAATATTCTGGTGGAAGATCCCAAGGGCGGCGCCGACCCGCACTGGTCCAAAACCGGACGTTCCGCTTTGACCGGCTTTATTCATTTTGTTTCTTTCAAATGTGAAAAAGCCCGAGCCAACGACTATTTCATCGGCCGTATTTATGAGGGCAAGCTTGATGAAGAAGACAAGCGCGTGCTGGAAAGCTATTATCTGGAAATGCACGATCCGCTGGCGGCAAAAGCCATTCAGGACGTCAGAACCAATAATGTTACAATCGACAATTATCTGCCTATCGGGACATGGAGCCTGCTGCCGGAAAAATGGATCGGGCATGAGCCTTGTCTGGCCATGATTCTGGAATGGATTACGGAAGCACAAATCAAACAGTCGCAGGAAATCAAGCGCCGGGTGGAAGAAGGAGACCAGATGGCGGCTATGGCCGATCCGATGCGCAACATGCTGGAAGAAGCCATTGAGGAAGCCCGCAAATTTGGTTATTCCAACCGCTGCATTACCGAGCTCAGCCAACTTTCCGCCATGCCTGACAAAGAACGAGGCTCGGTTCTTTCCACCGGTTTGGCAGGTATCGGCATTTTTAAGAACTCGGCCGTGGTGTCGCGTACCAGTTTTTCGGATTTGCAATTTAAAGACCTGCGCGGGATGAAAGATCCGGTTACCGGCGAATGGAAACCAATTTCGGTTTATTTGTCGGTCAACCAGGTGGATGCCCGCGCGCTCGGCATTATCAGCGGTACGTTCATTGAGCTGATGTCGTCTTATTTGATTGCCAATCCACCGAAATTCAAAAACAAAACCGACGGCGTGATGGGGCCTTTTCCCGCGTTGTTTGTGCTTGACGAGTTTCCGCAAATGCCGAAGCTGAAAGCCATTATTGACGGGCCGGCAGTCGGACGCGGACAAAAAGTGTCGTATCTGCTTATCGGGCAAGACCTCGGGCAAATCTCCGGAAAATATGGAAAAGACGATTTGGAAACCGTTATTTCCACAACCGCCTGCAAAATCATTCTGTCGCAAAACAACGAAGTGACCGCCCAGCGTTTTTCCAAAATGATCGGCAACAAAACCGTACAAACCACATCATTTTCCAAAAACGAAGGTATGGGCAAAGGCGCCAATCCTTTTTCAAAAAACGTATCCTATCAACTGCAGGGGACATCCGTTATCAGTACAACTCAGCTGCTCAGCCTGCCGATGCTGAAACAGGTTGTTTTGATGCAAGGCTTTATTGACCGGCCGATTATGGCCGACTCGCCCCGCTGGTATCTGGACAAGAAAATGAAAGCTCTGGCCGCTCTGCCTGCCGCTCCCTGTGTTCCGGACTGGATTGTCGCCCAGCGCGAGGACATTAATGAAGATATGCTGGCAAAGCTCGGCATTGAATATGATCCGAACGACGAAGACGATTTTGAAGAAGACGAAGAATAACCGGTACCGGCCTGAGCGTCAAGTTAACCCTTGGTCAGCTATTGGTTGGCATGGGACTGATGATGCTCGATACTCAGATTGTGCCGGTTGCTGAAGAACTCCCCGGGATAAGTCCGGGGTGATGGTTTTTGATAATTATTTTCCTTTTATGAATAAGGCTCTTTTTCCTCCAGCCCTACATCAGAGGGAGGAAACAATCGTTTCCTCAGGCTACCGCCTGTTCACAATCTAACAATTCAGACTCTGTCGTTGAAAAACAATTCACCGGATTGTTTTTCTGCCTCCAGCCCTACTCAGGGGGTGGAGATTAGATCATTCGTTTTAGATTCATACCCCTCCCGCCTCCCCTACTCAGGGGAGGAGAAAAAGGTGAGGATTACTCAGGGGGAGAGAAAGTGGAGAGGCTACTTGGGAAAGAAAATGGAGAGTTCCCTCCCTGAGGTAGGGAGGGTTAGGGAGGGTATGAGTCAAACAAAAAAATCTTCTTTATTTTTTAACCAATTTCCGCTATACTTATAATTGCAGGCAGGAAAGCTGTCTGTGGTGTCTAGAAAACACCTCACAATGGAAACATCCACTCAATGAGTGGAGTGTTGGTAATATATTGAATAACAACGACTGTATTGTGACAGTTTTCTAGCTCCACTCTCCTTTGTTTTGAACAGCAAACGGAGAGTTTGTTTAACTTGAAAACAAAGGAGCTAACAATGAAAATCAAAACTTTACTCTTAGGGACGAGTCTGTCCTTAATTCCTCAGTTTGTTAACGCCCAGTGCGTGGCAACCACTGACTGTGCGACTTTGGGATATACCGAAACTTCCTGCCCGAATGGAAAAGGCATCAAATGCCCTTTCGGCGATAAATGGGCATGCCCGTCCAGCAAGGAAGAAACCTGCGCCGAATACGGCTTCAAATACGATTGTTCCGGCACCGGCTATGCTTCCGGCAGCGGAACGCCCTGTAACAACAAATATGCCTCCTGTACCTGTGCTTCCGGTTATGAATGGAAAGACGGCGCCTGTACGAAGAGAGCCGGAGCGATTCTCGGCCAGTGCACCGGTTACGCCAAAAACTGCAAAATAGGTCAAATTTTGAATATTGACGGCAGCTGCTCGGACTACCGCGTCAGCGGGGTTGAACCGGTCGGCATTGTGGTTTACATCGGCGGGGACGGCTGCGGTCAGGCTTTGGCACTGGAAGAATTGGAAGAAGTTTCATGGTCGACAGAAATTATTGATGTTCCAAATTTACCTAATTATGAGACTAAAGAAGACGCATTAAAAGATTTTGACAGCTGCAAAAATACAGAAAATATTATAAATTACAGCAAGGAAAAATATGGAGAAAGTGCATGGAAATATTATACTGCAGCTTGGAAAGCTCATAATTATGCACCTTCTTCAATAACAAAAGGAAAGTGGTGTTTGCCTGCTGCCGGTGTCTTGGAGAATGCTTATAAAAACATAGAATTGATAAATCAAAGTTTGATAAGACTTGCTGAAAAGGATATTGGAAAAGACGGGTGGTGGTGGTCATCATCAGAAAGAAATGAAGATTATACATGGTTTTTAGCACTACCTGGCGGAGTTTGGGGTAGTGCTGATCCTAAAGGGCTTCTAAATTCGGTTATTCCGGTAATTGAGTTTTAGCCCGTCATTTATTTTCTCTCCCAGACACAATTCTCCTGTTTCTCTTTTTGAGCAGGAGAGATGGTTGAAGCTGAAGCAACGAACGACGCTTCAGCTTCAATTGTTTTCAGGAGGAAAGCGGCAAAAAATGTTCATGGCGAAACGGAGATATTTCAAAAAAAACAGCCATATTTTCCCGAGTCGGATCAGAAAAACAGTTATTAACATGAAGTTTTAAAAAAACTGTTAAAAAAAATACAAATTTATGTTCGAATTTTCATTTCCTTCAAATACAGGCTCAGTGCAGACTTGCGCGAATCGCCGTCATTCCTCTTCAGAACAAAACATGAACAGTTAACAAAATACTAAAATTTCCCATTGATTCCCATAAAATCCCATGTTATACCATAACCTGTAAGGATAATGATTTTGGAAGGGATTTTCGGGGTTGAGAAAAAGTTTTCTTTTTATTGACACCATTACAAACAAGGTAGACGCCAAAGGACGCGTTTCCCTTCCTTCAGATTACCGCGCAATTCTTAAAGAATTATCAACCGAAATTGTCTGTTACCGGAGCCTGACAGCCCCTTGCATCGAGGGATGCACGGAAGAGCTGCTCGACAAGCTGGCCGCCGAAATGGAAAATTCCATGGATTTCTTTTCACAAGAGCAGGATGATTTAACCAATCTGATTTTCGGCGATGCCAAACGTTTTCCGTTTGATTCGACGGGAAGAATTAATTTATCGGAAAAGCTGATGAAACATGCAGGCATTACCGATACGGCCGTTTTTGTCGGCAAAGGGCGCAAATTTCAAATTTGGAATCCGGAAAACTGGGCCAAAGAAGAAGCCCGCATCAGAGCCGAAGTTTTGAAAAAACGTCCGGTTTTGAATAAGTCGGCGGAGGCTGTCCATGACTGAGCCGCGGCAAAAACATATTCCGGTTATGCTGGAAGAAGTGTTGAAAGTTCTCAAGCCTGCCGATGGAGAAATTTATGTTGACGCCACTTTCGGAAACGGCGGATACAGCGAAGCTGTTCTTAATGCGGCAAACTGCCGGGTAATTGCCCTTGACCGCGACCCGAATGTCGGAAAAAGAGCCGAAGAAATGATGAAAAAATATGCCGGACGGTTTGAATTCCGCGCCGGGAAATTCGGTGATTTTGCAGATTTGATTTCGGAAGACGTCAACGGCGCCGTATTTGACATCGGCGTCTCATCAATGCAGCTTGACGAAGGCTCCCGCGGCTTTTCTTTTTCCAAAGACGCTCCTTTGGACATGCGCATGTCATGCACCGGCAAAACAGCGGCAGATTTGGTCAATACACTTTCGGAACAGGAATTGGCCGATCTTATTTATAAATACGGCGAAGAAAAAAAATCACGCCGGATTGCCGCCAGAATTGTCGAATACCGGAAAACAAAAAAAATTGAAACTACCCGGGAACTGGCTGAAATCATTTATACAATTCTACACAAAACACCTAACGGCACAGATCCGGCCACCCGGACTTTTCAGGCTCTGCGGATTGCCGTTAATGACGAACTCGGCGAACTGGAAAGAGGTTTGAGCGGCGCGTTGGAAAAGCTCAAAAACGGCGGACGGCTGGTTGTGGTCAGTTTTCATTCGCTGGAAGACAGAATCGTTAAAACCTTTTTTAGAGAAAATGCCGGCAAAAAAGAACATGTTTCACGCTATCTGCCGGTTCAAAAAATTGCCGGAGATGTCAGACTGGCAGAAATATCAAAAGCCCTGACTCCGACACAAGAAGAAATTTTGCGCAACCCCCGCTCCAGATCGGCCAAGCTCCGGTTTGCAGTGAAGCGTTAACCAGAAAGGATGATGTTCCATGACAAGTACAAGAACGGCAACACTGAGTTTATGGATTACCCTGACCTGCCTTGTCGGCTGCGGCATGCTGGTGATGAAAAACAGGGTTCAGTCACTGGAACAGGAACTGGCGCAAATCAACCGCAACATTCAGGACGACGTGAAAAGCATTCATGTTCTGAATGCCGAATGGAGTCATCTCAACTCTCCCGCCCGTCTCAGAAAGCTCGCCTCAAAACATATTTCGCTGAATCCGGTTCAGGCTGAACAAATTATTAACTATTCTGCGTTACCATTTGATTATGAAGCGGACGACTCTTCCAGAAGACTCGCCGCTCAAAGAAACATCAACTCAAAGGCCGAGCAGAACAGACTGAAGAAAATGGTCAGAGCCCGGCACTAACATGCAGGGCAGAAGCAAAATATGTTCGGAAAATATTTTTCCAGAAAAAACGAAAACTTTTATCTACCCGGAGAAGAAATTAAGATAGATAAGAGTTTTTCTTTTATGAACTATACCTGTGAGCGGGATCCTCTTGCCACATGCAAAAACCGCGTTTCTTTTGCCATTTTGATGTTTGCGCTGGTCTTTATGGTTTTGGCCGGGCGGCTGTTTGACATCTGCATCAGTTTTGACCGTCCCGAGATCAGCGTTGCCGAAGCCGACCGTTTTTATGCTCTGCCGGAGAATCCGATTAAACGCGCCGATATTGTCGACAGAAACGGAACCATTATCGCCACATCGCTGCCGACTGTTCATTTATATGCCAATCCGCAGAAAATTATTAATCCGCAAAAAGCCGCTATGGAACTGGCTCGCATTTTGCCCGACATCCGTTATGAAGATATTTTATCCAAACTAAACAAGCGCGGCTCTTTTGTTTATATCAAAAGGAACCTTTCCCCCTCGCAGCAATATCAGATTAACGCGCTGGGTATTCCCGGGCTGGAATTTGAAGACAGCGAAAAACGCATTTATCCGCACAAAAATCTGTTTGCGCATCTTATCGGAACAACCAATATTGACAATGTCGGCATTTCGGGACTTGAGAAAAAACTTGATACCCGCCTCAGAGAATCGGATATTCCGCTGAAACTGTCCATTGACGCCGGCGTGCAGGATACCATCCGTCAGGAACTGAAAGCCGGAATCGAAAAATTTCATGCCCTGGGCGGCGCGGCTATTCTGATGGATACAAATACCGCCGAAGTCATTGCCATGGTATCGCTGCCGGATTATGATCCCAACCGTCCGATTAAAGCATCCGACCGCGCCACTTTTAACTTTGCAACCAAAGGCTTGTACGAACCCGGTTCCGTCCTTAAGGTTTTTAACGCCGCACTCGGACTTGAAAAAGGGCACATCAGGCTGACCGACCGTTTTGACGCGACCAAACCGCTCAAGCTGCGTTATAACGTGATTAAAGATTATCGGGGAGAAAACCGCTGGTTAGACTTGCAGGAAATTTTAATCTACTCCTCCAACATCGGTTCGGCACAAATCGCCTTACAGGTCGGTAAACAAAAACAGCAGGAATTTTTGGACGGTCTGGGCTTGTTCGCGCCGATAGATGATTTTGAAGTGGCGGAAAAAGCTTCGCCCATTCTGCCCCGGCGCTGGGGCGAATCCAGCACGGCCACCATCGCCTACGGCTACGGACTTTCGGTTACGCCGCTTCATCTGGCGACGGCCTTTTCCGCAGTTGTGAACGGCGGCATTTACCATACGCCGAGCGTTATTCTGCACGACAAAGCCAACGAAGGCAGGCGTGTGATGTCGCTTAAAACCTCAAAAGAAATGCGCAACCTGCTGCGCGGCGTGGTGGTGGAAGGTTCCGGTAAGCGTGCCAATGTTCTCGGTTATGAAGTGGCTGGCAAAACCGGGACGGCCAACAAGCTGGTTAACGGGCGTTATGTCAATAAAAAGGTTATGACCAGTTTTCTCGGCACTTTTCCGGCCTCCAATCCGCAATATACTTTAATGCTGATGATGGATGAGCCTCAGCCGCTGAAAGAAACCTGGGGTTTTGTCACTTCGGGCTGGAATACCGTTCCCACCGCCGGAAATATCATCCGGGCAATAGCGCCGCAGCTGAATGTCAAAGCAAATTATGACCTTGATGAAATGCGCCGCAAGCGCATTATTGAAGCCGTTTATGAAAGATAACACCAGAAGCTGGGGCTGCTTCACAGGCAACTGCCTGAGCGTCAAGTTGGCAGCTGGTTGGCATGGGGCGGGGAGCCCCCGCTGCCGAAAGTTAGCGGTGTCCGGTTCCGGGGCAGAGGAAGCGCGATGCTCAGATTGTGCCGGTGGAGAGATTGGTTTTATTTCCTCTCTGAGGCAGTTCTTTCTTCTGTTTTCCTCCCTGAGGTAGGGCTGGAGGCAGAAAAACAATTCAGATGATTGGTTTTGAATCATACCCTCCCTGACCTTCTTGCAGCGAAGCTGCTTCGGTCAACTGAATTGTAACGATTGTTTCCTTAGGCTGTCGCCTGTTCACAATCTAACAATTCAGACTCTGTCGTTGAAAAACAATTCAGATGATTGATTTTGAATCATACCCTCCCTGACCCTCCCTACTCAGGGAGGGAAAAACGGGGATTATTCAGGGGGAGAAAAAGTGGGGTGCCCTACTCAGGGGAGGAGAAGGAAAAGGAAGCGCCATATCTCAGGGAGAGAATAAGAGAGTAGTCTGCCTCAGGGCGGAAAGAGGAAAGTAACGGGTTAAAAAGCGAGCACCGGGCGAACATAGTCGCCGTAGAGCTTATTGCGATTGCCGAATTCACCCGAAGACGCGCCCCAGTACCACGCGTAGTAATTAGTGTTCTCGGACGACGACCACCAGTAGCTATTGCCGATGTTTGGCTTGTTGATTCTGGTTAGGCTTTGGTCAATAGCAGTTTTGTTCTGATAGATACTGTTTAACACGCCGCCGGCAGGCAAACACCATTTGCCTTTTGTTTCCGGCATGCTTGACGGCGCGTAGTTGTATACCTGCCAAAACGCCGGATAATATTTATAGGCGCTGTCTCCATATTGTTTGTAACTGTAATCAATAACAGTTTTGGTATTCTCACAACTGGAAAAGTCATTGATTGGTTCACTGCTGTAATTCGGCAAATCCGGGATATCGACCTGTTCTGTTGACCATGGATATTCTCCCAGTCCTTCCAATGCCAGCGCCTGACCGCAACCGTCCCCGCCGATGTAAACCACAACGCCGACCGGGGTTTTACCGGAAATGACATCGGCAGAGCAGGTACCGTCTGTGTAAAGGATATCGGCGATTTTACAATTCTTGGCATAACCTGTGCACTGACCGAGAACGGCTCCTTCGGGTTCTTTAGGTTCGGGACAAGCCCAATATTCGCCGAAGGGACATTTTATTCCGTTGTCGCATGCTGTTGTCGAATCGTAGCCTAACGTATTGCAATCTGTTTCCACACATTGGGCAAAAGCGGAAATCGGAAACATAAAAGAAGAAGCCAGCAGGGTAAAATATACCTTTTTGCCGGCGGAACGGAACACACGCATTTCATCCTCCACACTTTATCATCACTGGTTTTAGTGTAGCATAAGTTTTTCAGCTATTCAATGATTAATTTTATGCAGAGATGAAAAAATAAACGAATATTTTGAGGTATGGAAAAACTAAAGGAATCCTTCAGAGCAAAATAAAAGTGGATGTTAAAGAAAACGCCGGTTGAGATAGTACCGGCGTTTTACTTTTTATTTATCAAGCTGTTCATCCAGCGATTTTTCCAGCTCTTCAAGCTCCTGCTCGTCAAGCTCAACAACGGGGACGCTATAAGCCTCATTGAACCAATTGCCCAGATCGACATCCGCACAATGCTTGGAACAAAAAGGGCGATATTTGTTATCTGCCGTTACCAGCTTTTTGCAAATCGGGCAGCGATAAGTTTTGACCACTTCCGTCATATTATTTTTCCACCCGGCCGGTTCCCTTGCAAGTCGGACATTCGACACTCAGTATGTCGCTCAGGGACGGACGACGGCGCACCCGGATGATTTCGACATTGCCGGCGCGGCTCAACCCGACAACATGCGTGCGAACAGGATCTTTGGCTACTTCCCGTTCCAAAATTTCAAGCACCGGTTTCATGTAGCGATATTCGGATGAACCGGCAAAATCAATGATGATTTTTCCGGACAGATTACGCAAGCGCAGCTGACGGGCAATTTCAAACGCAGCGTCTTCATTCAGCCGGGAAATGGAGCCATAACCGCGGTCATCTCCGGTATCAACATCTATTGCCACAAAAGCTTTGGTCTCTTCAATAAAAATACGGCCGCCGCTTTTTAAACGGATTTCTTTTTCCAAAGCTTCAAAAATTATTTCATCCAAACCAAAATGCTTAAACGGTTCGTTCATAACCTCTATTTCAAAATCGCCGTCAAATTCGGCGCGGATTTCCTCTTCCATATTGCGGCTGTTAACCACTATTTTATCCAAAGTCATGGAATTGGCCGCCATATATTCAAACAGAGGGTTGGGTTTGGCATAAAGCAGGCAGGGCGCCGCTTCCACCCGGGCTTTGGTACGGACGGCATCATATTTACGGCGCAGTTCAAGCATTTCGTCGGTAATTTCGTCCGGCTCGGCGTCGGCCGCGGCCGTCCGGATAATCCATCCTTCCTGCCCGACCGTATTCTCCATAACCAGCCGGCGAAGGCTCTGCATCTTTTCCAATGGAGAAATGCGCGATGAGGCTTCAACATTCATGCGATAAGGACAATAGACCAAGTAGGTGCCGACAAACTGCAAACCGCGGATCACCCGGGCGCCCTTTTCGGCGCGTTTTTCCTGAGAAACCTGAACAATG
This sequence comes from uncultured Pseudomonadota bacterium, assembly GCA_949289935.1. Classification (GTDB taxonomy): domain Bacteria; phylum Pseudomonadota; class Alphaproteobacteria; order RF32; family CAG-239; genus HGM16780. Next base: position 107,476 of record CASEQD010000005.1, on the reverse strand, counting down.
ATGCTTTGTCCGTCGGTATATTCGGCTTCGTTCATGCCGTTTTCGTCCGCATTCAGAAAGGCATCGCGTCCGTCGTTGATATCAATCATATAACCGGCGCGGCCGTTGGCCACATCAATTTTATGGGTTATTTTTCCAAGATAGACATTTCCTTCCGCCGCTTTGTTTCCGTCAAAAATATCTACTTCCTTCAAGTTTCCGCCTTTCATCAGCGCAATGCTGGTCAAAGCTCCGTTCTTTTCATATATGATTGTATCTATTGTCATTTTACCCCCACACCATTCAACAAGTTTTTAACCTCATAAAGCGGCAGTCCCACAACCCCGCTGTATGAACCTATTATTTTGGAAACATATGCTTCCATACATCCTTCTATTTTATAGCCGGAACAACCGATCCATTCCCGTCCGGCGACATAAGCTTTTATTTCTTCATCCGACATTTTTTTCATAATGATGCGTGTTGAAGACAACCGCACCGCTGTTTTTCCTTTTTCGTCCGCGACACAGACCGCACTCAACACCCGGTGCGCCCGGCCGGATAACATTTTCATCACCCGGAACTGTTCCTCGTCATTTTTTGCTTTATGCAGCAGACGAGTGCCGACAACAACTATCGTATCCGCCGCCAAGACAATTCGTCCGGGATTGGCCGCGGCAACTTTCAACGCCTTTTCTCTGGCCATACGTTTGACATATTCCGACGGCCGTTCGTCTTTTTTTTCGCTTTCATCAATGTCCGCCGCTTCAATTTTTTCCGGTTCAAAACCGATTTGCGCCAACAAGCGGCGACGCTGCGGCGAAGATGACGCCAATATAAAATTTTTTACAGCCATGGGCTCCACAGCCTAGATAATATCATCGTCGTAGGTTTTTTCCATGCGCTCATGGCGTTCCTGCGCCTCTACCGACAAAGTGGCAATCGGCCGGGCTTCCAGACGACGAATGCCGATAGGTTCACCGGTTTCTTCACAATAGCCATATGTGCCGTCTTCAATGCGCTGAAGAGCATCGTCGATTTTGCCAATCAGTTTGCGAATGCGGTCTTTGGTGCGTAAATCAATGGCTTTATCCGTTTCCATAGAGGCCCGGTCGATATCATCCGGCTGATTTAAGCCGCCCTGGCGCAAGTCATCCAGCGTGTCCTTTGACTGGCCGATAAGCTCTCTTTTCCAATTTTCAAGCTTTTGACGAAAATACTCAACCTGAGAGGCATTCATGTATTCTTCGTCTTCCGAGGGTTTATAGTCCGGAGGCAGAATTACAGCTGTTTCCATGTTATATACTCCAAAAATGTAGTTTTTTATGTTTGTTTTTTGGTATAATAATATGCAATACTTATTTCAGGGTTAATTATCAATAAAAAAAATGCAATTATCACCCTTATTTCATAAGTTTGGCTAGTTCCACTTCTACCCGAAGTTCAATTTCGGCAATGAGTTCGGATAAACGGGGATCGCTGCTTTCGTGTTTTTGCTCTTTTACCAGGCGGGAAATGTTTATCAGACTGTCTACGGAAAGGCTGCCGGAAAGCAATCCGTCCCTGATTTCTTCCAGTTTTTCCAACAGTGTTTTTCCTCTCTGAACAAGTTTTTTGCGGATTTCCCGTTCTTCCGTTTCACCGGCCATTTGTATTGACAACAAGGCATCCGTGGCCGATACGCCGGCATTAGCCGTTACCGAAGCCGGCTGACCGTTATTCGCCGCCTTTTGCAGATAGGAGGAAAAACTTGCCCCCGACGTGCTTTTTTTGGTTTTTGACGTATTTATGTCATTATTGCTTTTGTTAACACTGCCAACATTTATCATTTGTTTCTCCGGCGCTATTGAAATTCCCAGGTAATGGCGCTCTCCTTGTCTCTGGTACAGGTTTCCATCGCCCGCCCGATATCCATCGGCAGCTGGCTTTGCGCATTGGCAGCCGCTTCCGGCCAATTAAAAATTTTGCCGTTAATATCAAGGCTGACAAGATCGGAACTATCCTGAATAATCCAATTGAGATTGGCCAAAGTTACACACACATCATAAGGAAGGTTGCTGAATTTGATTTTAAATGTCGTCGCTCCACCGGTTACATCCACGTCTCCGTAAGCATGAACAAGCTTTCCATCGCTCAGCATATCGCCGCCGACAATTTTTTCCTCAGCTATCGTTTCTTCCGTCAGTTTGGTATAAGTTCCGTCGGCGACATAGCGGCGGTTAATGCTTTTTTGCATATCTACAATCTGATCGGCCACGCGGCTGGCCTTATAACGACCAAACATATTGCTGACAAGGCGGGCGGCGCTGGCTGCCAGAACGCCGATAATGGCCAGGACGCTTATAACCTCAGTCATCGTATAGCCGCGCTCGTTTTGTTTTATCATTGCCATTCCCCGTTTTTTCTGATTTTATCTTTATTTATAACATTTTCCGATATATTTCTCAACAAGATTATCGCAGAATTTGCTTTAATTTTAATTAATAGGGTGTATATTGTTCGTGTAAGGTTATTTTATCGGGAGGAGAAAACATGAAAAAAACTTTATTCAGCGCTGCCGCCGCTTTGTCCGTTTTTGCTACGGCCGCTTATGCGGAAGAAAATTTTGATTATCTGCCCTATGCCGGCATTGACTATGTTTACAGCAACGGAACGGCTGACGGCATGCGACCGAATTATAATTCCGGTTCAATCAACATCGGCACCGATTACAACCGCTTTTTCGGCACCGAACTTTTTTATCAATACTCCGACTCTTCATCCAAAGGGCATAATTTTGACCGTATCAAAACATCTTTTCAAGCTGCGGGGCTGGATATGTACGGTTATCTTCCGCTGGGCTGCGACCGTGATTTTGCCCTGCTCGGAACGGCAGGCATCGGAATGTATGACTTTAAGAAATCATATGCCGATCCTTCCGTCAGCGGCGGACATGACCATGGCTACGGCTACCGCGCCGGTCTCGGTCTGACTTATGCTCTGGATACAAACTGGTCGGTTCGCGCCGTCGCCCGTTATGTCGGCCTTGATCAGATTGAAGATTATGACCATATGATGGAATATTCCGCCGGTATCAGATATACATTCTGACGGAGAAATTTTCATGAAATTTTATTATGTTCCTGTATTGGCCGCCGCCGTTTTGCTGAGCGCATGCTCGGATGGCGGCAGTGAAAAAACTTCAGGCGATGCTCCGGCGGAAATTTCCGCCGGAATTGAAAATAAAATTTTTTCTTTCAATCTGCAAAATGCCGTTGAAGACTGCCGGGAAGACAGTGGAATGGTTTGCGCCGTTAATCTGGCTTTGCGCTGCACCATTAAGCCCGATGCTCCGTTTTGTCAAGACAATAAGGACAAAATGCCTTCTTTTATCTTTATGAATGATGAAAGCCTCGGGCGTCCAAGCGAAATCACATATCAGATTTTGAAGCTTAAACCACTGCCGAACGGACAGGTGGAAATGTATACCCGCGGCAGCTGCAACGGTAAATGGTTCGGCCTGTGTCAGGGAAATATCATTTATGTCATGCGCCAGCAAAACGGAACATGGGCGGTTGATGATATTTATGCCATGGAAAGTTATTGATTTTTTTTGAAAATCAGTTTTCTTTGGAAAATTAATACCTCCGTTACAGGAGGTATTTTATTGAAAAATATTGACAAAGATTTTTTTACGTTTACACTGATTACGTTTGTTTCAGGATAAGGAGAAGAACCGTGGCTGACTTTTGCAAGAAAAATATTATCTGGGATTTGGACAACACGCTATATCGCATTACGCCCGAATTTGCAGATATGCTTGACGAAGCCGCTGCCGTCGCCGCCGTTAAGGATCTCGGCGTAAACCTTAGTCTGGAAGAGGCTAAAAATAAAGTCAAGGAATCTTACCTGACTTTTCGGGACGGAGGGGAAGTTTTTGTCCGTGAATACGGAATCTCTCCCAAAGATATGTTTCTGGCCTATCATAAACGCAAGCCCATTGAGCCGATTGTTCCTTATGAACATATGGCTGAAAAACTGGAAGCGCTTCCCTGTCGGCAATATGTTTTTTCAACCAGTTCGCGTGATGTGTGTGAAAAGATTTTGAAGCATATCGGACTGTATGACTTTTTCAAAGGGCGTTTTTATTCGGTTGAAGATTTTAATACCTTTAAGAAAAATGAAGATTCCACGGTTTATCGCAAGCTTTGCGACAAAATTAACGTTAATCCCCACGACTGTATTTTTGTGGACGACAGCTATTCCAATCTGGAATTTGCCAAAGAAACAGGAATGACAACCGTACGGATTTATTATAATCAAAATTCCGCTAAAGACAAAACCTATATTGACGCCGCTTATAAAGGGATTCAGAGTTTTCTTGACGATTTGCCGCAACAGCTGAAAAAATGCCATTTTAAAGCTTCGTGATTTTTAATGCGTTGCATTGTAGTAACGGCATAAGTTTCCTTCAAAGTCGTAATTTTCATGACTGTCCAGTTTGCCTTGTTCTTTTCCCAGTTCGCTTTTTAAAAAATTAACCAACGGTTCTATGCGGGCAAGATAAATTTCAGAAAGTTCTTTGATTGCCGGTTCTATATCTTCCTGCCGGTTTACCTGACGGGGAGAGATGTTGGAAATCAGCGCTTCTGATGCCTGTTTGAGCTTAGGCAGGAAATATTCCAGAGCTGTTACATTAATCTGCTGGTGCGTTTGTTCATGCCTCAAAACCAGGTTATATTCACAGCTGCCGGGGCGTAAATCACCGGAAAGATAAATCGTCGGATTCTGATAGCCGACAAATATGCTGACTTTTGTCGGAATGACACAAAAACTGCCGTTGTCATTTCGGCGACTTGCGGCACTGACAGAGACATGACTGGTTACGCCGATTGTCGCCAATCCGGAAGCAAAAAGCCCATGTTCGACGATGCCGAATTTTTCGCCCAGTTCCGTCAGCTGCCGACGATTGTAACTGCGGTCATAAACAAGTTCGCCATAAGAAGTCAGAAACTCGATTTCCGGATCGATTTTATATTCGAGGCAAACATCGGCAGCCGCGGCAAATGTAATTTCCCGAAAGCTCCAGACCAAAAACGTTAATACAAAAAAAAGTTTTTTCATGTATTTTAACTTAAAACAGATTTGTTAATTTTGGGTTACGGGAGCATGAAAGCATTTTTTTTGATTCTGTTAGGCAGCTTTTTGACGGTGATTAATGTTTATGCCCAAAGCGACGGACGATATCAGCGAAAAAACCTGCAACCTGATTTTTTTGTACCGCAGGGCGTCATTCAACAACAGGAAAAGCTTCCTCCCATTCGTTATGACAATGCCTCTTCTTCCACAGAAACAATCAGCCATATCAGTTCTCATGATGAACATTCTGCGGATGTTTCAACAACAACCATTGAATTTAAAGGTTTGTCAAATACGCCCGAATATAAGCAAAATTATGATACTTATATCAACAATATCAAAAATATTGCCCAGACGGGACAAGCTCCGGATGATCCACGGCTTGAAGAGGATTTGGCCAAAATGAATTCCAATGAACGTTTTATCGTCAAATAATAAAAAAACCGTCGGTTAAAGACGGTTTTTTTTATTATTTTAAGCTTTTTTGTTTTTACGTTTGGACGGCGCTTTGGATAAGGCGATGGCTTTTTCCAGGTCTTTTTCCGTGCATAAACCGACTGCCACCGGATTTTTTGCCCGGATATTGGCCATATCGCGGTGCGTTCCTTCGCGAATCGCCTGAATTGTCGGCTTGGTTGTACCTATCAGTTTGCAAATCTGACTGTCGGCAATTTCCGGACAATTTTTCAAAATCCAGGCAACAGCATTGGGTTTATCTCCGCGTTGAGACGGAGAAAGAACTTTTTTGGCTTTGGCATTTCTTTCACGCACATTCAATTCCATTTCGCAAGCTTTTACCACGGCATTTTCATCCGCTTCACAGCGGTGAATTTCTTCCCACGTCAGCTGACCGGTATCAACCGGGCTGATTCCCATGATGTTGAATGCGACATCGCCATCGGCAATGGCCTGTATTTCCAATTCGTGCAATTCGCAAAAATCAGCAATTTGTTTAAATGTCAATGTTGTATTTTCAACCAACCATACCGCCGTTGCTTTCGGCATTAAAGGAGCAGTCATCTTTCTTATTCCTTCCTTTCCTTATACAAAAAAACATTCTCTATTGGGCTAAGAATAGAGAATGTTTTGTTATTATACAAGCAATTTTTTATTAAAATTTGTTTTTGCTGTAAATGCTGGCCATGTTTTGATAACCAACCTCCAACATCTGCGCCGTTGCTTGGTATCTCTGCGCTTGTATCTGCAAGGCGTTTACGGCGGAAAGCGTACCGTTATAATTGGTCATGGGCACATTTGAGGTTGTTTTGTTTTTGGTATCATCAGATTCCTGCTCTGTGGTCAGATAATCATGTTTATAATCACTGCCCTGTTTTATTTGCAGCAGATAGGGAACTTCCGTGCGGCTGTCAAAATCTTCGGAACGGCTGACTTTTATGTAATAGTCACCTTTTTTAGCCCGGTATTCGCCATTCAGAATTTGTTCCATATTGGCATATTCCTTGCTGTCCGGATCTGCCGTGCTGTCTCCGATCAAAACTTCCTTACCGTTTTTTACGGTATAGACCTGAATTTGCAGCCCTTCTCCGGCCGAACCAAGCAGTCCGTAGGCTTCTTCCTTTTTACGCAGTTCCTCCTGCTCTTTGGCATATCCCTCGGGGTCATTCAGTTTTTTCAATTCATCCAGCTTCTGCTGATATTCCGACAAGTTCAGCACATTTTCTTCTTCATCTTCCGTTCCACTGCGCAGACCAATTGTCAGCTTTCCGTTGGATTGCACCTGAATTTTGTAAATATCCTGCGTATCATAAAGCGCAAGATTTCCTACCGCGCTTACCCGTGCGTAGTTCAGGCGCATGTATCCCAAATCGCGTGCGTTGGAAAACTTTTCATCAATATCATTGACGTCGGTAACGGTTTTTTCCCAGTGGTTAACCCCGTTATCATCGACATTGGTGGCTCCGGAAATGCTGTTTACCATTTTTCTTTCCTCTTTTAATCTTATATTTTATAATATCATAAAATGTTGCCTTTGGCAAGGTTTTGTCTTCTTACATTGTTATTACTTTATAGAGAGGAACGCTTTTTCCGCTTCTTTGCAATGTTTTTTCTCCGAGAAAATCGAATTTCCAGCCGCCGCTGCTGCCGACGGAACGATAAACAGTTTCATCGGTTAAGATTTCTCCATCATAAGTATTTTCAAACATATCCTGCACCATGTTTTCCTGCGTTTCGGGATTATCATCCGTTTCGCCGAGAATGTTTATCCGGTGGGCTATTATCAAGTTATCATCATTCAATTCATCGGCATAGGTTTCGGAATCTCTTAAAAACTCAACGGAAAACCGCAGAGCATTTTTTAAATTAAAGAAGCTTATGCTGCCGTAATCTTCTGTTTTTTGCTGCGTTCCGTTATATTTTCCGGACAGATTCAAAATGATGTTGCCGACGGCATTTTTGATTTCGTCTTTGTTGACTGAATTTTCGGCCGGCGCGGCTTCGTTAAAGAGGATTTTGGTTAAAATATTTACCCGACAGCCGACATGTTCCGTTTTTCCGCTTGATTCCGGCTTATAATTTTCCGGTGTTTCTTCTTTCGGCTCTTTCTGAGGAAAGTTATCGGGACGTTTGATGATATTTTGTTTCTGCCATTTATAAAAGGTCAGACGTAATACGTTTTTATCTATCCGTTCCTGCCGGACAAGCTGTGACATCAAATAAGCTCCGACGCCGACTAAAAAAACGGCTACACGATTGTCTTTGTAAGTTCTTTTGGCATCATAAAAATCCGCCACTTCATAATTTTTTCCGTCCAGAATTCCAAAAGCTTCATTAAGCAGAGAATTTGCCTGAGCAATATTCAGCCGGCGGCGCCGCGCCAGTTCCATACAGCCGCCATAAATAACCAGTTTGATGCCAAAGCGGTTGAAATCATCCCGGAGCGAGATGCTTCCGTCCAAATTAGCAATCACATTGCTCAAAAAATCTATGATATAACGTTTGTCTTCAGGTTCCGCCTCCGGATAAACCGGCACAACGCCCGGATCCAAACGTTCGTCAAGATTATATAAATAGAAAATCCCTCTGGCTTTTTTAAAAAGACGGCGTTCCGGTATTTTTCCGGTATTTTTAGAACGTCTGAAACCAAAAGCATCAAGCGGCACTTTTTTCAAAATCAAAGGCGTGGCCGTTATTAAGAACAAACCAAAGAAAAATAAAAAAAGCGTGGTTTTTGAAGACTCTTCCGGAATAATATTTTCCAGAAGCGGCAGGCTCAGATTGACAACCACATGCGTCAGAAACAAGCTGAACACAATAACGGCAAGCAGTTTCAGCAAAGCGCCCATAACCGCAGAAAAAGAATTTTCACTATTTTCAACAGATTCAAAAACCGTATTTTTTCCATCGTTTTTCATGTTTGAGGAATCGCCGTTGAAAAAATCATCGCTGCCGGAAACATTTTTTTTGCTTTTTTTCTTTTGCGCCAGACTGACAAATTCCGTGCTTTCCTGATAACTGTTATCCAGCACGTCAAATTTTTCGCAAATTAATTTGACCGAAATATTTTCTCTTTCTTTTTCCCGCGCATATTTTACCGCATTTTGGCGCTGTTCAACGGGAAAGCGTTCTTCCAGCTTCCATCCGTCGCCGCGATCCGTATAAACCTCATAGTGCGTAATGTTTACCATTTCTGCTTCCGTATAAAATAAGAAAACCCGGAGGCAGTATATCTGTTCCGGGTTAAAAAAGCTTAAATTGCGCTAAATTTAGTTTGCAGACGGACTTTTAACAAAAGCACCAAATTTGCTGTTGAATTTTGAAACCTGTCCGCCAGAATCAACCATGCGGTGAATGCCTGTCCATGCGGGATGAGACTTCGGGTCAATTTCAAGATTCATCTTGCTGCCTTCTTTTCCCCAGGTTGATCTTGTTTTAACTTCCGTTCCGTCGGTCATGACATAGGTAATTTCATGATAATCCGGATGAATTCCTTTTTTCATCTTTTTATTTCTCCAAAAAAACTTTTATACAAATTTAGTGCTTTTATACATTAGACATTTGAATAACGCAAGCATTAATTTGCATATTTTTAATTTTTTTACAAAAATCAGCGCAATTCGACAACATCAACCGTGTTGACCCTCGGATCTCCGGCCGGAATGTTGATGACTTTTATGCTGTAATTTTTATATCCTTTGCGCAACAGATAAGACCTGACGGCAATGGCACGGTCAAGGCTTTGTTTTTTGCGATAGAAAACATCCTTCCCGTCATCTAGGTTATATGACGTAATGGCAATTTTGCTGTTTTCAATATCTTCAAAAGCAGCAATAATCGCGTCAATCTGCTGTTTATCGGCTTCTGTCAGATCAGAAGATTCCGCTCCGAAGACAATGCTCCGGCTGATGTTGTTTTCCGCAGGCGTCTGAACCGGCGGCACCACGGATTCTGCCGCAGTTTTTTCTGCCGGTTGCAGAGCGGTCGTTTCAGTTTTTGTTACGACAACCGGGGCTGCCGGCGTCAAAACGCCTTTATTTGCGTCTTCCGGCAAAATATTTTCCTCTGTTTCCGAGGTTGCGCTTTCAGCTTTTTCATTTTCGGGAATACTGCTTTGCTCTTTCTTTACCGGGTTATTTTCTATGGCCTGTTTGAGCTCATTGACGGTACTTGCCTTTTCGCCGCCGGCTGAAGGCCGCGCTTCTGTTTTGCTTCCGGCTTTTTCCATATTTTCCTGCTGCGCCGATATTTCGGCTTTCCCGGCAACGGCAGTTTGTTTCTTTTTAACCGTCCGACGTTTTACCGGTTTTTTTTGCAGTTTCTTTTTAACCGCCGGTTTTTCTTTCACTTCGGGAAACAACGGCTGAACCGTCATCTCCGTTCCCTGCTGCAATGAGTTCAGCACCGACAGATCAATGTAAACATCATCCTGCGCCCGCGCCGCATAAACCATTCCGAGGCAGACCGCCCCCGCAACAGACAAAGATAACAACAATTCAGACCGCATTTTTTATTTCCTCAAGTATGTTAAATTTTATTTATTTAACAAATCATACATCCGGTTGCTTAAATTTGCATTAACGGCCAGAATATCTCCCGAAGAAATTACGGCTGAGAGATTTTCCGTACGGATGTCTTTCTGATTGATGTCAAAGACATAACCGCCGGCTTCCTTAACCAGAAGCATGCCGGCCGCAATATCGGACGGTTTTTGGGCACAGGCAACAAAAGCATCCAGCTTTCCGGCCGCAACATACGCCAAATCAAGCGCCGGATCGCCCAGCGTGCGAACGCCGCCCATCGCCGCCGCCAGTTTGTTTTGCAAAACAGCATATTCCGAAAAATTATCTTCCCGGCCGGACAATTCTATTGCCGCAAGAGCTTCTTCCGGTTCTTTGCGGGCGGAAACGCGCAGTCTTTCATGGCTGCGGAAACCTTCTTTATAAGCCCCCATGCCTTTTTCGGCAAAAAACATTTCATCCCGGGCCGGATTGTAAACAACGGCAGCCAGAACCGTATCGTTTTCACACATGGCGACTGTCATGGAAAAACCGGATATGCCGTGAATAAAATTCTGCAGCCCGCTGACCGGAGAAATGATAAAATGTCCGCCCTGAGGCCGGGGACGCCCGTCAGCGGCAAAAGCAAAAGACGGACGCATTCTGGAAAGCTCCGTCCGCAGCATGCGGTCGGCTTTGTTGTAACCGTTAAACACAAACTGTTTATAATCTTTTACGGACGACTGAAGTTTTTCGATTTCACCAAAATCACGGTCAAGAGAAGACGAAGCTTTTTTTACCGCCGCAATCAGATTGGTTAAATTCGGAGAAAGATAAGACATTATTTTGCTCTTTCGACATAGTTGGCTTCGGCTGTACCGACAACGATTTTGTCACCGGCAGAGATAAACGGCGGAACCATAACGCGCACTCCGTTGTCCAAAACAGCCGGTTTGTATGACGATGCCGCCGTCTGGCCTTTAACCACCGGCTCGGTTTCGGATACGGTGCAGACAACCTGCAGCGGCAGTTCGACAGAAATCGGTTTGCCGTCAATAAAACTGATGATGACTTCCATCCCATCGGTCATAAAAGGACGGGAATCGCCCAAAATGTCCGCCGGAAGAGTGAATTGGTCAAAAGTTTCGCTGTCCATGAAGGTCAGTCCGGTTCCGTCTTCAAAAAGAAACTGGCAGTCTTTTTCTTCAACCATCAATTTTTCAACAGTGTCTTCGGTTCTGAAGCGTTCGTTGGTTTTGGTGCCCTCTTCAACGGCTTTCATTTCCACCTGCATAAAGGCGCCGCCTTTTCCCGGTTTGATATGCTGGGCTTTGACAATTGTCCAAGGTTTTCCCTTATATTCGATAACCCAGCCAATTCTGATTGATCCTGCAAGCTGTTTCATTATTTAAAGTCTCCATATTTACGATGTTAAAATGTGATTTTTTTGGAAAATTAATCTAATTTTTCGTTTTTGGCAACAAAAATTTTATATGAAGCCGGCGGTAAAATAACAATATCTGTTTCGCAATCCTGCCAGCAGGCATTTTCATCCCGGCAAAACACGGCTGACTGAATGAGAAACAACCGCGTATACCAATCGACAAGCAGCTTTGTTTTTTCTTCACCGTCTTTCCAGATTTTAAAAATAAGAAAATCCGGTTCACATTCGCTCAGCAGCATAGCTTCGTGACGGCGGCTGCGGGTGATGACGCCGACAACGGCATCTTTGGCACAGCTGCGCCGGCATTGTTTAAAAGCCTTAACCGGATTTTCGGCCGCACTAAGGTCAAAGACGACACCGTCAGCTTTCAGGCGCGCTGAAATTTCACCGGCGTTTTCTCCGGTAAAAAGGACAATTTTGTTTTTTTGTGCGGCGGACATCGTGAATTTTTTCAAAAATTCCGGCGGCAGCGACGTTTCCAGCAAAAAGCACTCCGCATCCGTTTCCAGAGAAGAAAAATCCGCTTCCGATATGTATAAAATAAATTTTGGCATAACCGATGTTTGCACCTTGAAAATTGAACGCAACCGCGTATGATGAGTGTCAGTATACGTTATTAATCCCGCAAAAGGAAGAAAATTCGTATGGAAAATAAAAAAGCAGATTTATCAAAAAGTTACGAAGCTCTTACGGCGGCAGGGAATGCTCTGGCAGCCCTCGAATCGGTTTTGGAGGCAAAAGCCGGCCAAATCAGAAAACGAACGGAAGACGACGCCCGCGCTTTCAGACAAAAGGAAGAAGAACTTGATCAATTGAAAATCTCTTCCGCTCAGGCGCTTCGACATATGGAAGAAATTATTTCTAAAATAAACAACGTATTGGAACAAAATGGCTCAGGTAACTCTCACAATTAATGCCCGTGAATATGCGGTGGCTTGCGAAGACGGACAGGAAGCGCACCTTTTGGAACTGGCTCAGATTCTGGATAAAAAAGCAAAACTGCTGACACAGGCTTCGGGGCAGATTAACGAAAACATGCTGCTGGCCATGACAGGGCTTTTGCTGGCTGACGAATTGTTTGAACTCAGGAAAGGAAACCCGCCGGCAGTTGAAAATCCGGACGCTGTGGATAAGTCTGAAATCATCCAGGCCGATGAAATTCTTTCTTCCCGCATAAATGAACTGGCCGAGCAAATAAAATCTGTTGCAAATAAAATCGAATCATTGTAATATAGCGGCATGGAGGCAAGCTGTCCGGTGCGTAGTTTCCGCAGGTCTACCGAGCCAACATTATTTTTCAGGGAACTGTCTCTGAACAAATCGTGGTTTGTTTATATGGTGCCCACTTAGTGACAGCGGTTCGAGTTTTGAATGTCGTGTACGGCTATGACGGCTTGCCTCACCGGTTTTAACAACAAATCCCTTCGGGGATTTTATTTTTACGGGAATATTGATTGAGGCTTGTTTATTGCGGCGATGTGGTCGGAAGATCGGGAAGAGAAGCCGTCCTTTCGAACATTTCGTATTTAAAAGAAACATACAAACCGGATGCCGTGGTGGTTAATGTGGAAAACGCCGCCCACGGGTTTGGCGTTACACCGGCCATTTGCCGGGAATTTTTGGAACGGGGCGTTGACGCGCTGACAACCGGAAACCATGTGTGGCAGCAGCGGGATATTATTCCTTTTCTGAATGAATGCAAGCGCATTGTCCGGCCGCTGAATTATCCGGAAAGCCTGCCGGGAAAAGGCGCGGTCGAAATTAATCTGCCCAACGGACAAAAGCTTCTGGTCGTTCAGGTTTTGGGACGGTTGTTCATGGAAGCGGTCGATTGTCCTGTTCAGGCGCTGGACAAGCTTTTGAAAAGCTACCGGCTCGGGGGCAATATTGATGCCGTTCTGGTGGACATCCATGCCGAAGCAACTTCAGAAAAACTGGCTCTGGGATATTATCTGGACGGCCGGGTTTCCGTGGTTGCCGGAACGCATACGCATGTTCCGACCGCCGATTGTCGTCTGCTCAGGCATGGTACGGCTTATATTACGGATGTGGGCATGTGCGGCGATTATGATTCCGTACTGGGTTTTGATATTGAAGAACCGATAAACCGTCTGGCCAGAAAATATACCGGCGGGCGGCTCAGCGTATCCAACGGGAAAGGTACGCTTTACGGCATTGTTGTCGATATTGATGATGCGGCAGGGCTGGCTACGCATATTGAACAGCTGGTTTTAAGATAATTTTTATCTGCCGTAAAATAAAAAAGAACGGGATTTTCCCGTTCTTTTTTTGTTCATTTGCCGTTTTAGAACAACTGCAGAACCGACTGAGCCGCCTGCGTCTGGTCTGAAGCGCCAGCATGTTTGCCGACTCTTCGTTCATATCCGCCAGGGTCAGGTCATCCGCACCTTCTTCCAAAACGTTAATCAGGTTTTCAGTGAAGTCCTGACGCGTCTGGACGATGGAGTAGTTGTTACCAAATTCGGAGGCCATGTCGCGCAACGTGTTGATGGCGCCTTCAACCTGAGTGATGGTGGCATCGACACCGTCATTTGTCGACCAATCCGCCGCCGTAACAGCAGACAAACCCAATCCTGCCGAATCCGCATGTTTCTCGCTTTTGATTTCAATAAACGAGCTACGGTCTTCGTTGAAAATGATTCGTTGAAAATGACTTTCAACTCATCGCCTTTCAGCAGGTTGACGCCTTTATATGACGCATCGGACGCCAACTGGTCTATCTGAGCCAAAATATCGTTATATTGGTCAATGGAGTTTTTGCGGGTTGTGGTGTCAATTTCACCGCTCAGGCTCAAACCCATGCCGTTTTCGATGCTGACATCCGCCGTGATTTCCGTTCCATCCTTAGCTTTGACGATAATTCCCGTCTTATCCGCATTAGCTGCAACAGTGAAGCTCAAATTACCATAATTAGCTGCACTTGTAAAAGCCGTAACCAATGCCTCAATTCCATCATCCGTTGACAATTCATTACTTTCTATCGTTTCATTGCCAACCTTAATTGTTACCTTCTGACCATCTACAGCCGTAAATGTGCCCGAACTTTCAACTTTGCCTTTATAGGATGTATCGCGGGCGGTGTTGGCAACAGCCTTGGCCTGTTCGACGAACAGGCCTTCCAGGTCGCCGGCACGGTTGGTCAGGTTTTGCGCCGTATAATATGAAGACGGATTATCAATAGCTGAGTTTACTTTTTTACCCGTTGACAAGCGTTCCTGCGTGGTATCCATCAGGCTCTGAGTGTTTTGCAAAGACAACAGGTTTGTCCGCATGCTTGCGGTTAATGAAATATCTGACATCGCTTTTCTCCCAATTACTGTGGTTAAACTAACTGCTCCTTACTGAAGCATATATTTATGGTAACATGTTTTTAAATCCAGTGCAATAAAAAAATGCTATACAAAAGTTCTATTAAAAAAGGGCGGAAAAAACCGCCCTTTTTCTTCCCCATATTAAAAAATCAGAACAGCTCTGGTCTGAAGCGCCAGCATGTTTGCCGACTCTTCGTTCATATCCGCCAGGGTCAGGTCATCCGCACCTTCTTCCAAAACGTTAATCAGGTTTTCAGTAAAGTCCTGACGCGTCTGGACGATGGAGTAGTTGTTACCAAACTCGGAAGCCATGTCGCGCAGTGTGTTGATGGCGCTTTCAACCTGGGTAATGGTGTCATCAACCAAGTCGTTGTCTGACCAATCCGTAACAGCGGTCAAGCCCAGCCCTGTCGAATCTGCCGTCTTTTCGCTTTTGATTTCGATAAACGAGCTGCGGTCTTCGTTGAAGATGACTTTCAATTCGTCGCCTTTCAACAGGTTAATGCCTTTATAAGAAGCATCGGCCGCCAACTGGTCTATCTGAGCCAAAATATCGTTGTACTGGTCGATGGAGTTCTGCCGGGAGGTGGTGTCGAGTTTGCCGTTTATGGTTAAGCCCATGCCGTTTTCAATGCTGACGGAGCCACTGATGCTCGCACCGTCTTTGGCCTTGATGATAATACCATTACCGGCGTCGTTGGCTTCAATCGTGAAATTAGCCGCATCGTAAGTCGTTTGATTACTGCCTGTTGTCAACCCGTTAATAACAGCCGTCAAACCATCGGCAGCGTTTCCGGTACTTTTTCCTTTCACGTCATAGCTCAAAGTTACATCGCCGACTTTAAGCGTCAAGGTTTCGGTATTGGCTGTTGCGTCTGCCGACTCCTGAACAGAATTGGTAAAAGTTCCCGAGCTTTCGACTTCGGTTTTGTAAGCGGTGTCGCGGGCGGTGTTGGCAACAGCCTTGGCCTGTTCAACGAAAGAGGTGATGGATTCAATGCCTTCGTTGGCGGCTTTGATGGTCTGAATGCCCTGTCCCATGCTGTCCAGCAGGCCTTCCAGGTCGCCGGCGCGGTTGGTCAGGTTTTGTGCGGTATAGTATGAAGACGGATTATCAATAGCCGAGTTTACTTTTTTGCCGGTTGACAAACGCTCCTGAGTTGTATCCATCAGGCTCTGCGTATTTTGCAAAGACAACAGGTTTGTTCTCATACTGGCGGTTAATGAAATGTCTGACATTATTTTTTTCTCCTTAATTCTGGATTGGTTTTGCCTTATGGCTTTTTTTCGATATTTTTTTCAAATATGCTGAGAAAAAGATAATATTCAGATGCTAAAAATTTCGTTAATGCTCCATAAATTTTACAACAGAGGACGACTGCCGGATGCCGGCTGGGACTGCGGTTGAGAAGACGCATCTGCGGGAGAAGCGTATAAAGGCTTTGCCAGCGCCGGTTTTTTAGGCATCTGTTCGTCAATGTACCCGGCAATGTTTGTTCCAAAAGTTTTTCGGATGTAGCTGGTCAGCTCTTTGGGCTGGTCTTTGAAATTTTCGGCTTCGGTCTGCGCCTGCAAAATTTCATCGATTTTCAGGTATTTTTCCAGTTCGTCGCGCCGGGCGGCCGCATCAGGCGCACCGCGGACAGAAGCAATATTATACAAAGTATGCGCCTGATAAATGTTTTGGGGATAAACCTGCCCCGCCGCCAAAATTCCGGCCAGCTCAACCATGGCCTGCACATTGCCCTGCATAAACGAAGCTCCAAAATATTTTACCGCATTGCCGTAGTTTTTGGTTATGCCCTCGCCGTTTAAATACATCAGCGCCAGATTGTATTGCGCCTCGTCAAAGCCGGCCTGCGCCGGATCGCGCATCAGTTCAAAAGCCTTGCGGAAATCCTGCCCGACAATGAAACCTTTGTAATAAGCATAACCCATCATGAATTCCGCCGTGAGATTTCCCTGTTCCGCCGCTTTGGCAAAGTAGTTCATCGCCTGTTTGCTGTCCTGACGGACGCCGCTGCCGCTCAGGTACAAAAAAGCCAGATTGACGGAGGCTTCAATGTTGCCCATATCCGCCGCTTTGGCAAAAAGAATCGCCGCTTTGTAAGGATTGCGTTTGGTGCCGACACCACTGTAATAAAGGCTGCCCAAGTTGTTGATGGCAATATTATCGCCCTGTTCCGCCGCCATGGAATAGTATTTGAACGCCTGCTCATAGTCAGCCGTCACACCGGCATCGGCATCCCCGTAAAGATACATATAGCCAAGGCTGAGCTGCGCATCGACATTGCCTTCTTCGGCTTTGCGGGTAACCGCCTGAAGAAAGGTTTCCTTATGCTCTTCGGCCTCTTTGGCAATTTCGGAATTTTTGGGACTGATAAACGAAAAATTCAGGAAAGAAAAGAGCCCTTTCTTTTCTTTTTCCGCCAGACTTTCGCCTTCAGCCGACGTTGTCCGGGCTGACGAAGCCTCTTCCGTTTTTTGGGACGCAGAATCCGTTATATTTATGTTTTCCGGCGTTTTATTTTCCGACGAATCCGACGGCCGCCGTTCTATTGCTTCCGGAGCCGCGGACGTTTCGTTTAACGCTATCCCGGCAGTATTCTGTCCTAAGGCCGGGAAAGCCGTAAATACACTGCACAATAAAAAAGCGGCAAAGGTTTTTCGCATGATTTTTTTATCCCTGTTTTTTGTTTTTTATATATTAGCAATTGTCCGAAAAAAATAAAGAAGATTTTTTTACGGCGCTGATTTTGTTTGAGTTTGATTGTCATTTTTACAATCCGGCAATTTTACTTCTGTCGGCGAAAAAGATTCTGATGATTGGGTTTGAATCATACCCCCTCCAACTCCCCCTACTCAGGGGGAGAGGAAAGGGAAAGCCCTACTCAGGGAGGAGAAAAAGAGAGGCTACTCAGGGAGGGAATGAGAGGGATGTACTCAGGGGAGGAGAAAAAGAGAGGCTACTCAAGGGAGAGAAAGTGGAGAACTATTCAGAGAAAAAATAGAATAAAAAATATTTTCTAAAACAAAAAAGCAGGGGAAGAGCCCTGCTTTTTTTTGTTTTAAGACAAATTTTATCAGAACAGTTGCAGAACCGACTGCGCCGCCTGTGAAGCCAGACTCAGGGCATTGATACCCAGCTGCTGTCTGGTCTGGAGCGCCAACATGTTTGCCGACTCTTCGTTCATATCCGCCAAAACCAGCTTATCTGAACCTTCTTCCAAAACATTAACCAGATTTTCAGTGAACTCTTCGCGGGTTTGGACAATGGAATAGTAGTTACCAAACTCGGAAGCCATTTCGCGCAGTGTGTTGATGGCGCCTTCCGCTTCTTCAATCGTCGTATCAACCAGCTCATTCGTCGACCAGTCGGTTACGGCAGCAAGCCCCAAGCCTTCAGTCGTTGCATCGCGGCCTTCAATTTCAAGAAAAGAACTGCGGTCTTCATTGAAAATGACTTTCAAATCGTCTTCTTTCAAGAGATTGACACCTTTGTAAGACGAATCGCTCGCCAGCTGGTTAATCTGGTTTAAGATGTCATTATACTGTTCAAGGGAATTGTCCCGGGCGGTCGTGTCAATTTTACCGCTCAGAGTCAACCCCATACCATTGCTGATAGTTGCAGAGCCGCTGAGTTTCGCACCATCTTTGGCTTTAATGATAATTCCCGTTTCATCAGCATTTGGTTCAATAGTGAAGCTCAAATCCGCATAAGCCGTACCGCCGCCCGATGTTCCCGCGGCCGTGCCTCCCTCCAGTTTGGTAACGAGTTCGGCAATACCCGTTTCCGTACCGGCATCAATGGTAGCGGTTAAAGTTTCATCACCGACGGTAATTACCATTTCGCCGTCTTCCGGAACATATACGCCGGCGCTTTCAGCCTCAGTGCTGAGCGCCGTGTCGCGGGCGGTGTTGGCAACAGCCTTGGCCTGCTGTACGAAAGCCGTAATGGATTCAATGCCTTCATTGGCGGCTTTAATGGTCTGAATGCCCTGCCCCATGCTGTCAAGCAAAGCTTCCAAATCGCCGGCACGGTTGGTCAGGTTTTGTGCCGTATAATATGACGAAGGGTTATCAATGGCCGAGTTTACTTTTTTGCCGGTTGACAACCGTTCCTGAGTCCTGTCCATAAGGCTTTGCGTGCTTTGCAAAGATAACAGATTTGTCCGCATACTTGCAGTTAATGATATGTCTGACATGTTTATATTCTCCTTCGTCCGTCATACGGATGTAAAGCAACTCGCCCTTTCTGAACTATATGCTTTTTCACAACAAAAAATTCTTTTTTTCTTAATTTTTAACATTTTATTAATATCTGGCAACGGAAAAATCTGTTCTGTGCATAACTTTGCTTTGTTTATGAGAAAAAATTTGCAAAAAAAAAAAAGAAAGAGGCAGAAAATCCGCCTCTTTCCCGCATATCAGCATTTGCTGTCTTAGAACAACTGCAGAACCGACTGTGCCGCCTGTGAAGCCAGGCTCAGGGCGTTAATACCCAGCTGCTGTCTGGTCTGAAGCGCCAGCATGTTTGCCGACTCTTCGTTCATATCCGCCAAGGTCAGGTCATCCGCACCTTCTTCCAAAACGTTAATCAGGTTTTCAGTAAAGTCCTGACGCGTCTGGACGATGGAGTAGTTGTTACCAAACTCGGAGGCCATGTCGCGCAACGTGTTGATGGCGCTTTCGACCTGGGTGATGGTGGTATCAATACCGCCAACATCCATCCAGTCAGCACCCTCGACAGCGGTCAAGCCCAATCCTGCCGAATCCGCCGTCTTTTCGCTTTTGATTTCGTTCGTTGAAAATGACTTTCAACTCATCGCCTTTCAGCAGGTTGACGCCTTTATATGACGCATCGGACGCCAACTGGTCTATCTGAGCCAAAATATCGTTGAACTGTTTCAGGGAGTTCATACGAGACGCCGTATCAATTGATCCGCTCATTTCCAAACCGAATTTGTTTTCAGAAGTGATGGAAACCGTTGATTTGTCAACAGCCTTTCCTGCTTCAACCTGAACGGCCAACTGTCCGTCGACGTTGGCAAAGGTAAAGCCTTCATCACCGGCCAATTCGTCTTTCAAACCATCAACTACCGCATCAATATCATCAGTCGTTTGGACATTGTAGGTATATTCCTTATCACCGACTTTTACCGTAATGTCCGCGGCTGTACCCGGCGCCGTAAACGTACCGGTGGAGGATACTTCGGTTTTAATAGACGAATCACGAGCCGTGTTGGCAACAGCCTTGGCCTGTTCGACGAACAGGCCTTCCAGGTCGCCGGCACGGTTGGTCAGGTTTTGCGCCGTATAATATGAAGACGGATTATCAATAGCTGAGTTTACTTTTTTACCCGTTGACAAACGCTCCTGAGTTGTATCCATTAAACTCTGAGTGTTTTGCAAAGACAACAAGTTTGTCCGCATACTTGCGGTTAATGATATATCTGACATCGCTTTTCTCCCAATTACTGTGGTTAAACTAAATGCTCCTTTCTGAAGCATATTGTCATCATATCATACTTTTTTTACGGACGCAACCCTAAAAAAAATATTTTATCCTGAAATCAATATATTGCATTATTGCCACAACCGGGTTATTCCGCCTGAACGGCTCCTTTGAGCGCCTCTCCGAAAAGCTCGTCTTCCTTGGCAACCAGGCGGCTGGCATTTTTGATGGCGGCATAATAATCGCCTTTCAAAATGTCGTCGGTTACCGCCGCCGTGTAAGGAATGAGGCTCGGCGCGGCTTTTTGCAAATCGCGGACAAATTCAATGTACATGTTTTGCAAATCAGTGCTGCCGCGGCTGAGATAAAGCTGCTGCACCACAAAATAAACCCGGCGGCTCGGCGTGTTGGCGTCTTTTTCGCGCAAAATGAACTTTTCGCGCAAAATGGGGATGTTGCCCTCAATATAAAATCTGGTCCGCTCGTTGTCGTTGGTAATCAACGCTTCGCCGATAATAATGCTTTCGTGGGGCTTAAGCTCAATTTTTAAAGGCATGAAAAATTTCCTCTTTCTCTAAAACTGTTTTTTTATTACGGCGCATTATATCTTCAATATTTTGTTTTGCAAATCTTTATTTTTAATGTATAAGTGATTTGTCGCAACAATTTGTAGAGAATTTAACGTGCCAAACTTTTTGAAACTAAACGCTACCGAGCGGAATGTCTATATCGCCAGTCTGCTGTATATTCTTAACCTGAAAGATTCCAAAGACAAAAATACCGGCTATGTTCTCAGCCGGATTAAAGATTTGGGGCTGGACGAATCCGTATTGCAGAAAATAAAACCCGCCCGAACTCCCGAAGACATGTATAAACTGATTGCAAAAGTCAGCAACGTGCGAGTCAGGCGCTATATTCTCAGGGAAATGATTCTGGTGGCCATTTCAAACCACGAGCTCAGCGACGAAGAAGTCGCCTCCATTTACAACATCGGTCTGCATGCCGGCATCAAAAACGAAAAAATCAACGATTTTTTCCTCTGGGCGGCCAAAGGGCTGGAATGGGAAATTGAAGGCATTCAGCTCATTGAAGGCGATTTGTAGGAAAAACGGAACTTTAAAATGTCCGAACCTCCGATTATGACCGTCAAAGGCGCCAGGCTGCGCTTCGGGGCCAAAGAGCTTTTTTCCAACGTGGAATTTTATATCAACCGCGGCAGCAAAATTTCGCTGGTGGGGCGGAATGGTTCGGGAAAATCGACTCTGCTTAAAGTGATTGCCGGCCTTGTCGAACCGGATGCGGGAGAAAAATTTGTGCAGCCGGGCACGGTTGTTTCCTACATGCCGCAAGAACCCGATGCCGGAAACAGCCAAACGCTGAAAGACATCATCCTTTCAGGACTTCCCGATGATGAAAAAGATCAGGAATACCGCGCGGATATGCTGGCGGCACAGCTTGAAATAAACCCTGAACAAATTCCGGGAAAAGCTTCCGGCGGCGAGCTGCGCAAGGCTTTTTTGGCGCGGGCGCTGATTGTGAATCCGGATATTCTGCTGCTCGACGAACCGACAAACCATTTGGATATGCCCACAATCAAAAAACTGGAGAAAATTATCGGAGCTTTTTCCGGCGCCGTGATTGTCATCAGCCACGACAGGATGTTTTTGAAAAATGTTTCAGACGCCACTTTCTGGCTGGACAGGGGCGTGCTCCACAGCTGCAACAAAGGCTTCCGGTATTTTGAAGAATGGCAGGAACAGCTTATTAATCAGGAAATTGCCGAGCAAAAATATCTGAACAAAAAAATCGAAGCCGAAACAGAATGGCTGCACAAAGGCGTTACCGCACGCCGCAAACGAAATATGGGACGTCTGCGCCGGTTGCAGCAGCTGCGCGAAGAACGCCGCAATCAGATTAAGCAGGCGGGTTCCGTTTCTATGGAAATTGAGGAAAGCGCCGGACGCTCCAGACTGGTTATTGAAGCAAAACATGTTTGTAAAAATTTCGGCAGCCGGCCGATTGTCAAAGATTTTTCCATAAAAGTCATGCGTGGCAACAAAATCGGCATCGCCGGCCCGAACGGCGCCGGAAAGACCACGTTGGTCAAGCTGCTGACTAAACGTCTGGAACCGGATTCCGGTTTTGTGCGAATCGGAAAAAATCTGGAAGAAGCTTATTTTGACCAGAACCGGATTTCCCTTGACCCCAAAAAAACTTTATGGAAAACCCTGTGCAACGAAGGCGACCATATTTATGTGCGGGGACAGTACCGCCATGTGGTGGCTTATCTGAAAGATTTTCTGTTTAAGCCCGAACAGGCGCAGTGTCCGGTTTCGGCTCTTTCCGGCGGTGAAAAAAACAGGCTGACGCTGGCCGTCGCCCTGGCCAAGCCGTCAAATTTTCTGGTATTGGACGAACCGACCAACGATCTGGACATGGACACCATTGATCTGTTACAGGAAATTTTGGCCGAATATGAAGGGACGGCGCTGATTGTCAGCCATGACCGCGATTTTTTGGACAGAACGGTTACTTCGGTGCTTTATATGCCCGGAAACGGCAGCGTTACGGAATATCCGGGAAGCTATTCCGACCTTGAACGAAAGCTCTCCGGAAACACGGAAACAAAACCTGCCGCAAAAAAAGAAAAATCTCCCAACAAAGCCAAACCGACGAGAGAATCCGCCGTTTTGCCCAAAACCGCCAGACTCAGCTACAACCAGCAACGACTGCTGGACATTCTTCCCGGCAAAATTTCCGAACTGGGAAAAGATATTTCCCAGATTGAAGAAGAACTCGGCAACGGAAACTTATATATCGACGACCGGGAAAAATTTGAGCGGCTCACGCAAAACCTCAGCGCCAAGAAAGAAGAACTTGATGCCGCAGAAACCCAATGGCTTGAACTTCAGATGCTTAAAGACGAGCTGGAACGCCGCTCTTAGTTTTGTTATTTGACTGCTGCGTCCTGGTTTACCAACGCAGATTTGAAATAACAAAATCAGGATAGGCATCCTGCCCCATTGCCAGTTCGCGGGTTTTGGCCACGTCAGAAATATAGCCTTCTCCCAGAAAATTAACATGGACGCCCTTGGAAACCAACACGCTGTCCAAACCAACCAGATTGGCGCCTTTTATATCTGTGGCAATGTTGTCGCCAATTATCAGAATTTTTTCTTTGGAAAGTTCGCGCGGCAAAGCTTCCAGACAATAGGCCATGATAACGGGATCGGGTTTGCCGACTGTAACGACCGTTCCGCCGAGAACACCGTATTGTTCCGCCAAAGCTCCGGGGGCAAGGCAGATTTTTCCGTCTTTGTAACTGGAGGTGTCATTGCCGGCGCAGACAAAAGGCAGCCCCAGACTGGCGGCATGCTCCAAATCCGGCAGGTATTTATCCATAATGTCATCGGCCGCAGATACATTTTTCATATAAACAAAATCTGCACGGGCAATGTCCGGCACCCGCTGATAATCCATCAACATGGAAAAAACGCTGTCATCGCCGCCGCCCAGCCGGACATAATTCCGCCCCAGCGAAGCACATACGCCGCTGCGGCTTTTCAAGCGGTAATGCAAAATTTCTCCCGCCGTAATAATAGCATCAAACAACTTCAACGGCACTTTGTTTGCTATCAGAAAATCGCATATTTCCGAAACACGGCTGCCGCTGTTGGAGCACAGCACGATGTGTTTGCCCTGCTTTTTTATTTCCAGCAAAGCGCCGACAGCCTCGCTCTTTATGCCGCCACCATCGGTCAGAACGCCGTTAAATCCGGTGATGACCGCATCATAATCGGCGATAATTTTGCTGATGTTTACTATGGGCCTTATCATTTTCATTATTTTATTCCGACACAACTATCTTTTGCTATTTGTTTTATCATAGCCCCGATTTACTTAAAAATTATTAATAGCTTGTGCGGATGAGGTCTCCCTCCCCCGAGCAGGAAAAGTCTTATTGATTCACACCCCTCCCGCCTTCTTGCAAAGCTGCTTCGGTCAACTGAATTGTAACGATTGTTTCCTCAGGCTGCCGCCTGTTCACAATCTAACAATTCAGACTCTGTCGTTGAAAAACAATTCAGATAGTTTGTTTTGAATCATACCCCTCTTCAATTCCGACTAATTCTTTTGTTCGGTTCGTGTTACTCCCTCCAAAAGAAAAGTCTCATTGCGTCTCCTTGCCAAAAGCAACGTTGGTTGCTTTTGGCTTCGGCCGTCTCCCCCTACTCAGGGGAGGAGAAAAGGGTGAGAATACTCAGGGGGAGGAAGAGGAAAACTCCTCAGGGAAAATAATCAGAGGAGTTTTCCAACTCCGGGCGGAAAGGAAAAAAACGGCGGGTTAAAAAGCGAGCACCGGGCGAACATAGCTGTTGATGCCCTTATTGTAATTGTAGCTGTAGCTGAACCTACCCGAAGACGCGTACCAGCGCCACGCGTAGCCATAATTGCCCTCGGACGACGACCACCACCAACTGCTGCCACTCTCAACATTGGGCTTGTTTATTCTGGTCAGGCTTTGATCAATAGCCGTCTTGTTCTGATAAATGCTGTTTAATACGCCGCCGGCCGGCAAACACCATTTACCCTTCGTTTCCAGCATGGTTGACGGGGCGTAGTTGTATGCCTCCCAAAACGCCGGGTAATATTTATAAGCGCTGTCTCCGTATTGTTTATAGCTGTAATCAATAACAGTTTTGGTATTCTCACAATTGGAAAAGTCATTGATTGGTTCACTGCTGTAATTGAATAAATCCGGAATATCAACATGTTCTGTTGACCATGGATATTCTCCCAGTCCTTCCAATGCCAGCGCCTGACCGCAACCGTCCCCGCCGATATAAACAACAACACCGACTGGAGTTTTATTTGAGACAACATCAGCGGAACAGGTGCCGTCAGAATAAAGAATATCAGCGATTTTGCAGTTTTTTGCGTAGCCGGTGCACTGGCCGAGAACTGCTCCTTCCGGTTTGGCCGGTTCGGGACAAGCCCAGTATTCGCCGAAAGGGCATTTGATGCCGTTGTCGCATGATGTTGTCGAATCGTAGCCTAACGTATTGCAATCTGTTTCCGCACACTGGGCGAAAGCTTGTATTGGGAACATAAAAGAAGAAGCCAGCAGGGTAAAATATACCTTTTTGCCGGCGGAAAGAAGCACACGCATTTCATCCTCCACACTTTATCATCACTGGTTTTAGTGTAGCATAAGTTTTCTTGTTGTTCAATCACTAATTTCATGCAGAGGTGAAAAAAATGAAGAGGATTTTTTTGTTTGACTCATACCCTCCCTAACCTCTTGCAGCGAAGCTGCTTCGGTCAACTGAATTGTTGCCGCCTGTTCACAATCTAACAATTCAGACTCTGTCGGCGAAAAACAATTCACTGGATTGTTTTTCTGCCTCCAGCCCTACTCAGGGAGGGAATGAGAGGGATGTACTCAGGGGAGGAAAAATGGAGAGGATACTCAGGGGAGGAAGGGAGAGCGGAGAACTACCCGGAGGAGGAATATAAGAAAGGATTAGGAAGGAAGAAAAAGGAGAGCTATCCGGGAAAATGGGCGTATTTATCAGGATGGGAGGAGAAACAGCATTCAGAGAGCGTTTTATACTGAATGTAAAAAAACCGGGAAAAATCCCGGTTTTTTGTTTTGCAGTTAAAAGAACAGATCCTGCCCGCCGTTTTCAACTTGCAACAACTTTCCGGCCAAGGCTTGTTTCATACGGCCTTCCGGATAGTTTTGCAGTTCTTTTTTTATCAGACGGCGGCATTTTTCGCGGGTTTTTATTCCGGCGTAGTTTTCGGCATATTCGCTAAGCGTCAGCAATGCATTGGCCGTGCAGAATTTTTTTATGTCCCCCGGTTTGGCCATGGACATAAAATGCTCACCAGTGCGTCCCGAACGATAGCAAGCCGTACAAGCCGAAGGAATAAATCCGCCGTCACAAAGTTCACCGATAATTTCATCGAGACTACGATTGTCGCTGAGTTCAAACTGGCGTTTTTTGCGGTTGCCGTTGTCATCATCTTCATGCGCATAAGCGCCGACGCCGACATCCGAACCCGCGTCAATCTGGCTCACACCGTAATTGACGGCTTCATGGCGAAAAGCAGCCCCCTCGCGCGCGGTCAAAATCATGCCGGTATACGGAACTGCCAGACGCAAAACCGCAATCAAACGCATAAACTCTTCATCCGACGGCGCAAAAGACGCAACCTGCCGCAAATCGGTATTCAGGGCTTCTTTTATCCGCGGAAAAGAAATGGTGTGCGGTCCGACATTAAAGCGCTCTTCCAGATGGATGGCATGATACAGCAGCGCCAGAGCCTCAAACTTATAGTCATACAACCCGAACAATGCCCCGATGCCGACATCGTCTATCCCGGCTTCCATCGCCCGATCCAATCCGTACAGGCGCCAGAGATAGTCCGATTTGGGACCGGAGGGATGCACTCTGCCGTAAGTCTGCCGGTGATAGGTTTCCTGAAAAATCTGATAGGTACCGATACCGGCAGCCTTTACGATTTTATAACCTTCCACATCCAACGGCGCTGCATTGATATTCACCCGGCGAATGGCGCCTTTTCCTTCCTTAACGCCATAAACGGTTTTAACCGTGCCGGCAATAAAATTCGCATCATAATCAGGATGTTCGCCATAAACCAAAATAAGCCGCTTATGGCCTTTGTCTTCCAGACGCCCGACTTCCTGCTCCAGTTCCCGCCGGTTCAACGTGGTGCGCACAATGTCCCGGTTAGAACAGCGCAGCCCGCAGTAAGCGCAATTGTTAATGCATTTATTGCCGACATAAAGCGGCGCAAACAAAACAATCCGTTTGCCGTAAATTTCCTGTTTCAGCCGATGCGCTCCTTCTTTTATTTCGGCAATGCATCCGGCATCGTCCGCATTCAGCAAAACGGCCATCTCTTCCGGCTCAAGACGCTGCAAAGACAAAGATTTGGCAATAATTTCGCGAATTCGGCCTTTGTCGTTGCTTTTGCGAGACAAAAGTTCATAAATTTTTTCCTCGGGAATGAATGATTTCAAACCGTTGGTGTTGATTTTAACTGACTGTTTCATAATACAAAAAATTATAGGATTAAAATAATATTCTATCGGAGCCTATATTTACTCTCAGAGCGGCGAATGTCAATCTTTTATTGCAGGCGGAAAGGTGCGACAATTCTCTTTAAAACACCGTTTAATTCGGAAAGACAGATGCCGTAATTGGTTATGGGGACGCCAGCAGAATCGCATTTTTGGATGCGGGAAAGTATTTCGCGGCGCGAAGCCATGCAACCGCCGCACTGGATGACCAGTTTGTACAAAGATAAATCCGCCGGGAAATCACATCCGGAAACATGTGTGAATTCCAGTTTTTTTCCGGTTACTTTTTGCAGTAAGAGAGGAATTTTGACCGTGCCGATATCGTTTTTATCCGCATGATGGGTGCAAG
This sequence comes from uncultured Pseudomonadota bacterium, assembly GCA_949289935.1. GTDB lineage: Bacteria > Pseudomonadota > Alphaproteobacteria > RF32 > CAG-239 > HGM16780. The sequence goes on along the minus strand of CASEQD010000005.1, from coordinate 79,733 downwards.
ACTCGGCTATTAATATTCTATCGCCTTCCTGCAGCGTGCGAATGGCTTCAGCCCCGGCCGTAAATTTTTTCAAATCGCCTTTTAAGCGGGCAGAAAGAACGGAAAACGTCGTCAGCGGAATTTTCTCAGGGGTTTGGGCGGCAATTTTTCCAACCACGCTCGAATCGGTGATAACCAACCCCGGTTCCCGTTTTAAGGCTGCCAGCACCGCCGTATATTCCGTATCCCTTACACAAAAAGGATAGCAGCCGTTATCCAGACAGTCGCGCACGGCATGAACCTGAACCGGCAGCAGACGGGCTTTGGGCGCCTGCTCGTCCAACGGAATCACCAGCACGACCACAGAGCCCGCCGGCATTAAATCCCCGGCAAGGGTCGGAAGCTGAAGCGTTTGTTCCGGCAGTTTTTTCAACAATTCTTCTTTCAACCGGTTCAAAACCCGGCTGCGGCTTCCGGCATCCAAAGAATTGACAGGGATGCCGCCGCCTTCATGCGGCAGAATATCCGCTTTGTTGAAAATTTTAATCAGGGGCAATCCGCGGCGGCCGCATTCGTCAATAATTTTTTGCTCTTCCGCTTCCTCCCGGTTCCCCTCACAAACAAGAATCACCGCATCGGCTTTATCCATTGCTTTGAGGCTTTTTTCCATACGCTGACGTCCCAGCGGCGTCCGGTCGCCAAATCCCGCCGTGTCCATCCAGACAACCGGCCCCAGCGGTATCAGTTCCTGACTTTTTTCAACAACATCGGTGGTTGTGCCGGGAATATCGGAGGTAATGGCGACATTCTGCCCGGCAACAAGGTTAAGAAAACTTGACTTTCCGGCATTAACACGTCCAAACAGAGCCAAATGCAAACGGAACGTTTTTTGCAGTTTTTCCATGTTTATTGTTTCCCTTCAGCTAAGAATTTGATGGCTTCGTTCGCAATGGTCAGGCCGAAGACAGCGGTAACCGTGGGCAGAGATCCCATTATGCGGCGTGAGCGTCCGGACTTTTCATCTTCCGGCGCCGATGAAAAACTTTCTTCCGGCGGGCGGGGAAGTTCTGTTGAAGACACGCAGTTTATCCGGGAAATATCCACGCCGCGGCGTTTCAGCCTTTGCCGCACAAGTTTTGCCAGAGAGCAATTCCGTGTCTGGCTCAGACGGCAGAAAACAATTTTTGAGACATCGGTTTTCAGAGCGGCTCCCATAGAGGAAATAAAAGGAATGCCCCGGTAGTAGAGATATTCCATCAGGCAGCATTTGGCATTAAGAGAATCGATGGCGTCGGCCACAAAATCAACCTGTCCGGCAAAAAGTTCCGGCAGTGTTCCGGCATTGACGAACATATCTTTTGTTTCAACCCGGCAATCGGGATTAATGTCGAGCACACGTTCCCGCGCCACTTCTGTTTTTTTGCGGCCGACGGTGGAAGTCAAGGCCAAAACCTGACGGTTGATGTTGGTTTCGTCAAAGGTATCAAAATCAACCAAAATCAATCGTCCGACTCCGGCACGCGCCAAGGCCTCGACAATATAGCCTCCCACTGCTCCCAATCCGACGACCATTGCCGAAGCGTTTTGCAGATTGTTCATTTTCTGTTTGCCCAACAGTGCGCGGGTGCGCATGAATCTATCGTTTTCAGCCATGCAGAAACTCCAATGAATTCCGATATGTCCGGGCGGCAAAAGCTTTTTCGTCTTCATTCCGCAGGCCGGCAAGAAACAGAGCCAGTTCCGGCAAACGCTCCGGTTTTGTTTCTTCGTCCGGCAGCGGCGATTGATACGGGCCGTCGGTTTCCAAAAGAATTTTATCCGACGGAACCATTTTCAGGAGTTCTTCTCCATCCCGGTTTGAAAGAATCGAAAAGGAAAAAGATACATAAGCTCCGGCAGAAACAATTTGTTTCAAAACTTCACGGCGGCCGTTATATGAGTGAAATACCGTGCGGGGCGGCAGCTTTTTCCACCAGTTGTTCAACTCGTTTTGACATTTGACGGCATGAAGCAGCAACGGACGATTGTGGCGGCGCGCCAGTTCCGTTTGATATTCAAAGACCGGCAACTGCGGCACGGTTTCACGCTTTCCGGCTCCATCCAGGCCGCACTCGCCGACACATGCCTCCGGATATTTTTCCAGCAGATTTTCAAGCTGCCGCTTCCAACCGGCCGGCGCTTCCGCCGCATACCACGGATGAATGCCGAAAGCCGGGATGATAATGTCCGGAAAATCAAGGCACAATTTTTCAACGCTCTCCCAATCCGCCGGGGAAGTTCCCGCACAAACAAACTTTTCAACACCTTTTTCCATCGCCCGGCGGATAATCTGTGTTGCATATGTCTGTTTATAATCTTGCAAATGAATGTGGGTGTCGATAAACTTCATAGTGTTTTCCTGACAAGTTGAACCGAAGAAAGTTTAAGCAGTTATGAGCATTTTGACAAGACCCATCCTGGAAATTAATTTGAAAAATCTGCTGGAAAATTACCGGCTTTTGCAAAAAATCGCCCCACAAGCAAAAGCGGCGGCCGTGGTTAAGGACGATGCCTACGGGCTCGGTGCCTGCCGTGTTGCCAAACTTTTATATGACCAAGGCGACTGCCGTTGTTTTTTTACCGCTCACGGGATTGAAGGCGAACAGATCCGTCCCCTGGTACCGGATGCCGATATTTTTGTTTTGCAGGGAATCGGGAAAGACAGCGCTGACAGCTTTTACAGAGCCGGGTTGATTCCGGTTATTTCCTCTCCGGAAATGCTGCGTTTTTGGCAGAAAAACAAAATTGAAGGCATCAAGCCGGCTATCAATATCGAAACCGGACTAAACCGCCTCGGTTTTCGGGAAAACGAACTGGAACAACTGAGCCGTGAGGAAAAACAGAATTTTTCGCTGGTGATGTCTCATCTGGCCTGCGGAGACGAAAAAGGCCATTTTATGAACGAACACCAGCTGAACAATTTTAACCAGTTGCGGCAAAAATATTTTCCAAAGCTTCCGGCTTCGCTTTCGGCTTCGGACGGAACTTTTCTCGGCAGGGATTTTCAATTTGACATGGTCAGGCTCGGCGCCGCACTGTATGGCATTAATACCGCGCCTTATCGTGAAAGCCAGATGAAAAATGTGGTGACAATCAAAGCTCCGGTGTTGCAAACCGCTCTTATGCCCAAAGGGGATTTTGCCGGTTATTCGGCAACTTACCGCGCCAGCAGCGACCGGCGAATCGCCATTATTTCCATCGGTTACGGGGACGGCATTCCCCGCTCGCTTTCAAATGTCGGCAAAGTTTTTTTTCCCCGGAAGGAAAAATTGCACGAAGCCAGAATTATCGGCAGGGTTTCAATGGATAATGTTATTTGCGATATTACCGGTATTCCCGGCATCAAAACCGGGGAAGAAGCGTTTCTGGCGGCAGGTTTTTATACGCTTGACGACATGGCTCGCGACGCCGGTACCATCAGCTATGAAATTTTATCACGGGTCGGAATGACGCAACGTTATATCCGGCGGGAAATTATGCCGGTGAATTAAGCCCGCTGCCTTTTATCCTGATACGCTTTTATAACAGCCTGATCATTACCCTTGATTTCTTTTGTCTGGGTGTTGTCGTCTGTTTTGGCCGGTCTGGGCGAGTTGTTTTCTCCCAGTCCGCGCAGTTTTTGGATGCGGCGGGCTTTTTCGGCCAGACGATCGACACCGGTATTGTTTTCAACATCTTTCACACCGGAGCTTTCATGCGCCGCTTCCCTTTTGCCGATATTTTCCTTAAACATATCTTTGTATTCCGGCTTGTCTTTAACACTGTCGCGCTGGCGGGATAAAACATCGCTGACCTGATTGTCGTTCAAGCCTTGCATTTTGAGGCTTTCTTTATAGGCAGACAAAGCGGCTTCCTTGTTTTTGTTATCAGCCAAATTCCATTTTTCGGGATTGTTATAAATATCTTTGAGCTGATTGAATTCCCCTTCAACGATTTTTCTTTGAGAATCTGACAAATTCAGCCCTTCATACAAATCTTTTTCGGCTTTTTGTTCTTGTTTCGGGTTGCCGGCTTCACGAGCCGCCGTTTCCTGTTTTTCTTCAGTTCCGGGGTTCCGCGCCTGCTGTCCGTCGCCGCGGGCGGCCTCATTTTCCGCCGATTTGTTTTCGGTGTTTTCCTTTTGTTTCGGCGCATATTTGCTGCGCTGGTCGCTTACGAATTTTTCAAAATCGTCTTTGTATTTTCCTTCGCGGCATTCTTTCATAAATTCATCATCGGCTTCTTTGCCCAATGAACGGGCATAGTCTCCGTATTCTGCGGCGTAGAATGTCTGAGGACGATTGTCCGTGCCTTTCTGTTCCTGTTTTTCATCCGCTTTGTTATGTTGTTCTTCTCTGGTTTTATTGTCTGCTTTTTCGTCGGCCGTTCTTTCGGTTTTATTGCCGTTTCGTTCAGCCTGACGCTGTTTTAACAAACCTTCTACTTCATCATTGCGCTCGTTGTTTTCTTTGGCACGGTTAAAATTGACTTCTTCCTGAATGTTTTTGTTTATTTCAAGCCAAGCTGCAATTTTATCGGCATTTTCATCGGTAATTCCGTCCATTCCCTTTGCTTTAACTTTATTCAACAAATCAGTCGAATAGGTTGAAAAACGGTAATAAGCACTGCGGTTTTTATCACCGATGGGATAAAAGCGATATTGTTTCAATTCGTTATAAATATCTTTAATTTGTTCCGGATTGAGTTTTGACAAGTTTCCGTTAGCCAGATCAAGAGCACTGCTCTTTTCGTTTGCGTGTCCTTTGACAGAAGGAAGCTTTATGCCGTTGATGATATTTTTGGCACGCATATAGCCGCGCTGCAAAGAATTTAAGCCGCGCTTTCCGGCCTGAGCCATGTTATTGCCCAATTTTTTTCCGGCATTGACCGTGTTTTTTGCCGCATTATTGATGCCTTTTTGGAAATTTTCTATTTTTTGAGCCGCTTTATCTATCCAGGCATTAATTTTGTCATCCATGCGGTCTGACCATTGCGCATAAGCTTCCTGCTTGCCTTTGACCCAGTTTTTGGCGTTGTTTTTTCCGCGGTTGGCCGCCATACGCATAAAACGGTAGCCGACTTTGGTGTTATGTTTTAATTTTTTCGGTGCATTTTTTATGCGGTTTTCAAAAGCATCCAGTTTTTTATCGGCCTTATCCATCCAGGCATTAATTTTGTCATCCATGCGGTCTGACCATTGCGCATAGGCTTCCTGCTTGCCTTTGACCCAGTTTTTCGCGTTGTTTTTTCCGCGGTTGGCCGCCATGCGCATAAAACGGTAGCCGACTTTGGTGTTATGTTTTAATTTTTTGACATTTTTTCGGGCAGAGTTGCCGACGTTGCTGCCGAACTGATTGATGTTATCTTTGGCATTTTCCGCCATATTTCCGAGTTTTTCCCCGAACTCGTTTAATCCATCCCGTGCTTTTTCACCAAGGGAGCGGTCATCAATACCATTTTCTGCATTATACAGACGCGTTTCCGCACGTTTTACCGTCGGCAGCAAACCGCTTGTCTCCATACGATATGCCAGGGGCAAATTATCCAAAATGGAACGAAAAGCCTTAAGTTCTTCTTTGTTTGACGGATCAAGCTTTGAGGCCCGGCCGGCAATGGAACGTATCTTTTTCCAGACAAGAGCTTCTACTTTGTGCCGCTGCGCTACCGAATATTTATCAGACGAATTAACCTGTTGACTCAAGTTGGCCAAGTCTACCACACTGAGATTTTCAAGATTTATGTTTTGCTCTTCCGCCATGATAATATCCTCGTGTTTTATTGGTATTGTAACTTTTTTTGACAAAAATTTCAATATAAAATCAGTATAGCAGAAAATATTTAACAAAAATGTAAAAAACGGTTATTATGTTTTCTTTACTTCAGAGAGAGAAGGAAAGTTCCCTCTCTGAGTAGGGCTGGAGAGAAAAGGAGAGCCCTACTCAGGGGAGAGAAAGTGGAGAGGCTACTCTGGAAAAAAGGCGGGGTTAAAACGCGAGCACCGGGCGAACATAGTGGAGGGTGTCCTTACTGTCGTAGTAACTGATGGCGTTGGATCTATCTATGCGCCAGCTCCACGCGTAGCCAGCATCGCCCTCGGACGACGACCAGAACAAACTATCGTTAATGTATGTTTTATTTATTCTAATCAGGCTTTGGTTAATAACCTTTACGTTATCATAAATGCTGTTTAATATGCCGACGGCCGGCAGACACCATTTGCCTTTGGTTTCCGGCATGGTGGACGGCGCGTAGTTGTATACTTCCCAAAACGCCGGATAATAATGAGCACCGTTTCCGTATTGTTTGGAATTGTAATCAATAACAGTTTTCGTATTTTCACAACTGGAAAAATCATTTGCAGGATTATCGTAATTTGCTAAATCCGGGATATCAACATATTCCGTTGACCATGCAAAACTTCCCAGTCCTTCCAGAGCCAGAGCCTGGCCGCAACCATCAGGACTAATATAAACGACGACGGCAAGCGGGGTTTTACCGGAGACGACATCGGCGGAGCAGGTGCCGTCTGTATAAAGGATATCTCCGATGTTGCAATTTTTGGCATAACCTGTGCACTGACCGAGAACGGCACCTTCGGGTTTTTTAGGTTCAGGGCATGCCCAATATTCGCCGAAGGGACATTTGATGCCGTTGTCGCATGCTGTTGTCGAATCGTAGCCTAACGTATTGCAATCTAATCGGGAACATAAAAGAAGAAGCCAGCAAGGTAAAATATACCTTTTTGCCGGCGGAAAGAATCGCACGCATTTCATCCTCCACACTTTATCATCACTGATTTTAGTGTAGCATAAGTTTTCTGACTGTTCAATCATTATTTTCATACAGAAGTGAAAAAAATGAAGAGGATTTTTTGTTTGAATCATACCCCTCTTCAATTCCGACTAATTCTTTTGGAGGGAGTAGTACTACTCCCTCCAAAAGAAAAGTCTCATTGCGTCTCCTTGCTAAAAGCAACGTTAGTTGCTTTTAGCTTCGGCCGCCTCCCCTACTCAGGGGAGGAGAAATGGAGAGGATATTCAGGGGAGGAAATTAGATAATTCGTTTTAGATTCATACCCCCTCCCGCCTTCTTGCAGCAAAGCTGCTTTGGTCAACTGAATTGTAACGATTGTTTCCTCAGGCTATCGCCTGTTCACAATCTAACAATTCAGACTCTGTCGTTGAAAAACAATTCACCGGATTGTTTTTCTGCCTCCAGCCCTACTCAGGGGGAGGAAATTAGATAATTCGTTTTAGATTCATACCCCTCCCGCCTCCCCTACTCAGGGGAGGAGAAAAGGGGGAGAACTACTCAGCGGAGAGGAAAAGAGAAAAGAGACAAGAGAACAGAGAAAAGAGAAACGAGAAACGAGAAAGGAGAAGCGTTCTGTTCAGTGAAAATGAATCAGAGAAATTTTCTATCTCAAGAAGAGAAGCTGACGGGACGCATCTCAGGACGGAAAGAGAAAAAAGCAGAGCTCAGTTTTTGCTTTTAAACTGGGCGGCGTAAAGCGCTTTATATGCTCCGTTTTCGATTTTCAGCAATTCTTCGTGGCGGCCGGTTTCAACAATTTCACCATCATTAACCACCATGATAACATCAGCATTCTGCACCGTCGACAAACGATGGGCAATGACAAAAACCGTTCTGTCCTGCATGAGGTTGTCAATGGCTTTCTGCACAACAGCTTCGGATTTGTTATCCAACGCCGAGGTTGCTTCGTCCAAAACAACTATTTGCGAATTTTTCAAAAAGGCGCGGGCAATCGCCAGCCGTTGACGCTGGCCGCCGGAAAGCAACGCTCCGCGTTCGCCGATATCCGTATCCAGGCCGTTTTCAAGTTCATCAATAAAATCATCGAGGTAAGCCATTTTGACGGCTTTTTCAATTTCTTCAGGTGAAGCATCGGGCTTGCCGATGAGAATGTTGTCGCGAATCGTGCCCGTGAACAAAAAATTATCCTGAAAAACAACCGCAATATTTTCGCGCAGAGAATGAAGCCTGTAATCGCGGATATCCGTTCCGTCAATGAGAATGCCGCCTTCGGTTACTTCATAAAAGCGCGGCAGAAGATTGACCAACGTGCTTTTGCCGCCGCCGGAATTTCCGACGAAAGCGACGCGCATGCCCGGTTTTATACTGAAGCTGATGTTTTTCAACACCGGCGTGCCTTCATTATATTCAAATCCGACATTTTTGTATTCAATGGACTTTTTGATGCGGTCAAGCTCTTTTGCACTTGGTTTGTCATTAATGGCCGGTTCCACCTCCAAAATTTCGGCCACGCGTTCAATTGCCAGAAAAGATATCTGAACCGCCTGAAAGTTTTTACCCAGGCTTTTTATGGGGTTGTAAAGCATGACCAGCGCCGTGATGAATGACACAAAATTGCCGCTGGTAATGTCGCCGTTGACAATCAGATAGCTGCCATAGCCGATAACCCCGCCGATGCCGATGGAAACCATGATGTGCATCATCGGCGTCATCCAACCGATTTTTTGAACCATTTTGATGGTGATTTTGAAAATTTTGCGCAAAAATTCGTTAAACTGGGTAAATTCTTTTTCCTGCATATTATAGGCCGCAATTGTTTTATTTCCGGAATAGGCCTCGTTGTAGTTGGTGAAAATTTTTGAATTTTCAGCCACGCTTTTATAAACCAAATCTTTTATGCGGCGACGAACCGAAGCCAGCGGCAGCAAAGCCAGCAGCAAAACCACAATGGCAATAATCGACAACTGCCAAGAATTATATATCAAAACACAAATGAGCCCGACAGAAGAAAAAAAGCGCGTTACAAACAATTTGAGATTTTCCAGTAATCCGGTACAGGCGACCGCGGCATCATTACCAAAACGCTGCAACACGAATCCCGAACTGTGTTTGTCAAAATATGCCGGCTCCAGATACAAAAGCTTTTGAAAAAGATCGCGTTTCAAATCCTGATCAATTTTTGTTCCAACCCAGGTGTTCAGATAGGCGGCAAAATAATTCAGAAAGCCCTGAAGCGTTGTAAACGCAACAATGAGCAACGGAATATAAACCGGAGATTCATGGGACTTGTCAACCAGCACAATATCCATGTAGGGTTTGAGCGCCAAAGCAACGACAGAATCCAGCGCTCCGATGGGAATGCTTATCAAAACAGCCAAAAGCGCCCGGAACCAATAGGGCTTAACATAAGGCCACATTTTTTTGTAATGTTCGGAAAATTTCATTTTCGGAATAGTCTGCAATTCTTCTTCTATCATGTTCTTTCCTTGAAATCAGGCAATTATGCGCAGATATTTTAATATAATCCAAACTGCAAAAACCTGCAGCACAAGCATCAGCCAAAATACGGCGCGAAAACTTTTCTTTCTGGTTTTGTGGCGAAACATTTTTTGTGCCAGCAAAGCGCCGCTCCATCCCCCCAGAAACTCCAGCGTGTGAAGCTGCGCCTCGGGAACCCTCCAGCCGCCGGAGACCGCCGCACGCTTGTCCTTCCAATAAGCCAGAATGGTTATGATGTTAATTGAAATAAAATGAAAAACCAAAAACAACAAAAATGTTTTGTAATGAAAAGCCGAAACCCGAAACCAATGCCCCTCGACATACCAAGCCGACAAAACAACCAACGCACAGTGCAAGACATAAAAACTATTGCGCTGCAGCGGGCGTATCAGAAGCATCAGGCCGATTAATACGGCGGCAAAGGTCATAACCATAACGTTTCTTTTTCTCCGTTTGTTTTTCGGGGTTAATTTAACATATAAATAAATAAATGCAATTAGTGAATAAGTGCAAAAATGTAAGTGAGATTTATTTTTATCGCTTTATACTGTTTTTTATATAATGATTTTTGGCGACGGGACTATGGTTTTCAGAGTTTTTATTTTTTCTGTTTTTTTGACGCTGCCGCTTGTGTATAGCTTTTTTCCGGCGCGGGCGGAAGATGGCGTTGTTTCGCTGCACGGGAATGCCTGCGAAACCATCAGCGGAGATGAAACAATGTCTACCGCGCGGGTGCGGGTTACCGATAAAGCCGTTTTCAATGCCGTCAGCGCCCTGCCCTTTTTAAAAACATATAAAGAGCAGCTGGACAGTCATGATTTTAATGTTTTGGTTTATGAAATCGTCGATGAATATGTCGAAGATCTTTCCGTTAAAACAACCGAACAGTCCGCCGATAAAATATGTGTTGAGATTTCCGGGTATGTTTCTGATGAAAATGTTTCCCGCGCAACAGATGACTTTTTCAATAAACAGGCAGATGCAGAGCCGCTCTCCGATGATCAGACAACAGAAAATACGGCCGAGCTGTCGGAAGAAATTACACACCATCTGGAAGAAAATTACGGAGCCGGAAACGAGAGCGCTCTTTTGCAGGAAAATTCTCCGCTTCAGGAAGGAAGTGCTTCATTACCCGAAGCAGAAATATCATCCCTAATTAAAAGCCGGATATATGCGGCGCCGGTTGAGTTTTTTAATCATACTCAATCTGCCGCTCATGCCAAAATTGTTTCAGACTGGTTTGTTAAAAACGAACATCTTGAAACAGCAGCCGATGAAAAAGATGCCGACTATATTGTTAAAACAAAAGTTCTACGCGCCAAGGTCGAAGCTTTAAATACAACATCCAGCCGGCTGCATATGGTTATTTCCATGGAACTGTCGTTTGCCGACGGACGAAAAGCGCAAACCGTTCATCAAAACCGTTTTGTTTTGTTTGAAAACAATGAAGACGAGCAGCAGGCCGCCTTAAAGCTTTTGAAAAAACTGTTTTATAATGCCTGCGAACAGCTCAATACACATATTCAACAGGCAGAGAGGGAAAAAGGCAATATCCCGGCGCTGCCCCGGATGATTACACCGGCCGGTCAGGAGACTTCGGTTGAGCCAGAAGTTCCAGAGGCCTGACGCTGCATAAAAAAGCGGGACTCTCCGTCATTTTTTTGGCGGTGCAATAAGCTTTGAGTTCCCGTTGTATTATCTCTTCCTGTTTCAGGCAGCCGGACGCCCGAAGGTTGGCATATATGCAGCAGGACAAGAGTTTTGTTCCGGCGTTTTCTCCGACGAAACCGCTGCAGAAGCAACGACTGTTTTTCAGGTTTCGTTCAATGATGTTTTGAAACATCCGGTAATGCGGCCAATATCCGTTTTGAGAAAAATCTTCTTCCCATGCCTGCAGCAAATCTCCCTGTTTTTTGTTGCGGCACAAAGAAATTATTTTCGGCAAAATGCCGTTGTCTCCCGTAAACAAAACATAATTTACGCAAACGGCCAGCTCTTCCGCCGACAGTTTTTCTTTTGTTTCCAAAACGTCATCCAAAAGCATTTGCGCCATAACATTCAGTCCCATCCCGATCAGACAGTTTATATATATAAACTTTATATTTTCGCTGATAGAACCGCCGTCAGCCCATATTCTTCCGGCAACGGAAACGGCTTCATCCCGTTTTCCCTGCATAAGCAGATTTGACAACCACAAAATCCGACAAGCCGTATTTTCCGGATTTTTTTTCAGAGACTGCCAAATGTCCGATTCAACTTCACTGACGGCCTTGTTATCCAGATAAGAAATTTTACGCAGGCGGCGGATGATGCGTTTTTCCTCCGGCAATTTTGTTTTTTCAGGCATTTTTTTTCTCCAACATGAATGTCGCCGGTCCGTCATTTATCAGGGCAACCTGCATATCGGCCTGAAAAATGCCCGTAGTTACTGGAATGTTTCCGCTTTTCAGCTTTTTTACAAAATATTCATACAGTTTTTCCGCTTCAGCCGGAAGCGCCGCTTTTTCAAAACCGGGACGATTGCCCCGGTTGGTATCCGCCGCAAGAGTGAACTGAGATACAACCAACAGGCCGCCTGAAATTTCTTTTACAGATAAATTCATCTTTCCCTGAGAATCTGCAAAGATGCGCAAAGAAGAAACTTTTCCGGCCAGCCAGTCAGCTTCTTTTTCGGAATCTCCTTTTTCCACGCCCAAAAAAACCAACAGTCCGGCGCCGATGTGCGAATGTTTTTTTCCACCTACGGATACCGACGCTTCTTTTACCCGCTGAACCAATGCTTTCATTTTGTTTCCGCTTTCAGATTAATTGAACTTTAAAGAGTTGTTTTTATTATTATGGCAAATGTTTTAAGGAACAATGAAAAAAATTGTTACGGAGAGTTATTATGACAAGCAATGACAGCTGCGAACTTTTGGCCATTCCGTACGGTGTTGTTATCCGCAATGACGGCCGTGCCGATTTTAAAAGCGCCGAAAAAAGAAAACTGTCTGCCGGAACAAACGGTTATGTCTGGTTGAATTTGGATTATAAAGAACCGAATACTTACAATATTTTAACAAAAAAATATCATCTGGCCGCAGAAGTGGCCGAGGCTCTTTGCGATGACAGCACCCGGCCGCGGTATTTTCATTTCGGCGACGGCATGGTGTTGATTATGCGGGGCATAAACCAAAATTCCGGTTGCGATCCCGAAGATATGGTTTCCGTTCGAATCTGGTTGGATAAAGAAAAAATCATTACCCTGTCGCACCGACGTCTGAAGCTTATTAACATTATGCGGAAAGAAATTGAAAAAAAACAGGTTCCGCCAACAAGCGTGCAGTTTTTTCTGACTTTGGCTCAGAAGATGGTTGATGAAATCAATGATACGGTCATTGACATTACGGAAACAACTTCGGATTTGGAGGAAAAAGTCATCAGCACCGACAGTCTGAGCGATTTCAGTCTGCGCGACGCCATCAGCGATCTCAGACGGCAGATTGTTTCAATTCATCGTTATACGGCTCCGCAGAAAGAAATTTTTCTCAGTCTGCAAAATGACAAGCTTGAGATATTAACCGCCGATGATAAAAATGACATACGGGAAATTTTCAATGATCTCACCAAAGCTATTGAAGATTTAGATTACAATCGTGATCATCTGGCCATTTTTCATGAAGAACTTCAAAGCAAAATGAGCATCAGCATGACAAAAATCATGTACATCATTTCCATCGTTACGGTTATTTTTACGCCGCTGACCGTTCTTACCGGCCTGCTCGGCGTTAATGTGCGCGGAATCCCCTATGCCGAGAACAATTATGCTTTCGGGGTGGTTTGTCTGCTTATGCTGGCAATTACCTTTTTGCTGGTTTTTCTGATGAAAAGATTACGCTGGTTTTAATAAAAACAATAAGCACAATATACGGCGGCGCAAATTCCGGCAAAATCCGCCAACAGGGCGCAAGGCAGCGCCGAACGCGTTTTCGTAACTTTAACGGCGCCGAAATAAACAGCCAAAACATAAAACGTGGTTTCCGTCGATCCCTGAACAATGCAGGCAACAAAAGCGGGAAAACTGTCGGCACCGTAAGTTGTCATGGTTTCAATCATCATGGCTCGGGCTCCGCTGCCTGACAATGGTTTCAGCAACGCCGTCGGCAGCGCCGGAACAAAACCGGTATCAAAACCGCAGGCGGCAAAAAAAGACGCCAAGGCTTCGACGACATAATCCAGAGCTCCCGAGGCTCTGAACACAGCTATACCAACCAACATTGCCACCAGATACGGGATTATGCCGATTGCTACTCCAAATCCTTCTTTGGCGCCTTCAATAAAAGTTTCATAAACATTCAGTTTTTTCAGCAGTCCCGAAACAATAAAAATAACCACAATGCCGAACAACAAGCCGTTGCTGCAAACCGCCGACCAATGCAGGCGCCGAGCTTCAGGCAGAGAAACAAAAAAAAGAGCAGCTCCCAGAATAACAGCTGTAAAGCCCAACAGATACGCCATAACCACACGGTTAAAAATATTCAGCTTCTGCACCAGAGCCACGCTCAGAAAACCGACCAGCGTCGAAGCCGAAGTCGCAAAAAGAATCGGTATAAAAACAGCGCCCGGACTTGATGCTCCCAACTCGGCCCGGTACATTAAAATCGTTATCGGAACCAAGGTTACGGCAGAAGAATTTATGACCATAAACAAAATTTCGGCATCGGAAGCCGTGTCTTTTTTCGGATTCAGTTCCTGGAGCTGCTCCATTGCCTTCAGTCCCATCGGCGTAGCCGCGTTATCCAGTCCGAGAAAATTGGCGGCCATATTCATAATCATGGAGCCGAGCGCCGGCGATTCTCCCGGAACACCCGGAAATATCCGGCGGAAAAGAGGACGCAATCCTTTAGCCATAAGCTCCGTCAGACCCGATTTTTCGGCAATTTTCAGAAGCCCCATCCACAGGCACAAAATGCCGGTTAAATTCAAAGCCAGAGAAAAGGCTGTTTTGGAGGATGCAAACAGACTGTCCGTTAAAGATGTCCAAATTTCCGCGTTTCCCTGAACGGTTTGCAAAACAGCGGCACAAAATGCTACAATAAAAAAGGCAGCCCAGAGAAAATTAAGCATTTTTATTTTCCGTCAGGCGTCATCATATCTTTCTTAACGGCATTTAAGGTATTTTCGGCAATTTCATCAAACAGGACGCAGGCTTCGGTCATGCTGATATATCCGTCCATTTCCGGAAGCCAGCGGACCTGGGACGGACGAATGTTGCGATTGAGCGCAACCAGTTCGACGATTGCCTGCCGCCGCAGAATATCCATTTCGGAAGCAATGCTTTCATCCAGCCTTCTGCCATAAATGCGTTTTGCATTGTTATAATAATCCGAAAGAGTTAAACCATCCCGGGACAATTCTTTTTCCACTTCGGCAATTTCTCCGGCATACCGTTTGGCAAAAGCCTGCGGATATATTTTCAATTCATAATTTTGTTTGCGGCAAAATTCGGTATAGCCGAAGAGGCTGCGCGAAATTACTCCCGCCCGGCGGTTAAAAACATGATTGCCAACGGGAACTTCCGGAACCGGCATTTTTGCGCCGGGAGAAACAAGCTCCGTCAGCAGAAAGGCAACAAACAACATACATGCCGAAATTAAAACGGCAGAGGCATCTTTATATTTTTTATTTTTTTCGTCAGAAACACTTTTTCCCAAAAGTTTTGCCTTGGCGTTATCATATCTGAAGCATATAAAACAAACCAGAAAAAACAGAAGTCCGAACAAAATTTCAAGAAGAAAATATTCCGGACGGACAACAAGGCTTCCGGCCATACAGATGATTTGAAAAGCAGACAGCCAGAATGCCGCCATGCGATATTCTCTCCAGACCAACCAGGCCAGCGGCAACCCGATGATTGCAAAAATCCAGAAGAGCACCGGGGAAACAAACGCCAGCAACAAAACTTCCGCAATTGCAGCAGCCGCAACGGCTCCATGATAAAGGGCCGTCTTTTTTCCGGCAATAATTTTAAGCCGTTCCGATTGCGCCGGTTCAAAGACGCGGGGAAAACGCAGCTCCAGCCAGGATATGAATTTATCAGAAAGAGCCTGACCTTTCCGGCCAAGCGGGGACAGAAATTCAAATAAAGGCGCCAGCCAAACCGCACATTTTTCCAGCCATATATCCATCTTTTTGATCATCATACCATACCTCTTGCAAAATCCTTCTTTATTTATTGTTAACAGCGGCTATTGCCTGAGTCAATGACAGCGTGCAAGTTGTAAGACTATTTTTATTCCGACGTTTTCATTTTTTAAATCTTTGTTTCAGTGCCGTCAGTTTATCGCTGACATTTGCGGTATCACGTCCGGTTTTGGCCAAACGTTCGTACATCCGTTCAATTTCCCGCTCAAGATAAGCCTGTTCAATTTCTCCGGACAGATTGCTTTTTTCTTCTTCCGTTCCCCTCATATTAATCCTGTCCATTTCGGCAATCAAATCTTCCACATGCACGGAACTGTCCGTTTTCTTTTTAATGAAATACGGCAGTTCATAAGCCAGCTGACGAGCATTGGCATAGGCCTCCGCCGTATTGTGGCTTTTGTTATAACGAAGCTTTAACAAACGAAAAACAACCGACAAATCGTTGCTGTTGTCTACAACAATAAAAGGAATCGGATCGGAAAAACCTTTTCCGGCAATTTCCTTTAAAAATTCAAGAATATGATGAAAAAATCCGTTTATATTATACATAATGAAAGGTTTAACCGGCAGCAATCCGTCCTGCATGGCCACACAATCGTAAGCCAGTTCGTCAAGCGTGCCGACACCGCCGGGCGCAAAAACGACAAAATCGGATTCCAGCAGCTTTTGCTTTCGTTCTTCCAGCGTTTTGGCCAAAATAACGTTTTCTATCTGCTTGACCAATTCATCATCCTGCGGATAGAGGCTGTAATATTCTTTTGTGGTTACAGCCTGAATCGGCAGTCCTTCCAATTTGCTCTGTTTTTTGTTCCAACCATCAAGAACCCCTCGGGCAACAGCCCCCATAATGCCGGAATTTGACAAGCCAAAATCAAGCCGGAAATCCATTTTAATTATCTGTCTGCCGAGATTGTAAGCTTCATTTTCATAAACAGGGTCGTTTCCACCGCGATGTCCGCCGGCTACAAACACACGCATCCCTTCTTTTTTGTTTTCAACAATAAAAGAATCGACAACTTTTTGGTTCGCTGCATTTTTTTCTTCGGTCATTTTACAACTCCTCAATGTCTCCCCCGGCCTGCTTACGATAAAAATCAGCGGCAAAATCCGAAAGCCTATCTTCTTCTATGGCCTGCCTCAGCCCCTGCATCAGGCGTTCATAATATCTGATATTATGCCAGGTTAGCAGCATAACGCCTAAAATTTCATTGCATTTTTGCAAATGATGAATATATGCCCGGCTGTAATGCGTGCACAAAGGACAATCGCAGCCTTCTTCCAAAGGACGGGGATCATCCCGATGGCGGGCATTGCGGATGTTAACCGGTCCCCGGGACGTGAAAGCCTGCGCCGTTCGTCCGGAACGGGTCGGCATAACGCAATCAAACATATCCACGCCGCGCAAAACGGCTCCGACAATATCATCCGGACGGCCGACACCCATCAGGTAACGGGGTTTGTCTTCAGGCAGACAATCCGGCGCATAATCCAAAACTTCAAACATTTTTTCCTGCCCTTCTCCAACGGCCAAGCCGCCAACGGCATATCCGTCAAAACCTATGGCTTTCAATTTTTCTGCCGACTCTTCACGCAACTCCCGAAAAACACTGCCCTGCTGAATACCAAAAATGCCGTATCCTTCCCGGTCGATAAAAGCATCACGGCTGCGGCGCGCCCAACGCATCGACATCTGCATGGATTTTTGCGCCTGTTCAAACGTTGCCGGAAAAGGCGTGCATTCATCCAGACTCATGGTTATGTTCGAATCGAGTTTATGTTGGATTTTCATAGACTCTTCCGGACTTAAAAAATATTTTCGTCCATCGACATGCGAACTAAACATTACCCCTTCTTCCGTCAATTTGCGCAGGCCGGTCAGGCTCATAACCTGAAAGCCGCCGGAATCGGTCAGTATCGGTTTTTCCCAATTCATAAACTTATGCAGGCCGCCCATCTTTTCAACCAAATCGGCTCCCGGACGCAACATCAGGTGATAAGTGTTGCCAAGCAGAATTTCAGCTCCGGCTGCCGCAACAGACTCCGGCATCATGGCTTTTACGGTGCCACAGGTGCCGACGGGCATAAAAGCCGGCGTATTGACAATCCCGTGGCGGGTGTAAAGTTTTCCACGGCGGGCTTTGCCGGTTTTTTTCAATATTTCAAATTTCAGTGCCATTATTTTCTTCTAAAAAAAAATTATACCGATGTGTTAGATAATGCACTCAAACTCTTTTTTTGACAAGAGCCTATTTTATCCTGCTTTTATGTCCATATTTTTCGGGTGGCGGAAAAATTGGTTTATTTCCTCTCCTGAGGTTACTCTCTTATCTAATTTCCTCCCTGAGATAGGCCTCTCCTTTTTCTCCTTCTCTGAGATAGAAAACTCTTTCTTCTCCTCCCCTGAGATAGGGGAGACGGCCGAAGTCAAAAGCAACTGACGTTGCTTTTGGCGAGGAAATTAGATAATTCGTTTTAGATTCATACCCCTCCCGCCTCCCCTACTCAGGGGAGGAGAAAAAGGGAGAGGCCTCCGAAAGCGAAAGCGGAGAAGTTCTCAAAGACAAAATCCGGGTGGCATCGGTATGTTTTATTACCGTTTATCAATGGCGGACATCCTCTGTAATAAATTGCCATTGTGATACCAGAGGTTCCGGTTCTTTCTATTATGTTTTTTTTGATGAAAATTGTACTTGCGATAACGGAGCTGATTGCAGTGAAACAAACCGTTATATAGGCACTCCCTATTCAAGCCTGTCAGATTGCGAAGCAGCAATACCTTCGGTAAACGGAGGAGATTGTGACGGACATACTGAAAGAAGTTATTCTCTCTCTTGTCCTTAGCCTTTATATACCTTATTCAAAAAAAAATGAATTGTTCTCCTTTCAGAGAACAATTCATTTTTTGTTACTTTAATTTTTACCTGACCAGGGGTTTATATTTGATGGCATGAGGATTGCAGGCATCGTCGCCCAGACGGCGGCGTTTGTCTTTTTCGTATTCTTCAAAATTGCCTTCAAACCAGACAACCCGGCTGTCTCCTTCATAGGCCAGAATATGCGTGGCCAGACGATCCAAAAACCAACGGTCGTGCGAAGTTACCAAAACACATCCGGGATACTCCATAATGCCCTCTTCCAAAGAACGCAGCGTGTCGACATCCAAATCGTTGGTCGGCTCATCCAGCAGAATGACATTGGCGCCTTTTTTCAGCATTTTTGCCAGATGAACACGATTGCGTTCGCCGCCGGAAAGTTGTCCGACTTTTTTCTGCTGGTCGCCGCCTTTAAAGTTGAATTGACCGACATAAGCCCGCGAAGGCATTTCTTTTTTGCCAAGCCTGATAATGTCCAGTCCGTCGGAGATTTCTTCCCAAACCGTTTTGTCGGGATTGAGTTCATCACGGCTTTGGTCGACATACCCCAGATCAACGGTTTCACCGATGCGAATCTTTCCGGAATCCGGTTCTTCCTGTCCGGTTATCATGCGAAACAGGGTTGTTTTTCCGGCGCCGTTCGGTCCGATAATACCAACAATAGCCCCCCGGGGAATTTTAAAAGACAAATCGTCAATCAACAGGCGGTCGCCATAACCTTTGCTGATATGCTCGGCCTCTATCACCAGATCGCCCAGACGTTCGGTCATGGGAATGTTGATATGCGCCTGCGTAATTTTTTCTTTGGACGCCGCAGACAACAATTCATCATAGGCATTGATACGCGCTTTTGATTTGGCCTGGCGGGCTTTGGGATTTTTGCGAATCCATTCCAGCTCATTTGCCAGCGTCTTCTGGCGGGCGCTTTCTTCTCTTGCTTCCTGTTCCAGGCGTTTTTGTTTTTGTTCAAGCCAGGAGCTGTAATTGCCTTCATAAGGAATGCCCTGCCCGCGGTCTATTTCAAGAATCCAGCCGGTAACATTATCCAGAAAATAACGGTCATGGGTGACCATTACCACCGTTCCTTTGTAATCCTGCAGATGTTTTTCCAGCCAGGCTACGGATTCTGCATCCAAGTGGTTGGTCGGCTCGTCAAGCAGAAGCATATCCGGTTTTTGCAACAGCAGACGGCAAAGGGCGACACGGCGTTTTTCGCCGCCGGAAAGTCTGGTAACATCTGCTTCGGCCGGCGGACAACGCAAGGCATCCATCGCAATTTGAATCGTCCGTTCTATATCCCATCCGTCACAGGCGTCTATTTTTTCCTGCAGGGCAGCCTGTTCTTCAATAAGGGCGTTCATTTCGTCATCCGACATCGGTTCGGCAAACTTCATGGAGACTTCTTCGTAACGTTTCAGCAAATCACGCACTTCGCCCATGCCGTCCATGATGTTTTCCATTACATTTTTGTCAGGATTGAGTTTCGGTTCCTGTTCCAGATAGCCAACACGGACGCCGTCCGCCGCCCAGGCCTCGCCGTTAAAATCTTTGTCAACGCCGGCCATGATTTTCAACAAAGTTGATTTTCCGGCGCCGTTAACGCCTAAAACGCCGATTTTTGCACCTGGCAGAAAAGAAAGGGTTATTCCTTTGAACAGCTCCCTGCCGCCCGGAAAAACTTTGGTCAGATTTTGCATTACATAGACATACTGGTAAGACGCCATGTTGTTTTCAACTCCTTAAAATGAGATATAAAAAATTATATGGTGTTGCGAGTATAGCGGATTCTTTTGAAGTTGCAATCTTTTTGAGACTTATTTTTTGCGGGAGATATGGCGGATGCCTCCCAAATCCTCTCCGGTTTCCCGCACGCCCGGCGACGGAACCACATCCCTGACTGCCGGCAAAGCTGCTGAAGCTTTTTCATTTTCCCGGGGCGCATGCACAATCTGGACGCCGCCTTCGTCTCCTGCTGCCTGAATTTTCAGTTCTTTCAGTTTTTTGTTTCCGGCTTTGTCATAAATTGCCTGCATATCATCCCGAACGCCTGCTTTTTTCTCGTAAATTTTTGTTGCATCATAGGGACGGCGGGGCGTGATTATTTGTCCGTCCGGCATTTTTATCGTACCGTCGGCATAAAGCGTTGCCTGAAATATCGGCTGGGCATCGAAACGACGATTGATTTGCGGGCATTCGAAAAAACCGTCATATTGTTTGGAAACATAGGCATTGGCTTTTTCTTCGTTATAGGCATACATTCCCTGAGCCTGAACTTCGTCCGTCGGCGCCTTTGAAATGAGAATTGCCCGGGCCAGAAGTTCAAACGTGTCATATTTTGAAGCACCGCAGGCCAATCCCTGCCCCGCAACCGCCCCCAGCGCTCTGACTTCATCAAGATAGGGCAGCTGGGCCCGCGATGATGACGCATAAAAAACGAGCGACAGAAAAACGGCCCATAATGTTTTGTTCATGCTTATCCTCCCTGCTTTCGACAGTGCAGATTATAATAATTTCGTACAAAATAGCAAGTTTTTTGCTCAACTTGAAAAAAATATGGTTGACAAAGCCGGTGTTTTAGCTTAAGTTTCGGAGCAAACAGCTTGAAAAGGAAAGAAAATGAAAGTTTACAGCTCTTTGAAATCAAAGAAAACGCGCGATAAGGACTGCAAAGTTGTACGCCGGAAAGGCCGCGTTTATATCATCAACAAGAAAAATCCGAAGATGAAAGCCCGTCAGGGATAGTTGTTGAAGGTCGTTTTTTTGATATGTGATTAAAACCCGCCGTGTTTAAGCGGGTTTTATTTTTTTGTTTTCCGGCATGCATTTATTAATCTTCTTCCGGCTCCGCCAACAGTTCCCGGCAATGTTGCGGGTGTTCGCGGCAATATTCATCCGTATTAAAACCCTGGTTATGCAAACGCTGGCGGTTTTCGGGAAAATCTCCGACAATGACACAGCCGGATAAAACCAATAATATTGCAAAAACAACCAATTTTTTCATTTTCATTTTCCTCAGAACACAATTTTGTAACAAACAAAAAGCATCAGCAGCATAACAACACGGGAAACATAGCGCAGCCAAACACTTTTATCATATTCGGCAGAACTCTTCCATGTACCGCTCAGCAAGACGGCGCTGTAAATGATAAACGCAGCCAGACACCCCAGATAGCACAAAGTTAAAATCAATATACCCGTATTCATGTTTAACGGATGAAAATAACGGGTAAAGTAAGTCCACAGGCTTATGCCCGCCAACTTTTGAGCCAAAAGGCTTCCGAAAAAACGGACGACGCAGATGACGACAAATAACCCCAGAACGCCAAACTTCCAAAAAGTGTCCGTCAAACTGAAGCCGCCGGCCATTAATTTTTTTAACATTAACCCAATCCTTTTGTTTTGTTGTAGGAATTTTGACGCAATTATCTTCCGAAAGCAAGCAAAATCAAATTGAAATCAACAGAACTTTGATTTTAAAAATACATTTTTATCTGTTTGTAAGGCTTCAATCCCAACTGCTTGTGTACCGAAGCAATATAGCGGTGCAAATCGCCCCATTGCGTATAACGGGCAATAAAATTCCGCGCTTCTTCCGGAGATTTAGACAACTGAATGCGGATTGTTTCTTCCAGAATTTTATGCATTACATCTGGCAAACGGTCAAAATGAATAATCAGCCGATGATCGGCATCAAATTCGATGGCGCCGTTTTCAAGCAGAAAATTAAAATGTATCAGGTCTCCCTGCCGGTGCGGCTCTTCGGATTTTGCTTTCAGGAAAAGCCGGATTATCCATGTCGTATAAACTTCTTTGAGTGTCTGTTCGTCGATGATGCCCGCTTTGACATATTCCGGCATAAACGTAATTGACACAACATCGGCTTTGTTTTCTTCAATGGTATGTTTGTAAAGCCCCAAGGCATTTTGATATGAACTGTCGGGGCCGAGAGAATGGCCGTTTTCGTGACCGATGACAAAAATATGTTCGGCTTCGGGATTAAAATACTGATGAAAATCAGCGCGAACCAAAGCCTGAAGCAATGCCGCATCACGTTTTTTGTCGCGGCTCATCCGCACCTGGCGATGATAGACATTACGCCGTCCTCCTCCGGTTTTGACTGATAATTTATCATTGTTGGGTAAATTCTGCGCTGTGGTGATGGCGCCGCGGCATTGGGCATAATCACCGGTCAGCGCAGCCAAATCGACATCAACCATGGTTTGTTTTAAGCTGCCGCCGGCAGCAATGTTTTGATTATATTTGTCGGCGAAAGGCATTAAAGACGCCAGTTTTTTCATATGATCTTTAAATTTTAACAGCAGCGCCGTTCCTTCTTTATTAACAATGCCCACTCTGACGCCGAGCATGTCTTTGGAATTGACTTCAATACCACGCTCCGCCAGCAGCGATGCCAGCTCTTCATTTTCGCAGACAGTGGGACTCATGGCATCATCGTAATTTTCACGACTTAACGTAAATTCCAAATCTGTTTCCTGCAACATGGCCCAATGGCTGTCTGCCAGCCTGTCCATTTCTTCGTTGTTTTGCAGAAGCGCCTGCGCCTGCCAGCCGAGATATTCTTTCAGCAGATTGTCCGAGGTATAATGGGCGGCCAGTTCCAGCTGGTTGGCAGCTGCCGAAAATTCTTTGGAAAAATACTCGGTATAATCAACCGCCTTAAGTTCATCTCCCGACCTTCTGACCATTGTCCGGACGCTTAAAATTTTACGGACTTCATCGTCTTTACCTTTCATCAGCATTTTTTTTATTATGCGGTGAAATTCTTCAACGGTTAAATCTTCCGGATAAAAATTCCGTCCGGGACGGCCGCTTATGCCCTTGAAAATTTCAACATGTTTTTCATCTATGCCGTTGCTGCCTTCAACGCCGTTGAGGGAATTGAACAAACAAAGCGCTTTGGCCGCATGGCTGCTCGTTTTGGCTGCTTCTTCAAGCCCGGCTTTCATTCGGCGGTTCAGGGCATGATCCTGTTCCAGAGAAACATCGTTGATTATTTTTCCGGCATTAACCAGATATTGAAGCGCCTTTTTATCTCCTTCGCTCAAATTAAGATATCCGGGAAAATTTTTATCAATCAGCTCTACCGGAACAGTCTGTTCCGTGAGAATTTTATCCAGATCTTCTTCAGACAAGGCAATTTCATATCCGTTAATTTTCATTTTCTTTTATCTCCACTGTATAAAAACGATAAACATTTATTTCATTTGACCAATAGTTTGGGTTCATTCCGGCTTTAAATTTCAACTGATTCAAAAACTCACGCCTGTCGGCAATCTTTTGCCAGACAGAGGGTAGAAAGACAGCCTGCCGATTTCCGGAGCGAATAACCAGCCCGTCTTTTCCGGGAACAATTTTATTCAGCAAATCTTTTTCATTTTTATAGGGAATTTTTTCAAAACCGCTCAACAGCGAAATATTAATTTTTATTTTTTTTATTTCATCCGGAGAAAGAGGCGGCGTTTCTCTTTTATCAAAAACCGCATTGTAAACATTTTCGGCGACATTGCGGGCAATGCCCTGCGCGGCAACGACAGAACCGGAACGGCCGCGCAATTTTCCGTCTACAAAAAGAGATATGTATGCCGCCCCCCTGTCAAACAGGCGGTCATCATAGTCTTTGCGCGACGGTTTATAATCCGATGCGTCAAACAAAGCCCGGTTCAGAGCTTCTTCCGCTATGTTTTGCAAATCCGACGCGTATATCTTTTTGAAATTTTTTAAAGATTCGACATTATTTATCAGACGGTTTTCAGCATTATTTTTATTTTCTCCGGTATTTCCTTTCCATTCCCAATATACACCTTTTTTTCCGGAACGTACTGTCTGGACAAAGTCTATCACTTCCGGCGTATAATTATATTTTTCGGCAAGAAACGATGCCGTTTCCGTCATCAATCCGTCGTAAAGAACTGTTTGATGCGCTGTTTTGTCCGGTTCGGCGCTTTCACCGGCAGCCAAACCTTCTGCTAAAACAACAACTGTATCAGAACGGGAAACATAAGGTTCCAAAGCTTTTGCCAAAGTTTTTGCAGAAATGCCTTTGACCGCGATTAATACGGCTTTAAAAGACGGAAGCGCTTTTTGCAAAAGACGTAAATGTTTATCAAACAAAACACCGTTTTCAATTTCCAGCGAGCTGAAATTTTTATCTTTTGCCAAAGCGGCGCTTATTTCACGGTTAATTTTTGTTTTTTCCGGCATTGACGCATATCCGGTTATAATGCCTGCGCCTTCAAAAGATAAATCAGCTCCGGACACGACCAAAATGATGTTTTTGATTTTTCCGGCGTCCGGCTTCAGGCTGAGATATGCCTCTTCCGCCACCCGGAATGCATATTGATTTTCAGGAACGGGAACCTGCAATATTTTCAGCACCGGCTGTTCCTGTTTTTTATTCAAATCATAAAACAACCCGGCAACGACCGTCGGACGATTGCGTTCTTCATAATCATCCGGCAAGGCGTAATCCGTAATATAACGGTTGTTTGAAGCCAGATGTTCACTCAGGCTGCAATAATTCAGAATCAGAAGCAAGACGGCGGCTATCCCGATTGTTCCCCAGCGTATTATATTTCCATAAACGGCACTGAATTTTAAGCCCATATTATCCTCTGTCTGTTGAGCGTTTTTGAATTTTAACCTTTAATTTTTTAATTTTTCGCTAATTTCAATGCGGCGTAGAAATCTGCAAAATTTTTGAAACAGACAATTTTTTTATTTTTTTCAGGTTCTCCGCCATCGCCCCAAATGGATTTGTTTATGCGTACCGGCAAGGCGCCGATTTCCAATGCAACGGCACTGTCTTGCGGGCTGTCTCCGACTATCCATACATTTTTCCGGTTTATTTCTTCCGGACGCATCAGTCCCCGCAGCGCATAAAGCGCATGCTGTCCGGACGGTTTGTCTGCGGGCGCTTCATGGCCGCAAACAATCCGGCAGAAAAGGCTTTTGTCAAAAAGAAAAGGCAGTTCATATTCCAGCAGGCAGCGTTCTTTGTTGGTCATGATAATCAACCCGGTTTGACGGGCGGAAAAAAAACCGAGAACTTCTTTGGCATAATCAAAAGTTCGGATTCTGCCTCTGACAATTTTTTTGTAAATTTCACGGTATTTTTTATAAGCTTCGTCGGCGGCATTTCCAAAAATGCGCGGGAAATTGTCTTTAAACGACAAATTACGGTCTCTTTTTTCTTTGCTGACTTCCCAACAGGGCAGATGATATTCCGCCAACACTTTGTCTATGGCACAAACCAAGGACGGCCGGCTTTCCGCCAGCGTATTGTCCCAATCAAACAAAACATATTTCAGTTGCGAAACATCCAACTGCATTTGTTTTTGCCGGATTTTACAAATTTTTCCCAATTTTGCTTTTGCCGCCCATATAGGGTCTGAGTTTTTCTGGAATATTTACCGATCCGTCGGCATTCTGATGGCACTCAATAAACGGCACCAAAGCCCGGGGCGTAGCAATGCCCGTGTTGTTCAACGTGTGAACAAACCTGACTTTATTGTCGGCGTTGCCCCGATAACGCAGGTTGGTGCGACGCGCCTGCCAGTCTGTAATGTTGGAACAGGAGTGCGTTTCACGATAGCAATTTTGAGAAGGAACCCAGGCTTCCAGGTCATATTGGCGGAATTTCGGCGCGCCCATATCGCCGGTACAAATGTCCAGCACCTGATAAGGCAGTTCCAAATCCTGCAAAACTTCTTCAGAAATTGCCAGCAGCTTTTTGTGCCATTTGTCGCTTTCTTCCACGTCATTTTTGCAGATTACAAACTGTTCGGTTTTCATGAACTGATGAACACGGACCAACCCCCGGGTATCTTTTCCGGCTGCACCGGCTTCACGGCGGAAGCAGGGCGAAAATCCGGCATAGAGAATCGGCAGTTCCGCTTCACTCAGAATTTCATCCGCACGCAGTGAATTCAAAATCAGCTCTGCCGTTCCCGACAAATAAACATCATCTGCCGGCATATAATAAATTTCGTCACGGGAAAAAGGCAGATATCCCTGTCCGTAAAGAGGTTTTTCCTTGGAAATCGACGGTACGGTTATAACCGTAAACCCATGGCCGCGCAGCTTGTCAAGCACCATCATATGCATGGCCAGCTCCAGTTTGGCCAAATCGTTTTTAATGGCATAGGTACGGGAACCGCTGACTTTTGCTATGCGCTCCATTTCCCCCCAATCATTCAGTTCCATCAACTCAACATGGTCGCGGGGTTTGAAATCGAAATGAGGAATTTCCCCGACTTTGCGAAGGACGACGTTGCCGCTTTCATCCGGTCCAACCGGACAATCCGGGCTCGGCATGTTGGGCATGCGCAGCATGATTTCATCAAAATTTTTCTGTTCGGCATCTAGTTCATCAAGTTCTTTTTTGAGTTCATCCCCCAAGGCTCTGCTTTTGGCTATGATGGCCGGACGTTCTTCCGCAGACGCCGATTTAATGGAGTTGCTGAGCTTGTTTTTTTCTTCGGCTTTGGCCTGGGACGACGTTTTTAATTTATTAATTGAAGCGTGAAGGGATATCAATTCATCCAGATTTATAACCGCGGCATATCCTTTTTTATTGAGGCCGTCCTGAATTTGTTCTCTGTTTTCAATAATAAATTTAATATCCAGCATATTTTATTGTCCCAATTGTTTAATTTTTGATTGATTTTAATTGCCGTTAAGAGTATCAATTTTACAGATAAATTCAATATAAAAATCAGGAAATGCAATAAAATGTTTGAAAACAAAACAATTCTGACCGGCGTCAAGCCTACCGGAACCCCGCATCTCGGCAATTATCTCGGCGCCATAAAACCGGCCATCCGCCTTGGACACGAAGCAACGACAGGCGGCGGAAAACACTATATGTTTATTGCCGATTATCACGCCATTAATGCAGAAAAAGATCCGGCGGTTTTAAACCAGAAGATGAAGGAAATTGCCTGTATTTATCTGGCCGGCGGACTAAACCCGGAGAAATCGTTTTTTTACCGGCAGTCGGATATTCCGGAAATTCCGGAAATCACAACCATTTTGTATGCCTATACGCCGAAAGGCTTTATGAACAAGGCTCATGCCTACAAAGCCGCCGTCGACAAGAACCGCGCGGCCGGAAAGCCGGATGACGACGGCATCAACATGGGGCTTTATACTTATCCGACTTTGATGGCCGCCGATATTCTGGCTTATGATACGGATATCGTGCCGGTCGGCAAAGATCAGGTGCAGCATGTGGAAATCGCCCGGGACATTGCCGGCGCCATTAACGCACATTACGGCCGTGAACTGCTGCATCTGCCGGATTATTATACGGATGAGAATATTGCCGTTATTCCCGGCATTGACGGACGTAAAATGAGCAAATCCTACGGCAACGTCATTCCTTTGTTTGAAGATGACAAAGCCATCAAAAAGGCTGTTTTTTCCATTAAAACAGATTCCCGCCCGATGGAAGAGCCCAAAGATCCGGAAAGTATTCTGGTTTATCAGATTTACAAAGCCATCGCCACACCGGAACAGCTCAAAGAAATGGGAGACGGATTGCGGCAGGGAAAGCTGGGATACGGGCATATCAAAAACATGCTGCTTGACGCGGTTGTCTCTGAAATTAAAGATGCCCGGGAAAAGTATAATTATTACATGGCGCATTTTGACGAAGTTGAAAAAATGCTGGAAGACGGTGCGGCAAAAGCCCGCCCCGCGGCTCAGGCAACACTGAAACGTTTGAAAGACGCCGTTTTTGGAAGATAATGAAAATCCCGGAATTTTTCTTTTCCGGGATTTTTTTATTCTTTATTCCTTTGCGGCGTCGATTGTTCCTTTTTCTTCAAAAACCAGTTCTTTGCCGTCTGAAGTTTTCAGAATAAGTTTTTTGCCGTTCAGTTCAAAAGCGTTAATTTTCGGAAATGCCGCCAGATAGTCGCTTTCCGCCTTCATCATTTCCTGCGGGCCGGCCATCATGGTGCTCGCAGCCTGACTGAAAACAAGTTCGTTTCCATCCGTTTGGTAACTTCCCATGTAGTTGTTCAGCGCTTTACCGAAAAAACGGTTTTCATCTGCGGCAAAACCAATGGTAATTTCCATATTTTCAGGAGATGAGACCAAACGGTATTCTTTTCCCTTAAACGTATTTTCCGATGTTTCAAAACACCCCGAAAGCATAAATAACGCCGCAAACAAAGACAAAAGCTTTTTCATTTTTCCTCCTTATAAAAAAATTAACCTGTATTTAAGATATCCGCTTCAGGAATAAAATTCCAGAAAAATTTTAAAACTGTTCCTGTTTCTCCGCATTATTTTTTTATTGACAAAATTTGAGACAACCATATAATTATTGCGAAAAAATATTATTAAAAAAATATCGTTATGTTAACATTATTTTATTGCTGCAAAAAGAATTTCAGGGAAATTGTTTTTGTGATTATTACAACCTTTTTCATCAGTTTGTCGGTTTTTTTGTTTTCGGACGATCCTTTAAAGAATTTACCGATTGTTGCAATTGCCGCTTTTTTGGAAGGAATGGCAGGAATTGCCTGCGGATGCGCCGGGCGTAACTTTGTCCCTAAAAAATATTTTCAGACTTATGTCGTCTGCTTTTTATTTTTTGTCGTATCTCTGGTTATTTTATCCTGCAAGGTTTCAATATCCGACGATTTTGCATTTTTTACGGGATTGATTCTGAATTTGGCAATTTTGCTGTTTTCCGGAGGATGCGGATTTATCCTTCTGCAAATTGCCAACATAAACAGCCTTTGTCAAAAATATCCGACGGCGAAGACCGATGCCGATGAAGATGATTAGAAATTAAAAAAATCTGCGGTTTCATAACTGCGGATTTTTTTGTTTTTTATGATAATAATATTTGCCATCTGGCAAAAAATTTTCTACTTTAATAACCGGTGTTAATTTATTAACCGGAGTATGAAAATGAGTAAAAAGGTTTTAATTATTTCCACTTCGCTACGCCACGGCAGTAATTCCGACACACTGGCCGACGAATTTGCCAGAGGAGCCGTAGAAAAAGGCCATCAGGTTGAACAAATTTCCTTGAAAGACAAACAAATTTCTTTCTGCCGGGGGTGTCTGGCCTGTCAGAAAACGCAAAAATGCGTTATCAAAGACGATGCCGGAATAATCGTGGAAAAGATGAAAGAAGCAGACGTTTTGGTTTTTGCCACACCGATTTATTATTACGAAATGAGCGGACAGATGAAAACGCTGCTTGACCGTTCCAACCCGCTGTTTGCCGCCGATTATAAATTCAGGGACATTTATTTGCTGGCCACTGCCGCGGATGAAGCGCATTCCGCTCTGGAACGGGCAATCAACGGACTGGGCGGATGGATTGAATGTTTTCCCCAATGCTTGCTTAAAGGAGTTGTTTATGGCACCGGTGCGTCCGAAGCCGGCGATATCAAAGGTATGCCAGCGCTTCAGGAAGCTTATGAAGCAGGCCAAAGAATCTGAGGAGCAAATATTATAATGAGTACAAAAATTCAATTAAAAACATTCCGGCTGATTTTCAGCGTTTTAACCGGACTGTTGTTTTTACCTTCAATTTCATCGGGAGCAGAGAAAACAATGATTCAGACAAAAAATAATCCGGCATCCGACACCCGACAGGAAAACGACAGCGGATGGGATAAGGTTTTTGCCAAGAGCGACAAGACCGACATCCAAAAAGTAACATTTAAAAACCGTTATGGGATTATGCTGACCGGAGATTTATACACTCCCAAAGAAAAAACAGCAGACAAACTTCCGGCGATTGCGGTTGCCGGGCCGTTCGGCGCGGTCAAAGAACAAGCTTCCGGGTTGTATGCGCAAACAATGGCTGAACGCGGCTTTATCGCTCTGGCCTTTGATCCGTCTTATACAGGTGAAAGCAGCGGCGAACCACGCAATGTCGCTTCCCCCGATATTAACACGGAAGACTTCAGCGCCGCGGTTGATTTTTTGAGCAATCTGCCGGATGTCGCCCCGGACAAAATCGGAATTATCGGTATTTGCGGTTTTGGCGGATTTGCCCTCAACGCTGCGGCAAACGATCCGAGAATCAAAGCCACGGTAACATCTACCATGTATGATATGAGCCGGGTCAACGCCAATGGTTATTTTGATTCAAACGACGTTGCACAACGTTATAAATTGCGCGAAGAACTAAACAGGCAGCGCACAGCCGACTTCAAAAACGGAACTTATGCCAAAGCCCCCGGACTTCCGGAAAAGCTGACCGGAAACGAACCGCAGTTTGTTCAGGATTATTGGGGATATTACAAAACACCACGCGGTTTTCACAAACGCTCCATCAACTCAAACGGAAACTGGAACACAACCTCCGCTCTTTCGTTTATGAACATGCCAATTCTGGCTTACAGCAGCGAAATTAAAAACGCGGTGCTGATGATTCACGGCGAAAAAGCCCACAGCCGTTATTTTAGCGAAGATGCCTATAAAAAGCTTAAAGGCAACAATAAAGAACTGATGATTATTCCCGGCGCCAATCATGTTGATTTATATGATCAAACGGATAAAATTCCTTTCGATAAGATTGAAAACTTTTTTAAAACAAATCTGAAGTAAAAAAGGAATTCGGTTTTGTGTTATAAAAATTCCGCCTTCCGGATGCCGGAAGGCGGATGTTTGGATGAAAAAGGAAAAAATTGTTTGATATTTTTTTTGATTTGAAAAATAAACTGGTAACCCTTAACAACGGCTGCAAAATGCCTGTTATCGGATTGGGAACATACGGCTTAACCGGAAAAAACTGCTTTAATGCGGTTTTAAGCGCTTTGCAATCCGGTTACCGCCTGATTGATTCCGCCTCTTTTTACGGAAACGAAAGAGATATCGGCGCTGCAGTCAAAGCCTCAGGTATTCCGAGAGATGAAATTTTTATTACGACAAAACTTTATCCAAATCAATATGCCTGTGCCGAACAAGCAATTGACGAGGCTCTCGGAAAACTTGATTCCGGCTATATTGATTTAATGCTGCTCCATCATCCCGGCCGATATGAGACAGAAGCCTACCGGATGATGGAACAGGCCGTTCAAAAAGGGAAAATCCGTTCCATCGGCGTGTCCTGCTATTATATCCGGGAACTGGATGCATTTTTGCCCGGGATTGAAACAGTTCCAGCCGTCGTGCAAAATGAGATTCATCCTTATTATCAGGATACTGATGTTGTTGCATACATCCGGCAAAAGGGGATTGTTGTTGAAGGTTGGTATCCGTTGGGCGGCAGAGGCTATACAAAAGAACTGCTCGGAAACAAAACTTTGCAGGAAATCGGCGCAAAATATGGTAAGACTGCCGCACAGGTTATCTTACGCTGGAACCTGCAGCGGAACATCGTGGTTATTCCCGGCTCCGGCAATCCGGCTCATATAAAAGAAAATACGAATATATTTGATTTTGAATTGACTGACGAAGATATGGAAAAAATCAGCCGGCTGGATCGCAAAGAAAAACATGACTGGTATTAAAAAAAGCATTGCATGAAGCAATGCTTTTTTGGTCGAAAATTTCCTATTCATCTCCGGGAAAATACATATAGGCCTCGGTTTCCGAATCTTGTATCATGCTCAAGAGTTTGTAAAAGCATTCAAAATCTTCAAACCGGGCCGGCCGCAGATATATTCCCGGATGTTCTTTATTTTCCCAGCAACGAAATCCATTGGCTTTCAACCAAAGGAATTCCTCTTGGGAAATGATTCTTTCTTTGTCATTCCGCGTCCACCTGACCACCGGAATTTCAAGGCTCTTTTGCTCTTCCGGAGACAGCTGGTCAAAAAGCTCTCTGGCTAAAAACATAAAAGACGGCCAGATTTTGCTTTTAGAAACGAGCTGCGGAATTATTCGCATTTTTTCATCGGCAGGCAAAGATTTGAGCACATCGCCGAATTCCGTAAAACAGTCTTCCCACAATTTTCTATCTTCTGACAAATTCCAATTGCGGCGGCTGATCCAACACTCACGGCAAAAAGCATCCAACAGCATTTGCGGCATAACATCTCTTTTTTGCTTCGCTTGCAGAAGCAACTTTAAAAAACTTTTGTTTTCCATAATTATAATATTTAATAATTTATATTCTTTGTTAAGTTAGCATTATTTTTTGTCTATTGCAAGCTTTTTCCACCATTTTCCGGTTTGGGAAATTCCGGGAATGAGCTTTTCGCCCATCTGAGGCGTTAAGATTTTTATGCCGGCGGATTCTGCTTCTGTCAAAAGCATATCTATTGATTCATACCACGGATGCAAAGCCAGATCATCCGCTTGTCCGGCAAGACTTTTTTTTCGACAGCTTAACCACCGGCAGCTCATGTTCCGGCGCAACGGCGAACGGCTCAGAAAACGCCGCCAGTTTGCCGGCCTGTTGCGTACAAAACAATCAAAACCATTTTTTTCATTTTATCCCTGTTGTTTTCCGTGTTTTTTGTTTTGATTATAAATTTTAGAGTTTACTCTAAATCAAGATAAAAAATTCCGTTTATGCACATTTTATACCGCTGCGGCAGTGTGCGATAAAAAAACAGATTCTGTCATTTAAAATGAACACATGGGATACGGTTGTTGGTTAAGATATTGCATTAACCAAGAAAAAATGATACGATAAAATCAATTAAAATATTGGAGAAATAATATGATTTTCAGAAAATCAGATTATTCTGAAACGCAAGAGGATCCTAAAATCGCCGGAATATTAAAATCTGCGAAAGATTTTGCACGAAAAATTTCTCCTGACGACTGGAAAGATAAAGTTGATGAAATATACAAAGATCTGACGGTTGTTTTATGTGATAATAATCGAAGTTGCAAAAGACTTGAAAATGGTAAACTTTGTGATGTTAAAGTTCCGGCAGGCGCTGCTGCATATAAGTTTTTTGCAAGCTCTGACAGCAGATCATACAAAACGACTCAAGGTATTGCAATATGTTCTCAAGCAAGCAACCATATTATAACACACGAAGTTTTGCACGCTTTCTCTTCCAACAGCGGCAAAACCGAAAATGGCGGAGGCTATATAAAAATCGGATCAAGATATACAGAATTTGACGGACGAGGAAATATTGTTACGACAACAAGCGCCGATTTAAATGAAGCCATAACAGATGCTTTGGCAAGCAGAGCCAACGGCCGTGTCGGCCCGGGAGCAAATGCAGGATATGCTTCACAAGTTATTGTAGCAGATTTGCTCATGGGAGAAAAAGTAGAAAACAATGCTTTTATACAAGATGTATATTTCGGGAAAAGCAAAAAGTTTGCCGAAGATTTTGATAAAACATTAAAAACATCCAAAGTTAAATTTTCGGATTATCTGCAAAGCTTTAGAATTCTTGGATCCGAAGAAGACACACAAAAATCTGATGAACTGTTAAAAGGGGCTGTGGAGTATAATTTAAGGAAAGCTGCAACATCTGAAGAAATAGATAAAGTTTATGCTTTTCAACAAAAAGTCATCCACATTTATAAAGACGGCGGTTTGTATACTAATTTTATGGAAGCGGAAGATATTGCCCGGATGGAAAGTTTATTGAAATTTGCTGATAAGATGCAAAAACAATGTAAATCCAATCTGGTTGCACAAAAATTTGCAAACAAACAGGCGGTAAAAGATTTTTAATTTTATAACGTCATTTTCAAAACTACAAAATACGGCGTTACGGGAAGCGGTTGCTTTTTATCCACTCAGCCAATCAACCTTCGCTGTGTTCCCGTAAATCCAAGAGAAGCATCTCTGAAAATAATTGTTTACATTTTTGATATTATGTATATATGTAATTTATAAGTTAATTATTGTGTTTTTATCCGTTATTATTCTTACATTTAACAACTTGTTTTTATGAAGAAATTTATCATTGATTTATTCAGAAAGTTTCCGGTCTGTACCGGTTTGTTGTTGTTTCTGATCGTTTTGCATTTATTGGATATCAAAAAACTGCAAACACCGATGATTGCAATGGCAGAAGATTTATCGCTGCTCTTTTTTATTTATTGTTTCGGCATGGCATTTTTTATGCTGTTTATATTGCCCAAAACAAAGCCGCAAAAGAGAGAAAAATTCACCTGGCTGACAGTTATTTTAAGCATTCTGGTTTTATCAATTGTGGCAAAAATGCTTATTTCGTAAAAAAACGTTTCCCCGACAACATAATTGTTGCGGGGATTTTTTATTGTCTAAAATTTTGCTGAAGAAATTGTTTTTTTATGGATGATGTTCAAGCATCAACCAATAAAATATTTGTGTTTTGGAACTTTTTTTCATTTTTTCTTGACAAAATTGCGTTTTTTTGTATTATGTTCAGCAAATTGTATTATTAATCTAAACTTTATTTATTATGAAAAATTTACTATTTTTATTGTTTGCCGTCCTCACTTTGAGTTCCTGCCATGGAATAAAAGGCAATTTTCATTTGGAAAACAGCGGAAGAATTGAAAGAATTGAAAATTCGAAAAGCGTTGTCATTAATGGAAACAGCTATCTGATTGATGGCGGCGTTGAAGATTGGCTTTCCGGCGAAGAGTTACACGTTGGAGATTCTGTCGGCGTTTATTCTAACAGTGACGAAGTTTTTCTTTCAAAAAGTGATTGTTTTCAGGCTCTCTCTTTAATCAGAAAGTTATCTTTTTCCTATCAAGGAGCGGGCGGAATTTACTGGAAAGTTATTGTTTTGTCTCCTGTAGCAGGCTTCGTTCTATCTCTTATCTTAGTCTGGTTATTTGGAAAAGATGACGATGAAGAGATTTGGTGGTGGACTATTGTATGTACGGTACGATGTATGGCTCTTGCTTTGTTTGGTACGTCGGTTGTGAGTCTTTTTGCCCCTTCGGTTGAATACGATGGTTATAAGACAGTAGATAAAGCTACCGCACAACTCGTTACCATTTCCGGACAGAATTATCCTCAAGGAAAAATCAGTGGTTCGGGAATCGCTGTTAAAGCCGGAAAGAGTTATTACATTTATGGTTTCGGCGATAGATATTATTTTATTGATTCGGATTCCGGTTTTCGCAATGCTTCAGAGCCAGAAGTATTTGCTGAAATCATAAATAAAAAAGTTGACAACGCCGCCTGGATTTATACAGGAATTTTTGGCTTGTTGCTTTTGCTCTTGTATCTTCGCGGTATTAATATATCCACGGATTATGAGAGGCGTTCAAAGTCCGGTTCATTAATTAGCAGTGACTTTGATCCACTTGAATAGTAAAAAGAAAAGGGATTGTAAGACAATTTTACAATCCCTTTTTTACGCCTCATTGTTTTTTTTGCAATATCATCCGTTTTAAAAACCTCCAAATTAAGAAGGCATCTGCAAATGTTGAAAAATTCTTAAAAAGTTCGATTATTTCACAAAAAAGAGACATTTTAAAACTAATATTATCGGACTGCAAAACTGATGGAAAAAATATAGCTTTTTCAATAGCTAGACCGTTCGATAAGCTGCTAAAAACGCCAGAAATTAACAAATGGTGCGCGATACTATGCGATTATCGGACTAACGAATATGAGGAATTTAAAGACTTGGGTAGGAAAATTGAGTTGTTTGATTGTGGCATTACCAAATCAAATTTACTACTGGCATAATATTTTCAGACAGCTGCATCTTATTTTATAAAACTGAACAGTTGTATGAATTTTTAAAATAAACATTGACAACAAAAACTTTTAACAGTATATTTTATAAAACTTGACATGTGTACAATTATTTAAAATAGGAGGGTGTTGTGAAAATTGAAAGAACAAATTACCTTACTCAACTAATCAACAAAAAACACAACGGATTAGTTAAAATAGTTAGTGGAATAAGACGCTGTGGTAAATCCTATTTATTGTTTCAACTTTTCAAGCAACATTTGCTGGATGAAGGGGTTTCTGAAAAAAGAATCATTACTTTGGCTTTAGATGACTATCCAAATATGAAATATCGTCAACCAGATGAATGTTATAACTATGTCAAATCACATATCATTGATTCTGAAATGCATTATTTGTTATTAGATGAAGTTCAGCTAATGGATAATTTTTCAGATGTTTTAAATGGCTTTTTACACATTGAAAATTTAGATGTATATGTAACCGGAAGCAATTCTAAATTTTTATCTACCGACATTGTAACGGAATTTAGAGGTAGAGGAGATGAAATCAGGGTTTATCCTCTCAGTTTTGCAGAATTCTTTTCTGTTTATGAAGGATCTTGGATTGATGCATGGAAAGAATATTATACTTATGGTGGTATGCCTATGATTTTATCTCGTCAAACAGATGAAGAAAAACGGAAGTATTTACAGTCTTTATTTACTGAAACATATATTCAAGATATCAAAGACCGGCATAATATCCGCAATGATGAAGAACTAGAAGAAT
The DNA here is from genome assembly GCA_949289935.1 of uncultured Pseudomonadota bacterium. Classification (GTDB taxonomy): domain Bacteria; phylum Pseudomonadota; class Alphaproteobacteria; order RF32; family CAG-239; genus HGM16780. The sequence continues at coordinate 43,022 of CASEQD010000005.1, read as the reverse complement.
TAATAAATATTTTAGCTTCAGATATTGGTTGCTTAGTAAATCCGTTAATATTAACCAATACTTTTAAGAGCGTAAAAAAACTAGATATTTCAGCGCCTACAATTAAAAACTATATTGATTATTTGCAAGATTCTTTTTTAATTAGTAATGCGTTGCGTTATGACATTAAAGGTAAAAAATATATAAACACTCCATCTAAATACTATTTTACTGATTTAGGATTACGAAATTCGCGTTTACGATTTAGGCAAACAGAAGAAAGCCATATCATGGAAAATATAATCTATAATGAATTGAAAATTCGTGGCTGTGATGTTGACGTTGGAGAGGTTCTTATTAAAGAAAAACAAGCCAATAATACATACATTAACAAAAAAACAGAAGTTGATTTTGTAGTAAACTGCGGTTATAAAAAATATTATATTCAATCAGCCTTACAAATGCCAACAAAAGCAAAAGAAACTCAAGAAAAACGCTCTTTATTAAAAATAGGTGATTCATTTAAAAAAATAATTATTGTAAAGGATGATGTGGCGACCTATCAAGATGATGACGGTATTTTAATTTTAGGGTTAAAAGAATTTTTGCTAAATCCTAATTGCTTGGATATATAATTTCTTAGTAAGTTTGAAGAGATGTTAAGCCTTTGTTTCAGATATTCTTTCAATAAACCGCCTCAATGTGCTGCGCTGGACGCCGAGGATTTTAGCAATTTGGGACTTGGAGATGCCTTTAGATAATAAATTCCGTACCTTTTTAGCATTTTTTGAGAGTTTGAGCTTTTTTGACTCTGCGGAAAACGGGCGTCCGAGTTTCTTGCCAGACGCTTTAAGATTAGCAAGAGATGATTTAGTCCTTTGGGAGATTAAGTTTCTTTCTATTTCCGCCGCCAGACTGAAAGCAAAGGCCAGGACTTTGGATGGTTATTTTGTTAGTACAACAGGAGTAAATACAAATATTATTCAATATCATATGTTGCAAACAATCTTCGCTTATCATAGCTTGTTTTTCTTTACTTTGATGACCGGACGAATACCCAAAAGTTCCTGTCCATAACGGCTCATTGTGGTTACGGAAGCTTTGCCAAGATTGCTGCCCAGACAAACTACCCAGACAGTATCCGATTTGACGGCGTGCGCAGTATCGGTATAGTAGGCGACATGAATCTCGGGCTGCGCTATATCCGGACGGCCGAGATTTGTATAAAGCCATTGAGGCAAAGCGTGAATATAACTGCCGCTTGAGGCTTGCCAAGCATTGCCATCTTTCATTGGTTTGCTAGCAGACAGAGCAGCCAGCTCTGCCGCGCTTATCAACCGTGCTTTATAACCGGTGTAATCAACGGTATAGCCTGCGCCGCCGACGGAACGCGATACATTGTCATCAGCAGTCAAGATTTCAACATTTTTAAACGACCCGGTAGTCTTTTGCAGCTCTTTTAACGCGGTCAACGGCCCGTAGCGATTATTGCCCGAGGCGCCGTATTTGTCAGGAGTACCGCCGGCCGAAATAAAATCTTCGTAACTTAACCACGGCACTCTGGCACCGAGGTTGTGATCGAGCAACAAATCACAACTGTCGCCGTTGTCTTTGATAACATGCCAGCGGTAGCATTCGCTGGTATGATTGCTTTGATTCCAAGCATCCGTTTCATGACATGGTAAACCAGTATAGGGATTAAAAAATACTTCCTCGCCGATAGATAAATTCTCATTCTTTTCAGAAAGCGTATTTGCACACAAAGAGTCTATGCTCATCGACAATCCAAGAATAACAATCGCCGCACCAGCAAATGTTAAATTTTTGTTCATGTTTTATCTCCTCACCCGGCAGAGTTTTGCAAGTATAAATCGGATTTTGTTCTTGGTTAAACAGATTTCGCCACGTTTTACAAGTGGCATAAAAAGTTACTGCTATGATTATAATTAAAATATCCATAGTCAAAATGTTATGCTGAATAAATTAAATTTTCAATCATTTTTATCGGACTAGAATTTTAGAAGATAAAATGCTTAAATTTATTGGCTTTTCATCAAAAAGTCCGATAACTTTGTAAAAAATGCTAAATTAAAAATTTCCAAAATCGGACTCTTTGCAAGGCTTTGGAACACATACAAAAAAGCACCTCAAAGGGTGCATTCTTAAAAATGGTGCGCGATACTGTGCAGTTATCGGACTAGTGAGTATGAGGCTTAAAATAGGAAAATTAACTATAATATTTGCCGTCTAATGTCTTTTTCATTTATTTGACAATATAAGTAAGCTTCCACCATAAATTGTATTATATTTTTAGACTTTATATAGAGAGAGGTTAATTCTTCAAGAATAATTTGATTATTTATTTTCATATCATAAAAATATTTATAAGCTGGTTTGTTTTTATACTTTTCAGGATACATATTTCCGATATCTGTATTTTTCACAAAGGTATCTATGACCATTTCGCTTAAAATCCATTTTAAATTTGGTGCTTCATATTCAGACCAATCATCTTTAAAATGTTGTTTCCATATATAAAACCAAACAAAATGAACCATTTCATGAAGAGATGTTTTTAGAAAGTCAAGTTCATCTCCTGCCCAAGTAACAGAATAACTTTGATGCCTGAGATTTCTGGGACATATGGGATTAAGAGAAACTTCTGCAATCATAGTATTAAAAAGATTGTCGCAATCAATACCAAAAACTTTTGTGTAAATATGATTTATTTTTTCTTTGTTTTCTTTCCAACTTTTTTGGAAAATAAAACATTTTTTTTGTAAGTCTATTTCAATTTTATCATAGATTTTTGATAATTCTGCCGTTAAATATTCTTTTCTTTCATTCCAAGCCATATTTAAACATTTTTTTTCGTCCAAAAAAGGATAAGCTTTGAATAAAGCTCCTCGCCAGTAAACAGATGTATCATCCGTTTGAAAATTCAAAATACTTGATAATGTGTCAATTTTACTCATTATTTTGACTGATAAGTCCATTTATGCATATCCTTATTTCAATTTGTGTGAGGATTATATAGGATGCAATAAGTAAAGTAAAGATAAAAGTCCGATAACTTTGCCCAAAATGGCATTTTCAAAACTCACAAAATCGGACTAAATAATCTCTTGTTTAAAAATAAAAAATCCGCCACTTGGGCGGAATTCTTAAAAATGGTGCGAGATACTATGCAATTATCGGACTAAATTTTATGATAATTTTAAGCTTTTGAGTAAGAAAATTGATATGTTTGACAGTAAAGAATTTGTATAAAAATCAAGTCAAAAGCTATTCTTTAGAAATGTCATCTTCTAGTATAAAATCATTAAATTTTCTCAAAAATAAAAAGTTGTAATTTTTTTAGGTAAAAATTACCGACAATCTTCCTTTAATTTTTTATTTCGTAACATTGCCTCTTTAGCATCTTCCGTTTGGCTTTTTGCAATTTTCCTATTCTTTTCAGTTATTTCGCCTGTCCTGCTATTCCCTGTTTTGCCTAAATCATCTCTAGATAAGCCAATTTCTTCAAGGCTCGAAGCTAGTGATTTGGCTTTAAGTTCTAACGGATCAATATTATTGTTTTTTATTCTCTTTCTTAGCTCTGCAATTTTTTGTAAGTTCTTATCAGCATATTCAATTAAACCTGCTTCAGGATTAAAGTCTAGTTCGGGCTTTTTATTATCATCGCATCTCTTTTGATTTGATTTTTGCAGCTCAAAATCATCAAAATTAAAGTTCGCAAAAGCATTAAAATCAGGTGTACTTTCTCTAAATAAGAAATTATCTTTTTTTCCACCTTTAAATAATTTTTCCAAATTTTCAAAGGTCGGTTCAAAATATTTTATTCCTGGTTTTCCTTGATTATTACTGTTAAAGCCACAATGTTCATAAAAAGAGCCCGCATCCCATGTAGCATGAACGACTATACGTCCTTCACATCCCATTTGTTGTGATAACTCATAGCATTTTTGTAATCCGGCGCGTCCGTAACCATTTCTTTGGAAGGTTCCAAAGCCATCAATTTCTAACACAGATTTATCTTTCCAAGTATCTGGACACTGAAAACCACTATATTGAGGATGGATTGAAATATTACAAGTTCCAACTTTTGTATCTCCCTCAAACATGTCATATGCAAACATATTGCTAATATCAAGAGTATCTGCCATTTATGTCCCTTTCAATAATCTCATCTTATTTTATCATGCTTCTCGTTAAAAGAAAATAGTTTTGTTAAAATGCAGAGATATTAATTTTTTATAAAAAAGTCCGATAAGTTGCTAAAATTTGTTCTTTTAAAAATTCTCAAAATCGGACTGGCTGAAAGGCTTGGAATAGATACAAAAAAAGCACCTTTAACGGTGCATTATCAAAAATGGTGCCGCTAGTAAGAATCGGACTTACGACCCCGTCATTACCAATGACGTGCTCTACCACTGAGCTATAGCGGCATAATAATTAAAAGTGCGTCTCTTTCACCTTCGGTTCAACATCACTGACCAATGACGCACCTTCGGCATCTGAACTATAGAGGCATAATGAACAACAGCTTTGAACTGAATGTGAACATACCTATTCTTAAAATAAAAATCAAGCATTATTTTTTATTTTGTGATTTTTTAACGGATATTTCCATTGGAGTAAGATTTTTATCGTTTTTTTAAATATCATACTGTATGATATTTGTATTTTCAAAATGAGGAACTCCAAACATGAACAAAACCAACGCTGCGCCCCAGAAAAAAAGAAGCGACATCCGCTTTGAAAAAGAAGCAAAAGCTTTGCAAAAAAATATGGAAAAACGCAAAAAACAAAAAGAAGCCAGAGAAAAACTAAACGCGGCAAAAAGATTGTCTTCCGACAATTGATTTGAAGGAGTTTTATGATGGATAAAATAAAAATCAAAGGTGGAAAACAACTTATCGGAAAAATTTATATCAGCGGCGCAAAAAATGCAGCCTTGCCGCTTATCTGCGCCAGCCTGCTGACGGACGAAACCGTTACGCTCACCAATATGCCCATGCTTTCGGACATTAATGCCATGAATGCTTTGTTGAAACAACTCGGAACGCAAATTGACGCGTTTGACGATTTTATTGACGGGCATAAAACCAAAACCTATTCTTACCGCACGCCTAAACTGACCAGCCTTGTCGCACCGTATGATTATGTCCGGAAAATGCGTGCATCATATTATGTGCTCGGTCCGCTGCTGGCACGGGAAAAACGCGTTGAACTTTCCCTGCCCGGCGGCTGCGCCATCGGCGCCCGTCCGATGGATATTCATTTGTCGGCACTGGAACAGATGGGCGCAAAAATCGAAATCAAAAACGGTTATGTTCATGCTGATGCCGGCGAAGGACTGAAAGGCGCCCACATCATTTTCCGTTTTGCCTCGGTCGGCGCTACTTGCAATATTTTGATGGCGGCCGTTTTAGCCAGCGGAACCACGAAAATCGAAAATGCCGCCAAAGAACCGGAAATCGGAGACCTTATTGACCTGCTTAATGAAATGGGCGCCAAAATCAGCGGGCGGGATTCTTCTGTTTTGACAATTGAAGGTGTGAAAAAGCTGCACGGCGCCCGGCATAAAGTTATTTCAGACAGAATCGAAGCCGGTTCTTATGCCGTGGCCGCCGCCATCACCCGTGGTCGAATTGAACTGCTGAACGCTGATGCTTCAACCTTGCAAACCCCGATTAATGTTTTACGCAAGATGGGTGTTGCGGTTGAAGAAAAAGAAAATGCGCTTATTGTCGATGCACGCAACAAAGAACTGACCGGACAGGATATTATGACCGATGTGTATCCCGGATTTCCGACTGATTTGCAGGCTCAGTTTCTGGCACTTATGCTGACTTCCAAAGGCGCCTCCATGATCTCGGAAACTATTTTTGAAAACCGGTTTATGCATGTGCCCGAACTGTTGCGGATGGGGGCAAATATTAATGTACACGGGCATGCATCCGCCATTGTGCGCGGCGTGGACAAACTTTACGGCGCTCCGGTTATGGCAACAGATTTGCGGGCTTCGTTTGCTTTGGTTCTTGCCGGGTTGGCCGCCGAAGGCGAAACAATTGTTAACCGTGTTTATCACCTTGACCGAGGGTATGAACTTTTGGAAGAAAAACTAAAAGGCGTCGGCGCCGATATTGAACGCATTAAAGAACCTGATTGACGGATTGGCAATGCATAATAAAGATAATACAGACGATATTGAAGCTTCTCTTTTGCAGGCTCTTGCCATGCAGGAGGCTGAAGCCGCTGCGGAATACAGCGCTTATGCCGGCTTTCCTAAGCCGGAAGGAGAAAAAACCGCTTCCAGAGAAGATGTGATTGAAGCCCTGAAAACGGTTTCTGATCCGGAAATCATGATAAATATTTATGATATGGGGCTGATTTACAAACTGGAAATTAAAGACAACGGCGATGTTTATATTGAAATGACTTTGACTGCTCCCGGATGCCCCGTTGCCGGAATTCTTCCCCAACAAACGGCCGATGCCGCAGCTCTGGTCGAAGGCACAGGAAAAGTTGAAGTCAAAGTTGTCTGGGAACCGGCTTGGACTTTGGACCGGCTCAGCGATGAAGCCCGCGCCGTGCTTGATGTCTTCTGAAAGGGCGGAAGATGACGGTTGAAAAAATTTATTTTGAAAAACGACAATACCCCAATAGCAGTTGTATGACTTATACAGCCACCGGTTTGTCAGCCGCTGAAATTGACTCTCTGCCCGGGACACCGGAATTTCTGTTGCCGGAAAAAGATTTCCCAAACGGTAAAAATGCGCCGGTTATCGGAATTTTGCTGGCTTTGGAGGGAGAATATTATTCCATTGACGAACCTTATGCCCGGGCTGTTGCCGCTACCGGCGCCAACATACGGCTGATTTCTTACCATAATATTGAAAAACAAATGGAAAATACGGATGGTGTTTTGCTGACAGGAGGCTGTTTTCCGACACCCGACGAATGGTCGGTCAGTCCGCCGGCAGAAAAGATAACAAAACTTCCGCCCCGTACGCTGGCTTATCAAGCAATTGTCGGCTATGCCTTTAAACATAATCTGCCAATGCTCGGCATCTGCGGGGGAATGCAGATGATCGCCGGGTATTTGGGGGCTAAAACAGGTTTTATCAATAAAGACATTCTTGCCTCAGCCCGGCATCACGGCATTAATGCCAATGAATATGCCCATTGGGTTACGGCTGTTTCGGGAAGCGTGCTGGCAGAAATCTGCGGCGATAAAAAATTTGCGGTTAATTCCATGCACCGGGAAGCTGTCGCCGTTGTTGCCGATGATAAAATAAAAATTTCCGCCAGAGCCGAAGACGGCGTGATTGAAGGGATTGAACCATCCGGTTACAACGGGTTTGCCCTCGGCGTGCAATGGCACCCAGAAAGAATGGCCGTTCAGGGGGAAGAAATTTCCCGCCGTTTGTATCAGCGGCTGACCGATGAGGCTGAAAGATACCGCCGGAAGAAAATTTGACAAGCGTCGTTTTCGGATTATATACTGTTGCAACAGGGGCTTGAAATGAATATTGAAGAACTGGAAGAAAATTTTGAATTGCTGGATGACTGGGAAGACCGCTACCGTTACATTATTGAACTGGGCGAAAAGCTTCCGCCTCTTCCGGACGAACTGCATACACCGGAATGGAAAGTGAAAGGCTGTCAATCGCAGGTGTGGCTGGTGCCTCAAGTTGAAGCCGTGGAAAACGGAAAAATCATTTTCTTCAGGGGAGACAGCGATGCCATTATCGTCAAGGGCATTATTGCCATTGTACTTGCCGTCTATTCCGGAAAAACCGCTGAAGAAATTTTACGAATCAATGTCGATGACATTTTTAATAAAATCGGCCTTGAAGAGCATCTCAGCCCCAACCGCCGGAACGGATTGTTTTCAATGGTGCAAAAAATCAGACATTATGCAGAGGAGCTGGCATAAACATGAACATTCATGAGTATCAGGCAAAAAAAATTTTGAGCCGTTACGGCGTTACCATTCCCCGGGGAAAAATCGCCTATACTCCCAATGAGGCTAAAAATGCAGCTTTGCATGTTTCCCTGCGCGGGCCGTGGATGTTAAAGGCTCAGATTCAGTCCGGCGCCCGGGAAAAAGGACATTTTATTGAAGAAAAAGCCGGGAAAGGCGGCGGTATCAGGCTTATTCACCGCCGCAGGGACATTGTCGCCGAAGCCGAAAAAATGCTGGGTTCAACTTTGCAAACTCTGCAAACCGGCCCTAAAGGAAAGACTGTCGGACGGATTTATGTGGAGGCTTTTGCCAAAGTCCGGGCAAAATTTTATGCCGGGCTGGTTATTGACCGGGTTACACCGGCGTTGACCCTTCTGGTGTGCAAACTTGACGAACGGCAGGATATTATGGCGACAGCCGTCAACCGGCCGGACAAAATTCTCAGGCTTAAACTTGATCTTGAACGCGGCGCCCGCAAAACCCAGATTGAAGAAGTGCGCCGATATCTTGATTTGCCGGAAAGAAGTTTTCATTTTCTCCGTGAATTTATCAAGGGAATGTATAAGGCTTTTATTGATTATGACGCCACGATGATAGAAATAAATCCGGCAGGCGTTACGCGCCGGGGCAGAATTGTTGCTCTTGACGCCAAAATGTCTTTTGACAACAATGCTTTATACCGTCATCCGGATATTGCCCTTTTGCAGGATGAATATGAATCGGAAGAAAGGGAAATCAAGGCAGCAAAATTCGGCTTTCAATACCGCGACTTTGATGACGGGAGCATCGGCTGTATTGTCAACGGAGACGGAATCGCCCTTACCGCCATGGATCTTATCCGCCGCAACGGGCTTGATACTTCGTGTTTTTTGAATGTCAAAGGCGGCGTTGATAAAGACAAAATCGCCGCGGGAATTAAAATTATTATGACCAATCCCAAAGTTGAGGGAATTCTTATCAATATTCTCGGCGGTTTTTTGCGCTGCAACCTGCTGGCCGAAGGAATTGTCGCCGCAGCTTCGGAAGTGGGGCTGAACGTGCCTCTGGTGGTTCGTTTTGAAGGCATTAACAAAGATGAAGCAAAGGATATTCTGCATAATGCCAAACTGCCGATTATTGTGGCTTATGATATGGAAGATTCCATCGACAAGCTGGTAAGGGCGGTAAAGGAGAGCTATTAAATGTCCATTCTCGTTGATAAAAACACAAAAGTTCTGGTTCAGGGAATTACGGGAACGCAGGCTTCTTTTCATATCAGACGCTCCGTTGACTATGGCACAAACGTCGTGGCCGGCGTTACTCCCGGCAAGGGCGGCATAACTTATATGGATATTCCGGTTTTTAACGCCGTTAAAGAAGCCGTTGATGAAACCGGCGCCAATGCTTCCGTCATGTTCGTTCCGGCGCGGGCTGTCAAAAGCGCCGTCAAAGAAGCCGTTGAGGCAGAATTGTCTCTGGTTGTCTGCATTGCCGACGGCGTACCGATTAAAGATATGCTTGAAATAAAAAATATTCTCAAAGGTTCAAACACAAAATTTGTCGGACCGAACACCCCCGGCGTTATTACCCCCGGAGAGTCCAGGCTCGGCATTTTTCCCGAAAATATTTTAAAAAAAGGCAAAGTCGGCGTTGTTTCCCGCTCATCTACCCTTACTTATGAAGCCGTTTTGGAAATAAACCGCGCCAGGCTCGGCGAATCTACCGTCATCGGACTGGGCGACGATATGGTTATCGGCATGGATTTTATTGATCCGCTGCGGTTGTTTACCGATGATGAAGAAACAGAGGCCATTGTTTTTATCGGACAACTGGAAGGCGCTTTTGAAGAAGCCGCCGCCAGATATTATGCCTCGATGCCTCGACGCAAACCCGTTATCGGCTTTGTGGCCGGAAACACCATTCCTTTCGGGCATAAGATGGGGTATGCCGGAGATGTTCTGGCTCAGGGTAAAGTTACCGCCGAAGATAAAAAAGAAGCCATGCGGGCTGCCGGAATGACCGTGGTCGACGAAATCAACTCCATTCACAAAGAGCTGCAGAAGCTTTTTGCCCCCCATGCCTGAAATTTTGCGTAAAATTCTTAATCTGCTACTGCCGCCCCGCTGTAAAAACTGCGGTAAAATTATTTCTGATGATGACAGTTTATGCGCCGAATGTTTTAGTAAAATTAATTTTATTTCGGCACCTTATTGCCAAAGATGCGGGTTGCCGCTTGAAGCTCCGGGATACAGAGGAAAAAATTTGTTGTGCGCCTCATGCGCCGGGAAAAAAAAGTCTCCCTTCCGTTTTAACCGTGCGGCCGTATGTTATGACGATAATTCGAAAAATCTGCTGCTGGGGTTGAAATTTTTTGACCGGACGGATAACAGCCGTCTGCTGGCCAAATGGCTGAAACTGGCCGGAAAAGATATTTTTGAGGCCGGCGTTGACGTTATAGTGCCGACACCGCTGCATTATACCCGGCTGCTGAAAAGGCATTATAACCAGTCGGCGCTGTTAACGGCCGAACTTTCCCAAATGACCGGCATCAAAGCCGATTATACTTCGCTTATCCGCAATCGACGCACCAAACCTCAAGTCAGTTTTTCGGGGCATGCGCGGCTCAAAAATGTCAGAAATGCCTTTTCCGTCAAACATCCCGGAAAAATTAAGGGAAAACGGATTGTGTTGATCGATGATGTTATGACAACCGGCGCCACATTAAAAGAATGTGCTCTGGCCTTGAAAAAAGCCGGGGCAAAATCCGTTGACACCCTCACCGTCGCCCGTACTCTGAAAAATTAGAAACAAAGGCGGCCTAACCTCTTGCAGCGAAGCTGCTTCGGTCAACTGAATTGTAACGATTGTTTCCTTAGGCTGCCGCCTGTTCACAATCTAACAATTCAGACTCTGTCGGCGAAAAAGATTCAGATGATTGGTTTTGACTCATACCCTCCCTGACCCTCCCTACTCAGGGAGGGAAAAACGGGGGTTACTCAGGGGGAGAGAAGAGAGAAATTTCCTCTCTGAGGCAGCTCTGTTTTCCTCCCTGAGGTAGGGGGATGAGTCTGACAAAAAAATCATCTTCATTTTTTTCACTTCCGCATGAAATTAGAAGTGTGGAGGATGAAATGCGTGTGATTCTTTCCGCCGGCAAAAAGGTATATTTTACCCTGCTGGCTTCTTCTTTTATGTTCCCGATTTCCGCTTTTGCTCAGTGCGTGGACAATGAAGATTGTGTGAGTTTGGGTTATAATAAGACTTCCTGCAAAACGCCGGGGTTAAAATGTCCGTTCGGAGAATATTACTGGTGTCCGAAAGACTGTGAAGACGGTTATGAATGGAAAGACGGCGCCTGTCAACCCGAAGAACCGGAAGGCGCTGTTCTCGGACAGTGCACAGGTTATGCCAAAAACTGCAAAATCGCAGATATCCTTTATTCTGACGGTACCTGTTCCGCCGATGTTGTTTCCGGCAAAACACCAATCGGCGTTGTGGTTTACATCGGCTGGGACGGCTGCGGCCAGGCTCTGGCGCTGGAAAGTCTGGGATTTTTTTATTGGTCAATGAAAGATGTTAATATTCCTGATTTGCCGGATTACCCCAGTGTTCCGATAAATGATTTTTCCAGTTGTGAGAATACGAAGATTGTTATTGATTACAGTTCCAAGCAATACGGAAACAGTGCCTCTGAATATTACCCTGCATTCTGGGCAGTATACAACTACGCCCCGTCAACCATACCGGAAACCAAAGGCAAATGGTGTTTACCTTCCGGCGGCGTGTTAAACAGTATTTACCAGAACAAAAGGGCTATTGATCAAAGCTTAACAAAAAGTAACAAAGAAAATATCTATAGTAATAAATACAGTAAGAATGTGTGGTGGTCATCGTCCGAGAACCATAATGCTCAGGTTGCGTGGAGTTGGGACCCGTCTTCGGGTGAATTATACAGCCTCTCTTACCTTAAGATGGACTTATTCATCGTTCGCCCGGTGATTGAGTTTTAACCGGGCGGACGCTGTCTGGAACAATTAACGGCATTTTTTAGCCGGCGGAAATTTATTTTTCAGGGATATAGACCGTATGGAGCATATTGGTGCGGCCTTTTTTGCCCAGAGGGAATCCCGCCGTAATGATGATGTGCTCGCCGGGTTTGGCAAAGCCGTTTTCTACCGCAATTTTAACGGCAATATCTTCTATCTTGTCAAAGCTCTTAAAACCTGCCTTATTGACAAAACTTTTTGCCCCCCAGACAATTCCCAACCGGCGGGCAACAATGATATCGGGCGTAATGGCAAGAATCGGCAAATTCGGACGTTCACGCGCCGTCAGAAAAGTTGTCAGCCCCGAAGAAGTATAGGTTACGATGCAGGCAACGTTTTTTAATACACCGGAAATATCGCTGGCGGCGAAAGTTATCGAATCGGACTCGCCGACGCAGCAGGGATGAATGCGCGAACTTTCCATCAAACGATAGAACAACGGATCGGCTTCGACTTCGCTGATGATGTTATGCATCATTCTGACCGCTTCAACCGGATATTTTCCGGCAGCACTTTCGGCCGAGAGCATAACCGTATCGGCACCGTCATAAACCGCCGTGGCCACGTCCGAAGCTTCCGCCCGGGTCGGCGTGGGGTTGTTTATCATCGACTCCAGCATTTGCGTCGCAACAATAACCGGCTTGGAATGACGACGGCAGGCTGACACAATTTTTTTCTGCAAAACCGGGACGGTTTGAATCGGACATTCGACTCCCAAATCGCCGCGGGCAACCATAATGCCGTCGGACAAATCAATAATTTCATCCAGCTCGTTGATGGCATTGGGTTTTTCCAGCTTGGAGATGACCCAGGCTTTGTCGCCGATGAGTTTTTTGGCCATGCGGACATCATCGGCTTTTTGCACAAAAGAGAGGCAAATCCAATCAAAACCGAGTTTAAGCGCAAATTTTAAATCATCTTCGTCTTTTTTTGTGATGGCTGAAATCGGCAACGTGATGTTTGGCAGGTTAACGCCTTTGTGGCTTGAAAGTTCGCCGCCGACGGTTACGGTTGTCCAGATATTGTGCGCATCGGCTTTATCAACATGAAGCCTGATGTTGCCGTCATTGAGCAAAAGTTCGTCTCCGGATTTTACAGCCTGGAAGATTTCCGGATGAGGCAGCGTTACCCGTGTTTCGTCGCCAAGCTCATCTCTCATGTCCAGCTTGAAAGCCTGACGTTCTTTCAGTATAACTTTTTCGTTTTTAAACTCTCCGACACGGAGTTTCGGCCCCTGCATATCGGCAATCAGGGTAATGTGCCGGCCTTTTTGTTCAGACAAACCGCGGACAATTTCGTAACGTTCTTTATGCTCGGCGTGCGTGCCGTGGCTGAAATTAAAACGAAAAGCATCGGCGCCGGCATCAATCAGTTTTTCTATGACTTCCTTTGTTGCCGAAGAGGGGCCGATGGTGGCCAAGATGTGTGTTTTTGTTTCTTTAGGCATTAGCTTTTCCTTTAGCAAAATTATCTCATTTTGGGCTCATTCTACTCTCAAATAAGTTAACAAGCTATTATATTGAACAGATAATCCCACAAAATTTATTGCTTGTAAAATCAGATGAGTTTTGTTAAATTCTCTTCAATGTTCAACATGTTTTAAGGAGTGAAAAAGATGACAGACGTTGGAGGAATCGACAGCACCAGACTGGCTTCGCTGATTGAAAGAATTGAGCACCTGGAGGAAGAAAAAGCCGCCATAGCTTCGGATATCCGCGATATTTTCGCCGAAGCAAAAGGCGCCGGATTTGACGTCAAAATCATGCGCGCCGTTTTGAAACTGCGTAAAATGAACGCCGCCGACCGCGACGAACAGGAAATTTTGCTGGAAACATACCGCAAAGCCCTTGATATTTAAATTATCCGGGAATCTGCAAAGCCGCCCGTCCGGCGGCTTTTTTTGTTGAAAGAAAAACCTTAAAAACCCCAGCGGGTGTATTGGGGAAATTTCATGTAATTGCAGCCGCTTTCTCCAAACTCCGGGCAGTCCGGCGTGATATAGCTCATTTCCATATTCAGGACATGATAAACAAAATATCCCTGCCGTTTCAGATGCAGGAAAAGCGGCGTCAGGGATGTTTCTTCAACTATCTGCCCGTAAGTCGTATCCGGCGTTATCGGGACAGGACGTTTTAAAAACGGCAGACAAAGCATTATATCCCGCCGTCCTTCAGCCTTGGAACAAGACAGAGCATGATTTTGACGATCTGAAAAAATAACAAGAAATTTGTTTTGCGCCCCTTCTTTGACGTTTTTTACTTTTTCTATCATAATATCCCCGTCAAAAATGTTTCCCGGCTGCGGATTGGAATTTTTCCAACGGCCGTAAAGTCCTCCGTGCATGCTGCAATAAACAGACAGACCGCATAGCGCCGCCAGAGCCGAAACAAACGCTATCGTTTTTTTCATCCTCGTCTCCTATAATTTAAAAATGATTCCGACAACCGCCGCCACAATCATATAAAAAACCGGGCTGGCTTTATAAAACCGGATGGACAGTGCAAACAATACAAATAATATGAAATTTTCAAAAGACAGAATCGCTAAGCGGGCAATTTCGTACCCGGCCATCAGTATCAATGCCATTACCGCCGGGCGAATTCCCGAAAGAACTTGCCGGACATAAGGATTATCCTTAAATTTTTTCAACAGGCCGGCAATAATCATGATAATAACAAGCGAAGGCAAAACCAGGCCAAAGGTGGCGGCGACGGCACCGGGAATACCTGCCGTTTTGTATCCGGCAAACGTGGCCATATTTACGCCCAGAGGGCCGGGCGTCGACTCGGCTATGGCAATCATATCCGCGAGTTCTTTGGTGCTAAACCACGCATAATGCTCTGATAAATCGAACAAAAAAGGAACCGTTACCAGCCCGCCGCCGATGGCAAAAAGCCCTACCTTAAAAAATTCATAAAACAACAACCAATATATCATTTTGTTTTTTTCCTCCGGGCAATTCCCGGCAATAACCCGGTCAGCGCCGCCGCAATGACTATCAAAACCGCCGACAGGTTAAAGAAAAACAATATGACCGCGGCAAGCGCAAACACTGTATAGCCGAAATATCCCTTTACGCCTTTTTTCCACATATCAAAAAACGTATTGAGAATAAGCGCCGTCACGGCAATGCGGATGCCGGCAAACGCATGAGTCAGATATTCATTGTGCATATAACGGGCCAGAACAGCGGCAATCAGCGTGATAATAATCATTGACGGCAGAACGATTGCCAATGTTGCCAGACAGCCCCCCGCTTTTCCATAATGGCGCGTTCCGATAAAGGTTGCCACATTGACGGCGATTATTCCCGGCGTACACTGTCCTATCGAATAATAATCCATCAGTTCTTCATCCGTTGCCCACCGGCGGCGCCGGACAATTTCGTCCTGCAAAAGCGGCAACATGGCATATCCTCCGCCGAAAGTGAAAAGCCCTATTTTAAAAAAGCTTAGAAAAAGCTGCAGCATTTGAACCGGTTATCCTGTTTATAAGAAATTTATTCTGTTGGTTTGAAAATATGCTGTTATATTATTATCATTATAAAAAGAGTCAAAATAAATTCAGAGGTTTTTATGATTATTTCCATTCCCAAAGAAAACAGCCTCGGAGAAACAAGAACGGCCGCCAGCCCTGAAACCGTCAAAAAATATGCAGATATGGGAATGACGGTTCGTATTGAAAGCGGTGCCGGAGAAGCTTCGGGGTTCAGCGACAGAGATTTTACCGAAGCCGGTGCCGAAATCGTTTC
The DNA here is from genome assembly GCA_949289935.1 of uncultured Pseudomonadota bacterium. GTDB lineage: Bacteria > Pseudomonadota > Alphaproteobacteria > RF32 > CAG-239 > HGM16780. Next base: position 27,292 of record CASEQD010000005.1, on the reverse strand, counting down.
CGATACCGCCGCTGTTTATCAAGGCGCTGATATTATTCTTAAAGTCAGGGCTCCGGAAAAAAGCGAAGATCATTTTTTGCAGAAAGGACAGGTGCTTATCGCCCATTGTCAGGCCAAAGCCGCACCGGAAAGAATCAGGGAAATGAGCAAAAGAGGCATTACCTGTTTTGCTCTTGACCTGATGCCGAGAATTTCCCGCGCCCAGAATATGGACATTTTGTCTTCACAAAGCAGCCTATCCGGTTATGCCGCCGTGTTAGAGGCGGTCAATCGTCTGAACAAAGCCGTTCCCCTGATGATGACGGCAGCCGGTACAATTCCGCCGGCCAGATTTCTGGTGCTTGGCGCCGGCGTGGCCGGACTTCAGGCTATTGCCACGGCCAAACGCCTCGGCGCTCAGGTTTATGCTTCAGATGTCCGTCCACAGGTAAAAGAACAGGTCGAATCGCTCGGTGGAAAATTTTTGGAAGTCGGTGAAGACGAATCTTTTGAAACAGACGGCGGATATGCCAAGGAAACTTCAGCTTCTTATCAAAAGAAACAGGCCGAACTCATTGCCGACAGGCTGGCGCAAACGGATATTCTGATTACGACAGCTCTTATTCCGGGCAAAAAAGCGCCCCGCCTGGTTAATAAAAAAATGTTGAAAAACATGCCCGCCGGCGGCATTGTTATTGATATGGCAGCAGAAAGCGGCGGCAATGTTGAGGGAACAAAAGACAAAGAAATTGTTCAGTTTGAGGGAATTACCCTCATCGGCGACAGTATGCCCGCCACAAAAATTCCGGCTTCGGCCAGCGCCTCGTTTGCCAAAAATATTTATAATTTTCTGTTTGCCATGTATCATGCCGAAAGCAAAAAAATTGTTTTTGATTTTGACGACGAATTGGTGAAAGGCGTTTGCGTCATTAAAGAAGGAGATGTTTTATGATGGATTTGTGGAGCCTGTTTACAATTTTGCTATTGTCATGTTTTATCGGTTATTTCGTCGTCTGGGGCGTTACGCCCGCCCTGCACTCTCCTTTGATGAGCGTGTCCAATGCCATTTCGGGAATCGTGGTTGTCGGCGCTCTGATTACTGCCGGCGTCGATTATGCCGGAAGCGCAAAAACCATGGGACTGATTGCGGTTTTTCTGGCTTCGGTTAATATTTTCGGCGGGTTTGCCGTTTCTCACCGGATGCTGCTGATGTTTAAAAAGAAAAACACATCCGTCAAAGAGGAGAAAAAATTATGACCAACAATCTGCTTATGTTTATTTATCTGGCTGCCAGTATTTTGTTTATTTTATCCATCCGGGGACTGGCTTCGCCGGAAACGGCGCGACGCGGCAACCTGCTCGGAATGTGCGGCATGATGCTGGCTGTCGGGGCTACGGTCTTTTCTCCTTATGTTTCAGATTATGTTTCGGTAATTGCCGTTATTATTTTGGGCGGCGCCGCCGGTGTTTATTTTGCCCTGAAAGTCAAAATGACATCTCTGCCGCAGATGATTGCCGCTTTTAACGGTTTGGGCGGTTTGTCTTCGGTTTTTATTTCCGCCGCCGAAATTACCGCCGGTTCGGAAATGCTGCTGGAAAATGCTTTGGGGCTGATTATCGGCGCCGTTGCGTTTTCCGGTTCGGCGGTTGCTTTTGCCAAACTCCAGGGACTGATGCCGTCAAAGGCCATTGTTTTTCCGCTGCAGCAGTTTTTTAATCTGGTTTTGGGACTGGCAAGCATTGCGCTTTGTGTTTATTTTATTATCGGTAAAGACATTAATGTTTTTTATATGCTGGCAGCTTTAACCATTGTTCTCGGCATTACGCTGGTGCTTCCCATCGGAGGCGCCGATATGCCGGTTGTTATTTCCATTCTCAATGCTTATTCGGGATGGGCCGCCGTCGGAATCGGTTTTTCCGTCAACAATGTGCTTTTGATTATTGTCGGCTCAATCGTCGGCGCCAGCGGTGCAATCCTGTCTTATATCATGACAAAAGCCATGAATCGTTCTCTTATCAGCGTTATGCTCGGCGGTTTCGGCTCTGACAGCGGTTCCGAAACAAAACACGAAAACGGCGGTAAAACCGCAAAAGCCGGGAATCCCGCAGATGCCGCTTTTATCATGAAAAACGCCAGTAAAGTTATCATCGTTCCCGGATATGGCATGGCGGTTGCACAGGCTCAGCATATTTTGAAAGAAATGGGCGATGATTTACACAAAAAATATGGCGTTGATGTTAAATACGCCATTCATCCGGTTGCCGGACGCATGCCCGGACATATGAACGTATTGCTGGCAGAAGCAGGCGTTCCTTATGAAGATGTTTTTGAGCTGGATGAAATTAACCGGGAATTCGGCACAGCCGATGCCGCCTATGTCATCGGCGCCAATGATGTTACAAATCCGCTGGCAAGAACAGACAGTTCGTCCCCGCTTTACGGCATGCCTGTGCTCGACGTGGATAAAGCCAAAACCGTATTTTTTGTAAAACGTTCGCTGGCTGCCGGATATTCAGGCGTGGAAAATCCGCTGTTTTTTGCAGATAACACCTACATGCTTTACGGTGATGCAAAAAAGGTAACGGAGGAAGTGGTTGCTGCGCTGGAAAAATGATTATTCTTCTTTTTGTTCAACAATATCAACATCGGCCGGGTAGTTAACATCCAGAACAAGCTTTTCACTTCCGGCATTAATGAGGGTTGTATAATCTTCATGCTCCATGAAAACTGCCCGGACATCGGCATTTTCCGGCACAAGATCAGCGACATCAAACAGACTGCGGCTCCAAAGTACGGGATTGCGGCGGATGCCTTTGAAATTTGTCAGAATTAACTGTTTGTCCTTTTCCGGCCTGAAGGCGGCAATCATTTTGTTTAAGTGTTTTGCCGTAATATTCGGCATATCGGCAGGAAGAAGAAGCGCTCCCGAACAAATGTTCGGCACCAGCTTTAACCCCAGATTTATTGACGTTTTTACGCCATGCCGGAAAGAAGGATTGTAAATTACATTAACGTCGATGCCGTCAAGGTACTCTTCTATTTCTTCATGTTGATATCCCGTTATAACAAAAACCGGACCGGCATCTGATGACACAGCCGCCTTTACGGCATTCATAAACAACGGATGTCCGTCTATTCCGGCAATCAGAAGTTTGTTGCGTTTGACCCGCGACGAACTTCCCGCCGCCAAAATAACCACGGCTATGTCCGCTTTGCCTTTTTCAACCGGATGAGGCAGATGATCCGCCAAAAGAAGGTTTTCAGTTTCAGTCAGTCTTTCGCCTAAAGGCAACGGAATATTTTGATCATAAAAGAAATCAGACGCCATTATCTTTTCGTTGACCAGAACTTTGGTTATCATTTCGTCAACAACCGGGTTTTCATCATTACAATAATTATGCGGCAGGCTGACTATCCGGCATTGGCGTTTTATGCCCACATACATGTCTGAACCGTTTACACGCGCCATTCGGCAGGGAATGAAATCGTCCACAAAACTTTTCATGGCTGACGGAACAATATCCCGTGACGACGCGCTTTTTAATCCGGACAATATAAAAACGATGTCATAGCCCGAACCAACAGCCTGTTCAATTGCATCAGCCATTGCCTGCGTGTTATATTCCGCTTCAAATTCTCCGGAAAATTCAAGATTATGACGGCTGAAATTTTTTATCAGTTTTTTTACCTGTCTGGTAAAATAAGCAGCTTCCGCCGCCGTTTTATAAAATTTTCCGTAAAGCAATGCCACTTTGAGCCGGTGAAATTCCGCCACCGACAACAAGGGCAAATTTCCCGACAGACGAAGACTCAAATCATCTATTTTTTCCTGAGGCAGACGCGGCGGCAGCATTTCCAACCGAGCTACGACGTCTCCCGCTTCTACCAGACTATACGGCGGAATGGTATTCAGGACGAATGCCTCCGACATTTTATTAAACTTTGCAATGCGTTCTTCAGATGCCATAAAAATTCCATCTTTCTGCGCCGCTAATTTTAATATGCCGTTGTCATCCAGTATATAAGCGATGTCATTTCCGGAAAGCTTCGTTCCTATAATTCCCAAAGCCAAATCAAAACCGATATCACTTTCTTCCGGCCGCATGCCGGAAACAAATTTTATGCCGGCATCTTCCCATACCTTAATATCTTCCGTCGTCAGGCAATATCCTTTCGGATAAGTTTCTCCGTTTACGTTGATGTTATCAAACAAAACCACCCCGGCGGCGTCGTGTATTTTAAACTCATTCTGCATTGCTTGTTCCGTTGTTTTTTTACAGCATAACACAAAGAACTTAACGGATAATAAAAAAATGCCTTACATTTTCCGTAAGGCATTTTTTTATTAACGCATGCTATAGTCTTCCACCCTTACCAAGCCCTGTTTGAGGTAAATAAAGACATTTCCGGGGATGGTTACTATTTCCAAATTCAGCAAATCAATGCTGCCTTCGTACGGATCTCGCACCCGCACTTTTCGCTTATATGCGCTGTGTACGCCTTTGCGGATTTTCTTTTCCAAAATCCAGTCATTCCGCCGCCGGGCATATATCCAGACATATCCCTCCCGGTTTTCGAGACGGGTGTCTTCCCATTCCAGCCAACGAACCGTGGAGCGGTTATGCGCATACAAAAGTTCTGTTCCGTTTTTTGTCTTTTGATACAGGGAGCGGTTTTTAATTTCCTGAACTTTCTGATGATGAAATTCAATCAGCTGAAGCGTCCTTTCAAATCTTCCCCATCCCTGTCCGGAACTGTAACAGGAACATAAGAGCAAAACCATGCTTAAACATAATATCTTTTTCATAATTATAAATTTTATATCAGTCAGTTTAACATAAAAATTTTTTTCAGACAACCGTTTTTTTGTCAAAATTTTGACACAACAATAAAGCAGGATATGCCTCTTTCATGCATATCCTGCTTTCCAATTACCACAAATAAGTTGCTATCGTATCGTTTCCGGTTTCCAGATATACTTTTCTTCCAAGGCGGTCTTTAGGAGAAACCGTCAGGCGGATGTTGCGGATAATATTCATTTCCGGCGTCATTATCAATCCGTTAAAACCGTTATTCATAACGTAATAGCCCTGACGTTTTTCCGAATTGATGTAGTAAAAATTATCCCCATCATATTTGATTTCAGCAATGCCTACCGTCTGAGTTTTGTTTCCCTGATGGTGCAAGAGGTTTACTTTCATTACCCGTCGGTCGGCATCCTGATATATAAGGAAATGATTTTCCACTACATTAATTATAACCGGAGGCTTTTCTTCATTCAAGTAAAGATAATAAGTTACCGTGCCATACTGCGAATGAGTAATTTTTTTGATACCCTGCGCGCTTATCTGCACGCTTGCCGACGCGATACCTAACACGCAAATCAGCAGTTTTACAAAAATTTTCATACATAATAAATTTTAGATTAATAATAAAAGTTAACGTATTGTTCATATCACATTTTTTTATTTATAACAACCAAAATTTATGTCTATAATGGCATTGTGTTTTTTATACAGGAGGTTTTTATGGAATTTGAAGAACTTATCAGATGTCGGTGCGCCGTCAGAAAATATAAATCCCAAAAGGTGGAGGCTGAGAAGCTGCAAAAAATTCTGGAGGCCGGACGCATCGCCCCGACCGGCGGCAACCGTCAGTCCCAGAGACTGATTGTGATTCAGGAAAATGACGGAATGCAAAAAATTGCCAAAGCAGCCAATATATTTCAGGCACCTTTGGCCATTGTTGTCTGCGGCGATAAATCAAGCGCCTGGACAAGAAAATATGACGGTAAAGATCTGGCCGAAACGGATGCCGGCATTGTTACGACGCATATGATGCTGGAAGCCGTTAATCTGGGACTAGGAACAGTTTGGATTTGCAATTTTGAACCATCGGTTTTGCGGATGGAATTTAACATTCCCGCCGAATGGGATATTGTAAACATTCTGGCTATCGGGTATCCTGACGGTGCATTAAAACCATCCGACCGTTTTGATACCGAACGTAAAAAAATTGAAGATATTGTTTTTAACGAAAAACTTCCCGGATAAGCGGATACTTTCTTTCAGATAAATACCAATGAAAAATGGGTTGCAATTTCTTGCAACCCATTGAAAATATTTGATATTTTCCTGATACCAATTAACGTTTGGAGAACTGGTAAGAACGACGTGCTTTGGCTTTGCCGTATTTTTTACGTTCAACGACACGGTCATCACGGGTCAGGAAGCCGGCTTTTTTCAAAACGGCTCTCAATTCAGGCTCATACTCGTTCAGAGCAATGGAAATGCCGTGTTTGATAGCGCCTGCCTGGCCGGACAATCCACCGCCTTTTACCGTGCAGACAACATCAAATTCGTTAACACGGTTCGTAATTTCAAAAGGTTGGTTAATGAGCATTTTTAAAACCGGACGGGCAAAATATTCGTCAATGGATTTTTCATTGATGGTGATGTTACCTTTTCCCGGCTTAATCCAAACGCGGGCAACGGCGTCTTTTCTTTTTCCGGTGGCATAAGAACGTCCCTGTTTGTCTCTATTGGGTTTGCGAACCTTAACTTCCGTTGCGGCTGCCGCAGTTTTGATATCCTGCAATGATTCAATTTTTTCAGCCATTATAATGCGCTCCTCTTATTCTTTTCGTTCATAGACGCAATATCCAAAACCTCGGGATTCTGCGCTGCATGCGGATTTTCAGAACCGGCATAAACCCGCAGCTTTGTCATCTGCTGACGGCCGAGGGGATTGCGGGAAATCATACGTTCAACAGCTTTGATGACAACCCTTTCAGGAAAACGTCCGGCTAAAATCTTCGCCGCGGTTGTTTCTTTGATTCCACCGATCCAACCGGTGTGTTTAAAATATTTTTTATGGGTCAGTTTTTTGCCGGTCAGCTTTACTTTGTCGGCATTGATGACAACGACATAGTCGCCGCAGTCCAGGTTCGGAACAAACGACGGTTTGTGTTTGCCGCGGAGGATTTTGGCAACCTGAGCCGCCAAACGTCCGAGCACAACACCTTCAGCGTCAACGACATACCATTTTCTTTTAATGTCTGACGGTTTTGTTGCGTATGTATTCATTGTAACTCACTTTAAATTGGTTAAAGGTTAAATTCGTAGTGAAATATACAGGAAAGTTTTTTATTGTCAATATGATTTTTTGCATAATTTTCATAGCGTTAATTGTACGGTATGATAATACCGCAATGCAACATTATGTTTTTCCTGATATTTTTTGTCAACACCGGGATTTTACTATTTGTACAAAATTTCGAAAAAAATAATTGAAATTAAGATCGTCCGGCGTTATAATCAGTTTATGATTATTAACAGAGGACGTTATCAATGACAGAATATTCTCTTGATGGAAAAAAATTTACAGAAATAAACGAGCAGAATTTTCATGCTTATTTTACACAGGCCGCTGAAGAATTAAGTAAAGAAGGCCCTTACGGTATGACATTTCTTCCCATGTCCAAAGATATAAACAAACTGACGTTGGACAATATCAGAGACATGATTGATTTCGGTTTTGATCCTGTCACACGAAATTATGAACCTGCCAAACAAAAAGCTTATCATCTCGTGCTGCAGCGTACTCTTCAGACAAGCTTTGTACAAGGAAACGCCGATTTAAACAGCCGTCTGATTTCGAGCTTTGGCATGACAGATGTTTTACAGGCGGCTCAAAATACCATCATGAACGATTCCCAAAAGTTTAACGAACTTGACAATGTCGCAAAACTGTCTTTGCTTGACGCCTCTCTGGCAAGAGGAGATTTTAGCACGGCAAGCCTTCTGAAAAACACAACTTTTGACATTTCCAAAGATGATCGTACTCTTGCCCACGCGGGTGATATCTGCACCCGTCTTTTGGCTCGGGATAAGGAAGCCAGCCGCGACCAACGCCGCCAATTGCCTTGGGAGCTCAAAGCGGCCATTCTTGATTTTTATACTCAGGCTTACGGACAGAACTCTGTTATGCTGCCGACTTTTGCAAGCCTTATGAAAGATATCCATTCTTCGGATTATGGTGATTTTTCTCTTTCGGGACGCATGAAAAAGCTTACGAATCTGGCAGAAAAAATTTCCAAGAGTTTTGATTTTTCTAATAATTCCACCGGAGTGAAAAAATATTTTCCGGAAAATTGGGCAGAACAGGTGCCGTACTGTGATGAGACTCAAAAACTTTTTTATACATGTCTGTATAAACTCAAGCTTCCGGAACAAAGCAATTTTCCTTATAATTCCGCTAATTTCAGAGCGTATCAAAACGCCAGAGGAGAAGTCAGAGCACAAAGAGAGCTTGATTATGCACAAAAATTCCGGCAAAGCAATTTTTCCAGTGATATGATGCAGCTACTGGCAAAATATCGTCCTCAAGAATTGTCCGAATATAAATATTTGTCTCCTGACGGGCAAGCTGCCCGGCTGTGGGCGCTTGATTACGGCATTTCGGAAGACAAACGCCTGAAGCTGATGACGCAATACATTACAGCCGTACAGGAAAAAGCCGCAAAAGAAAACGGCAGAGCCTTTTTTACGTCAGAAGGAATCAATTTTATGCTGGATGCGGCCTTGAAGATGAAAAGCATTTCTCCGGAAATGAAAAAATTCATTCAAACCGTTGCGCCTCTGGTTGACGAACAAACCGCAAGATATGAACAGAATAAAAAAAATCTGGAATTGTTTTCGCAAAAACAAGAACAAAAAAACAAGGCTGACATCAACATCGTCAAACATGAAGAAGCTCTGTCCCGACGGAATGCTTTGGAGGAGATTTACAAACAAATTGCAAGCCTCCGGACGGATAAGGAAACGCAGCTTTCCGATCAATCGATTGAAGAAATCGTCCGCAACAATATTGCCGGAAAAGGACCAAACAAAATCGTCTATGCCAGACAAAGCGGCTTGTCTTCCCTGTTCAGCGGTAAAAAAGAAAAAGAACGCCAGCAGAGAATTGAATATCAAGTAGAACAGATTAACGCTCTTTTACCCGAGCTGAAAGCTTATAAAAATATTTTTATTCAGGTAAAACCAATGCTCTTTTCCGATGAGGCTTTTCAGTCTCTCCGTTCTTTACGCGAAGCAGCCCTGGATAAACAAAGTGCTGTCGTCAAAGAATGGTTCAACGCTAAGAATTCCGTCTCAGAATGGACTTGGAATTTTGTTTCAGATTATGAACGAAACAGCCCGGCAGATAAACTGGCAAAAGTATCAAAAAACTTTGTCGACCGGACAAAAGAGCTGAAAGGCAAGGCAAGAGAAGGACTTTCTTTTGCTTATAAAGGTCAGGAATTTACCGGCGAATCGGTTTTTGCCGAACAGAAAAAGTCCGTTCATAAAGCTTATAAGAAGAAAGCCGAAGAGTTACGGCACAAAATGAACGACGCCGTTAAGGAAGAAATGTCCGACCGGGGCGTTTATGAAAAACCCGCCGTTGAAGATGACGGCAAAAAAGGCCAAAAAATCAGCAAAAAAAGCGCAGACAAAGTTTTGCGCATGATGCGAGACAAAAAAATGTATGATAAGCTTTCTCAAAAAGAATGAAACCTGACTACATTTCTGAAAAAAGCGGAAATAATTTCCGCTTTTTTCAGGTTTTGATTTTGCTTTTTAATTCATAAAATTTTTCAAGCGCCTGTTTCGGCGTTAATTCGTCAGGATTTATATTTTCCAGAGCTTCCAGCAACGGGGCATATTTTTCTTCAGTTTCTTCCTTTTCCGCACAGGCATGCGCCAGCGCAAACAAAGGCAAATCGTCGGCAAGATGGGAAATGCTTTTTGATTTTCCGTCATTTTCCAAAAGTTTTAACACTTCCGCAGCCCGTTTCAAAACCGTTTTCGGCAGCCCGGCCAGTTTGGCCACATGGATGCCGTAACTGCGATCGGCCGCCCCGTCAATCACTTCATGCAAAAAGATAACATCACCGTTATATTCTTTAATGCGCATGCAATGAAGCGACATGTTCGGCAATTTGTTTACAAGACTGGTCAGTTCATGATAATGCGTGGCAAAAAGCGCCCGGCATTTGTTTACTTCGTGCAGATGTTCCACAACAGCCCAAGCGATTGACAAACCATCAAAAGTCGCCGTTCCCCGTCCGATTTCATCCAGAATGACAAAAGATCTTTCGCCGGCCTGGTTTAAAATTCCGGCTGTTTCAACCATTTCAACCATAAACGTCGAACGACCCCGCGCCAAATCATCCGACGCTCCGACGCGGGAAAACAATTTATCAACTATGCCGATATGCGCCGAACGGCATGGAACATAAGAGCCCATCTGAGCCATAACGGCGATGAGCGCATTTTGACGCAAAAATGTTGATTTGCCGGCCATGTTCGGCCCGGTAATCAACCAGATAAGCGATGCATCGTCTCCCAAACGACAATTGTTGCCGACAAAAGCACTGCCATGCTCTTTTTCTATTGCCGCCTCGACAACAGGATGGCGGCCGTCGCAAACGTCAAATATCAGGCTGTCGTCAACAACCGGCCGGCAATAGTTTTTTTCAACCGCCAGTTCGGCCAAAGCGGCACCGACATCCAATTCCGCCAAAGCTTTGGCCGTGCGGGAAATGTCTTCGGCTTCCATAATTATTTCGCGTACCAGATTATTGTAAAGTTCCAGCTCCATGGCCAACGCTTTATCTGCCGCTCCGCGGATTTTGTTTTCAAGTTCGGTCAGTTCAACCGTGGTAAAACGCGCAGCATTCAATACGGACTGGCGGTGAATAAAATTTTTGTTTTCAAGCATTTCCGCCGCATATTTGCTTTGAACTTCTATAAAATAGCCGATGACATTGTTAAACTTGACTTTCAAATTGGCAATTCCGGTTTCTTCCGCATATTTTCCCTGCAAACCGGCAATTACTTTGTGGCTGTCTTCTTTTAACGCCTTGACTTCGTCCAGCGCCGGATGATAGCCGGGGCGGATGAAACCGCCGTCACGGGGCAGCAAAGGTAAATCATCGGCCAGCGCTCCGGTCAGTTCATTTACCAGGCTGTCATGATAACCTAGGCGTTTTGCAACATTTTGCAAGGCTTCCGGGCGGATGACAAGCATTTCTTCATCACCTGCCCCGCCCAAGGAACCAAGCAACAAATTCTTTACGGCCGGAATAATATTTAAGGCATCGCGCACCGCGGCCAAATCGCGGGGGCCGCCACGGCCAAGGCTCAGCCGGCTGAGCGCCCGTTCCATATCGGGACAACGGCGCAAAAGTTCGCGAAAATCTTTTCTTGTCTGCGGATTATCAATGAAAAAGCCGACAATATTTAATCTGTTGTTGATTTCAGCCACATCCAAAAGAGGCGTAGATATTCTTGATGCCAGCAAACGCCCGGCCGCCCCAGTTATCGTCCGATCCATCACTCCGAGCAGAGAATTGTTTTTGTCGCCGTTCGCCGACTCCAATAACTCCAAACTGCGGCGGGTGGCGCCGTCGATTTCCATCACCTTGTTTTCATAAAGTTTTACCGGCGGCTCTATGCGGGGCAGCTTTCCTTTCTGCGTATTTTCAATGTAATCCACGAGAATGCCGGCCGAAGCGATTTCCGAGCGGTCAAAACTGCCGAAAGAATCCAGAGTGGAGACTTTAAATACTTCCTGCAGGCGTTTTCTGGCATTTTCGGAGTTGAACCTTGCCTGAGGAAGAACTGTGAGCTTTTCGCGATATTCGTTTAAAACCGCAAAGATATCCGGGTTTTGTAAATAAGAATCGGAAATAATTATTTCCACCGGATTCAATCGCGCTAAAACAGACGATAAAACCACCGGTTCCGTTTTGTCTTTCAAGGATATGAGCTGCGTATAAAAATCACCGGTTGATACATCTATCCAGGCAGCCCCCAAGCGGTCGTTTTGTTTGGAAAGCGCCAGCATAAAATTGTTTTTTTTGGAATCGAGCAGATTGTCTTCCGTCAGCGTACCCGGCGTTACCAGGCGGATGACTTCTCTTTTAACGACAGATTTGCAACCTCTTTTTTTGGCTTCCTTTGGATCTTCCATCTGTTCGCAAATAGCGACTTTGTAGCCTTGCCTGATGAGCCTTGCCAAGTAGCTTTCATAAGCATGAAACGGAACACCGCACATGGGGACGTCCTCCCCTTCAAACTGCCCGCGCTTGGTCAGAGCTATGTCAAGCGCTTTGGAAGCCGTGACGGCATCGTCAAAAAACATTTCGTAAAAATCCCCCATCCGGTAAAACAGGAGATAATCTTTATGCCTGCTTTTGATTTCCTGATATTGCGCCATCATCGGCGTCATGGCCGCAGCTGCTTTTGTTTCACTCATTTATTTTCTGTCTGTTCTTAATGCTATTTAAACTTCTTGTATCATAATATAATTTATTGTTCAGTCCAGATGTTTTTGCAAGGCAGGGTGTATTTTAGATGTTTAAGCGTCATTATGCCGTTTTTGATATTGAAAAGAGCAACAAATTTGTCGACAGGATTTTGTTTTTATCGCTTCCGTCGGCGTTGGTTTTTATTATGCTGGCCGTGTTGAACCTGATTTCTCCGATGCTGGCCATCGTCTCTTATGCCGTTATTATTGTATTTAATACCATTTTGCTGTTTCCGATTACTTTTGAACTGCAACAGCTCCGGCGTTATATTTCGTCGCTGGCGCAGGGCGAGGCCGTCGACGAGCAAAATATGAAATTATCGGAAAAAGAAACACGGGAGATTGTCGAAGCCGTCAACGCCATGCACCGTTTCTGGGCTCAGAAAGCGGACAGCCTTGAAGCACAGTCCATTTCGGACACGGCAGTTTTGGACACCCTGCCCGACCCGATTATGATGATAGACCGTTCGGGAAATATTCTGGGGGCAAACCTGTCTTCACGCACCCTGTTCGGTGATAATATTACGGACAAAAATGTTGAAATGCTTTTTGATTCCAACAATTTTATTGAAGCCGTTTCGAAAGTTCTCAAAAAAGAAAGCGAGGCCGAAAACCTTATTTTTTATGTTAAAGAGCCCGTCAACCAGAAGCTTTATGCCCACATCAAGCAGCTGCCCTGGCAATCAAAAGGACGAGCCGTGGCGGTGATTTCCCTTTATGATCTGACCAAAGCCATGAAAATCGAAAAAATGCAATCGGATTTTGTTGCCAATGCCAGCCATGAACTCCGCACCCCGCTTGCCATTATTTCAGGTTTTATCGAGACTCTGCTGACAACCGCCAAAGGCGACGAAGCAGCACAGGAACATTTTTTGAAAATTATGCAGGATCAGGCTGCTTATATGTCTGCCCTTATTGAAAATTTGCTTTCTCTGTCAAAAATTGAACTGACGCAAGACCAAAAGCCCGATGAAAAGGCCGATATCGGCAAAATTATCGAAGACGTCAGGCAGGCATTGTCTCTGCATGCCTCGGAAAGAAACATTACACTCAAAACCGCCGTTGACGAAGACGTCGGCATCATTACCGCCGACGTTCATCAGGTTAAACAGGTTATCCAGAACCTGACCGATAATGCCGTCAAATACGGCCTGAGCAACAGCGATGTTACCATTTCAGCCCGCATAAGCGAACAAATTCCCGGTTCTAAAAGCGTCAATGTCGCGGAAGGAAAAGCCGTCGCCGTTGCCATCAACAACAAAGGGCCGAAAATTTCTCCCGAAAATATGGCGCGTCTGACCGAACGCTTTTACCGTATGCAAGAGCACAAGGACATGAACATCCGCGGCACAGGACTGGGATTGTCCATCGCCAAGCAGATTATTCTCCGCCACCACGGCAATATCACCGTTACGTCTACCAGCTACGGCGGGACGACTTTTACCGTTTATTTTCCCTGCGAACAAGCCTGAGGGGGCGGAGCTTAAAACAACGAACTAATATATTTTACGGCAAGCTGATAATTATGCGCGTTGAGCATTTTTATTAAATGCTGGTAAATTACCACGCCGTCCCAGCCGCGGCTGTTAAACGCCAAAATCGTCCCTATCATCCAAAAATTCGCACCGGGCAGAAATATCAGGCAAAACTTATATCCTACTTTGGGCAAATCGGTTTGTTTTTCGTGAATCTGCGATACCACCGTGTCAATATGATAGCCGACAAAATAGCCGAGAATGCCGTTTAAGAAAAGATTCATCGGTGCAAACATCGTATAAACGGAAATGCCTATCATGCAAAACAAACAAAACAACGGAAAAAAATAAGGCGCAACGGTTATCAGCCAATTGCCCTTTCCCTTAAACTCCATGTGCCCGCCGCTGTTGTCTCCTTCCAGCCGAATTCCGGTTACTTTGTGAAGCGTCAGCAAAGCAAAAAAAGCATGCGTGCACTCATGAGCAATGGTTTGAATATTGGAACGCACCCCGGAATCGGACATATTGCGGGAAATAAAAAAAACCGCAATGCCTCCGGCCAGCGCAATGTATTTCCAAGTCATCAGCCGAAAGTAATAAAAAGATTGTATGTAAGCCGGCAGCGATACCAACATATATATGGCTACCGGCCATTTTAAAAGCTCAATAAAACGATCAATTAAAATTCTCATATTGTCTCCGTTATGAGAAATATTAACCTAAAAAAAACTTTTTGCACCTATTATGGAAGAAATATTAACATAAAGCTTATGTTCGGAGAAATATTATGACTGACGAAGATATGACAGAAAAGGAAGATTTTGAAACTTTTGACTTTGTTGTCAATGACGAAGACGAGGTTATGCTTCTGCTTTATGAAAGAGAAGGAGAACCCAATCATCCGTCGTTCAGCATGTCTCCGGCCGAAGGAACCGCCGTTCTTTACCGCAACGACGAAGATATTATTGAGCTCAGCGATATCGGCAGCGATATTTTTGACAGTCTGGCGGAAGCCGACAAACTTCTGGTGTGCGAACTGAGCCGGACCGAAAACGAAGACGATACGGAAATCGTTAATGCTTATGAAGCCGAAATCGTCGATTAGCTTAAATTTTGTTTAAGCGGCCGGGAATATACGATATACGGCGGGTAAAGCTTATAAAAAACTTGAAAATTGTTTTTTTGTATGTTAAATGGAAATCAGAAGTCAACATTGTGGTTTGGATATCATGGTTATTGACGGAAGCAATAAGAAACAAAGAAGCATTTTAACCAATAAATGTTTTTATCAGACTACCGCCCAAATCATGCACGATTTTGAGGCAAAGGGGTATGCAAATTCTGCCGACGAGACAGCAAAGGTTATTGCCGCCTATCATGATATTGTGCGCAAAAAAACCAAAAACAATTTTAATTCGGATTATAACGAAGCATTTAAAAAAATTGACAATGCCATTGAGACAATGGCTCACAAGGTTTTTTACGACTATGACAAAAAAAGCTTCGACTATGCTTATCATTCTTTTGAAGAATTTGACCATATCAATGCCATTGTCGGGCGCCAGCATTTGAAAAAAGACAAAATTTCCGCCTAATTCTTTATATTATGCATAGCCACGTATTGCATGATTGCTTTTTTTGCATAAATAAGCTATTAAAGAGGTATGTGTTTTATTTGCGGAAGGTTTGAACATGAAAAAAATATCGCTTATCGGGTGCGGACGCTGGGGAACTTTTCTGGGCTGGTATGCTTCAAAATATTGCGGATTTGACATCGATATGTATGACATTCCGACATCTCCCAACTTTATTGAGCTCAGAGACAGCCGCAAAAATTCTTATTTGTCGCTGGAGAACAACATGCAGTTGTTTGACAATCTGCCCGCCGTGCTGAAAAACGATTTTGTCATTATTTCCATCGGCTGTCAGTATTTTCGCGGTTTATGTCGGGAACTTGCCCAATATAATCTGGCCGGCAAAACTTTTCTGCTGGCAATGAAAGGTCTGGAAGAGCCTTCTGCCAAATATATGCATCAGATTATGCGCGAGGAAGTCAAACAAAATATTCACATTGCCGTTTTGGCCGGGCCGGGACATGTTCAGGATTATACCAAAGGGGTTCCATCCTGCGTGGTGGTTGATTCTGATGAAGACGAAACAAAAGAGCGGGTTATCAAAATGCTTTCCAGCGAGCTCATCCGTTTTTATTACGGCGCTGATCTTATCGGCAACCAGATCGGTGCGGCGCTCAAAAATGTTATCGGGCTGGCGGCCGGAATTCTTGATGGTTTGGAATGGTACGGACTAAAAGGCGCTTTAATGGCACGCGCACCGATTGAGGTCGGCCGTTTTATCCAGCATTTCGGCGGAAATCCCCGTACGGCTTACGGGCTGGCTCATCTCGGTGATTATGAAGCAACTTTGTTTTCCAAGTACAGCCATAACCGGACTTTCGGCGAGAAATTCGCCCGCGGCGAAGATTTCGGCAAACTGGCGGAAGGCGTTCCCACGCTTAAGGCGGTTAAGCTGATTGCCGATAAAGAGAATATTGATATGCCAATCTGTCAGGCTCTGTATAAAGTGATTTATGACAAAGCGGATATCAAATCGACCATTCGGGGTATGTTTACCCGCGATGTCAAACAGGAATTTGAAGACTGGTTGTAAGAAACAAATGAAAAATGTTATAGTTAATCTGACGGCTTCGTGGTTTGGGCTGGGTTTTTCGCCCAAAGCCTCCGGGACATTCGGCTCTCTCGGCGCTTTGCCTCTGGTTTGGTTATTGGCCGCATATGGTTCTCCGACTGTTATGCTGGCGACGGCGGTTGTGTTGTTTTTTGCAGGCGTGTGGGCAACACAGCAAATTATCCGAACAAGAGAGGATAAAGATCCGTCCGTCGTGGTAATTGACGAAGTTGTGGGGCAATGCCTGAGTTTTACGCTGGTCTGGCCCGCGCTTGCCGATTGGAGAGTTTATGTTCTCGGTTTTGTTTTGTTTCGTTTTTTTGATATTTGCAAAATGGGGCCGGTCAAATTTTTTGATTCCCGCGTTCATAATGCCTGGGGCGTGATGCTTGACGATGTATGCGCCGGTATTCTGGCGGCAATCGTTTTGTATTTTGTTTATCTGTTTTTTTGTTGATTTATTTGTCTATTATGATATAATAATATATATTATATATCATGGAGTAAGAAAAATGGACCAAAAGAAACAGGTTATTCAAGCAGCAAAAGCCGTAAAAGAAGCAGCTATTTATTCCGGCGGAATGTTGGGCGGCGCTATGATTGCCGGAGCCGGCGGGCTAATCGCCGGATATTTGATTGTTTCCAACAGAAAACATTTATCTTCCGGTTTTCAAGCTGCCTTGAAAAAATGGCGCAGGGAAAGCGGACATTCTTTAACCCTGAAAGCAAAATTGTTGAGATTTCGAAATGCTGTATCTTACGGATTTGCGACAGCCAAAGAAAAACGGAGACAGATAAGTCATAAACATTCCCTGTTGTCTAATCCCTATTATAAAGAAAGTTATGAAAAAGCCTGCAAAGAAGGGAGAAAAATGAAATTATCCGAAAAACTAAAGGCCAAAATAAAATTTTATTCCTCAGCTATTTATGTCTCTCTTAATGACTCTTTTGCGCCGTCCTCCTATGAGCTTTTGTCGAAAAACATTAAAAAATCCAATAAAAACGCGTCTCATTCTGCTGCAAAGGAGAATTCTGCCGCCAATACCGTTACGGCAAGAGATATGCAAAAACTTTCGACGGCTCAGTTAATACAAAAAATTAAAGGCCGTTCATATTAAAAAACGACTTCTTCCATAAAAATATCCGGAATTAGGCGGGCGGCAATCCGGGATGCTTCCGGGTTGATTTTTGTTACACAAAAACGACGGGAACAGTTATGGGTTAAATCCGACTCGATTTCGGGATGACGGCGCAGATAATCCGCCAATTTTTTTCCCATTAATTCATCCTGCGAAATGACTTTTACCGAATCCGAGAGCAGACGCCGGCAGTTTTCCTTAATCAGAGGATAGTGCGTACAACCCAAAATCAGACTGTCCATCTCCGGAAAAGCGGATAAATAATCTTTCAGAACATTATTCATATTTTGAAAATTTCCGGCTTCTATCAACGGCACCAGCTGCGGCGCCGCCACCTCCTTTACCACAACGGACGAATCGAGTTTTTGCAGTTCCGCCGCATAAATATGCGATGCAACCGTGGCCGAAGTGGCTATAACCCCGATGCGTTTTGCGCCGGCGGAAACTGCCGTTTCGGCCGTCGGAATAACGACTCCGAGCACTTTGACGCCCGGCATGCAGAGCGGCGCAAATTTTTGCTGGATATAACGCAGTGCAACAGAGGTTGCCGTGTTGCAGGCAATGATAATCAGGCGGCAATTTTGCTCTGCAAGGTATTTTACCGAATCGAGCGTATATTTCAGAATCCGCCCCGAAGTTTTTTCGCCGTAAGGCAAATGCGCCGTATCGCCCAAATATAAATAATCATATTCAGGAAGGATGTTTATAAAAGTTTTGGTTATAACCAGTCCGCCCAATCCGGAATCAAAAATGCCTATTTTCATTAATATTTCCTTTCAATTGCCGATATTAAGCCATTGTCCGGCGTTTTGCAAGAAAGAAAGAAAAAAAAGAACAAAACAAGAACATTTTCGCTTGACTTTTAATTTTATCCGAACATAATGTCCATATCAGAACAAAACAAGAACAAAGGAGATAAAAAATGAACAAATTAAACATTATCATTTATTTTGCATTATTTTTCGGATGTTCTTTTTCAATTCCGGCATAAAAATCCAGGACTGTCAACAAATTAACTTCAAAAAAAAATGTTTTCCGGATCCGGCGAAACAGGCTCAACAGCTTTGTTTCGCTCATTTTTTAGTTTTTCCCTGAAAAAAATTTATATATTTGACAAAATTTTACAAATCTGATATAATTCAGTTATTAAGAAATTAAGGGGAGAAAACTTATGGAAAATCAGAAAGAACAATCTGTCTTCAAAATGGATGCCGAAAAAGCAAAGCTTATTGCCAGCAAAAATCTTTATTATTCAGATCACAAAAAAGAGAGCGAATTTTCCGCTCTGCCGGGAAATTTGCAACGAGCCATCAATCGTGAAGCAGAATTTCATGTTAAAACCCTGTCGCAAACTGAGGGCTATGCCGATATTTTGAATGCGGAAGACGGAAAAGAAGCTCAAAAGCTGCATAATGCTTTGTGCGAATATTTTGCCCATGTCGGCAATATGGAAGAAAAGAAAAATCCGCACAATCCGGGCAATAAATTTGCAGCCCTGCTCCGCGCAGACAGCGAAGCAACCCATCGGCAAAACATTGATGCCATTACCTCCGAGGAAGTATCGATTCCTCATGCGACAACCCGCCGCGCTAAACATTATAACGAGAATATTGCCGCCCATAAGAAAAAAGGCGGAAAACGAGATGCGGCGGAAAATTTGCAAAATCTATACAATCATTTGAACTCAAAGGGCAGATAAAAGAATCGTTTCAGATTTTGCAAATCAGCGTTCAGAAACGTTATCCCGGAAATTGCATTGACAATTTCCGGGATATTAATTTAGAGCCAATCTAAGTAGTATAAAAATGGATACCAAAGGAGAGCCAGAAATACTGAAAGTAAACATATATACTCAATATATTTACCATACTTTTTCCAAAAAGAGTATGGTGAGAGCAACATGAGTGACAACAAGATAACATACGACAATAAAAGCATAATAGGTGCGGTAGAATCTGTTTTTTTACACCATTGTTTTTCATCTTTTTTTTGCCTTTCCAGCTCATCAACCGACATGTTGTTTATGATTTCCACGTTTTTTCTGGCAGCATTCAACACATTTTCAGCCTCGGCAAATTCTTTTTGCAAAGCCGGGATATCGGCATAAGCGATGTTCTCCAGTTTATTTTTCAAAGAAACAGCCTGAGATTTGCTGACGTCATTTTTCTGAGCCAGCAGAGAATCTGCTTTTTTCAGAAGTTTGTCATTCTCCGCATTTTGTTTTTGAGCCTCAGCCAGTTTCTTTTCAGCTTTCCGGTAATCTGCCAAAGCTTCATCAACTTTTTCCTGCGCTTTTTTCAGCCTCTTTTGCTTGTAACGAAAGATTTTCAGGGGAACGCCTTCCGCCAGAGCCTGTTTTTCAGCCAGCAAGGCTTTTAACTGTTCTTCCTGTTTCTGAGCCTGCGTCAATTCTCTTTCAGTCGTCCAACGGTCTTTGTTGGCCAGATAATAGACGCTTCCGAATGTCGTCAGCACAACCGCCGCTTCCAACGCAATTGTTAACAGCCAGACTCTTGTCCGCCGTTTGAGATAACCATCTTCCGTCCGGTAGGCATTCACAATCCGTTCGGCATCCGATCCGCTGAAGTTTTTCACATCGGCGTGGTCAAAAGCTTTGCGCAGTTTCTTCAGATAACCCATTGCAAAGAACAGAATCACCAGAAAGATAACTGCTCCCGAAATTAAAATAATACTTTTCATAATGATATAAATTTAAATTAATAATAATGTTAACGCATTCATTATAAATAATTTCGAAATTTTGTCAATAGTTTTGTAAAAAACTTCCTTTACGGGAAGCTTTTAAACGCGCCGGGTAAGTTAAGCGCGCCAGCCTTAAGAGCAGAACAAAAAATGCGTTCGGAAAACAAAGCTCATCAATGCCAGCTCAAAAAGCTTATAAAAGATGCCGTTCCGCCATAAATTTCCACAAGGCACAGGCGTGGACAGACTGGATAATTCCGTCCGAGGCCAACAAAGATTTAATTTCTTCCAACGTCAGCAAATGACAACTTAAATCTTCACCATCATCCAAATGTGGCGTTGAAACAAGCTCGACATCTTCCGCAATGAAGCTGTACACCCAGTTGGTGTTGGTACTGGGATTGGATGACAAGCGCAGATTCAGGCGCCAGCGGCCTTTTCCGTAACCGGTTTCTTCAAGCAGTTCCCGCTGCGCCGCCGAAACGGGGCTTTCCCCCTTTTCCACACAACCACCGCAAAACTCATAATTTTCCCGTCCGATTGCATGACGGTATTGCCTCACCATGACAAACTTTTTGTCTTTGGTTACAGCCAGCGTGTTTACCCAATCGGGATATTCCTGCACATAATAGTGCGGAATGATTTTTCCGTTGGAAAGTTCGATTTTTTCATCACGCACAGTCAGCCACGGCTCATTGAAAAGGTAGCGACGGCTTAATACTTTTGTTTTGTTATTTTCCATAATAAACTCTTTTAATAATAAAAAACTGTTTTTTTATTAGCATCTTTTCCTCAAAAAGTAAAGGCTGCCGTATTTTTTTCATTTTTATAAAAAAAATGCTTGCATTTCACGGAAAAACCAATATAGTGTTTTTTGTTTTAAGGGTGTGTAGCTCAGGTGGTTAGAGCGCTACGTTGACATCGTAGAGGTCACAAGTTCGAGTCTTGTCATACCCACCAGTTTTATGAATTCCTGCTTTGCAGGATTTTTTTTTGCTTTAAATTCCGATATCGCTTATTTTGTCAATTTTTGTATTGACTTTTTTAAGATTATATTCAGGCCTTTTGTTTCAACAAATGCGTTATTGAAAAGTTAATCTTTTTTTTGTATACTAAGTTCCGCTTTTGATGATATCTGCAAGGAAAGGCAAAAAATTGGCAGAAAAAAATTTCGATTTCAAAGTCGATTATACTAAAATAAAAATTTTTGAAGAATATAATACCAAAGATATTCTTTATCCGCTGGTTTTGTCTTCTCCCCACAGCGGGCAAGTTTTTCCCGAAGAATTTTTGAACGCGGTTTCCATGCCTTTGAACGAGCTGCGCAGCAATGAAGACAGTTTTGTCGACGAGCTTGTCCGGCCGGCTTCCGATAAAGGAATTCCGCTTATCGGCATGAATATTTCACGGGCGTTTATCGACGTCAACCGCGACAAAATCGAAATCGACCCGCAAATGTATTATAACTATCCTGCCGGAAACGACATCCAAAACGGCATCCGCTGCCGGGTGGGGTTGGGCGTGGTGCACAGGATTAACGCCCAGCGGCAGAATATTTATGACGGTTTGCTTGATTATAACGAAGTTCAGGAGCGCATCAGCTGCGTCTATGACGTCTATCACAAGCGTTTGCAGCAGCTTATTGACCGGATTTTGAAAAAATTCGGATTTTGTTTTGTTTTGGACTGCCATTCCATGCCGTCAAGAATCTGTTCCGTCATGCAGGAAGACAAGCCGATTGATTTTTGTCTCGGTACGCTGTTTGACCAAAGCTGTCCGGCAGAGATGAGCGATTTTATGAAAAATTCGCTGGAATCCGGCGGATATAAAATTTCAATGAACTGCCCCTATTCCGGCGCTTTTATTACTTTTAACTATTGCCAGCCGCGAAAAAAGATTTACACCATGCAGCTGGAGATGAACAGAGCCCTGTATATGGATGAAAATGTGCATAAAAAAAATAAAGCTTTTCAAAAGACTAGCCTTGATTTGTGCCGTTCAGCCGAGGCTTTTGCAAAATTTTTGCTGGATTTTAGAAAATAAATATGTTATAAGTCTTTTGTTTTGTTAATAATTGGTTAATTTTTAACCTTAAAATTGGTTTGAACCGGCTGCGAACTTTGGATTTAAGAGTGTGTTTGCAGCTGAAATGGAGACCGCTTCAAGATTTATGAATCTTGCTATTTGACGAGATTAAGCCGTTAAGCAAAATGAAATTTGTAAGATTTTACCGAGGGATTTTTGTGGCTGTCTTGAAGCTTGAGAGGGATGCGATTTCGTATCAAACGTTTTAATGTTATTTTTATTATTGCTGATGCTGTTTCAGCCGGCCGAGGCTAGAACTTATTCTTATATGGACGATGCTCTTGTCTGCAGAAATGCCGCGTTGAAATATGAGCAGGAATATCAGATTAAGGAACATTTGTTAACAACGATTTCCAATGTTGAGACAGGCCGCTGGAATAAAGAAAAGAAACAGACGCTGGGCTGGCCGTGGACTATTAACGCCCAAGGCAAAGGACGCTTTTTCAAAACAAAGGCGGAGGCGGTCAGAGCCGTTAAGGAACTACAGGCTAAAGGCGTTAAAAGCATTGATGTCGGCTGTATGCAGATTAATCTGAAATTTCACGGGCATCATTTTGCCTCGGTGGAAGAAGCTTTGGATCCGTATAAAAACGTGGAATACGGCGCCAAGTTTTTGAAGCGTCTGTACAAGGCAAAGGGAAACGACTGGTTTAAAGCGGCAATGGCTTATCATTCCAATGTGCGGAAAAAGGCTTTGCGTTACAAGAAAAAGCTGGTTGTGGCTTATGAAAAAGTCAAAAAACAGAATGCTTCACTGGCTTTGGCCAATATCCGGCCGGCACCGAAGCCTCAGGCCGCGGCTTTACATTCAGAAAAAAGCAAAACAGCTCAGGCGGCCAAACAATGGCGCGAGCAGAAGCTGGCCGAGTACCGGCAGGGGAAGCTTAATTAAGCATCTGTCAGCAAGGAGGATGCCTGTTTGACCGGCTGCTATGAATGATGCACTGAAAAAAAGCGGGCTGTATTGGCAGCCGTTGGGCGGAAATAATGCCGACCAAATCAGCGGACATTGTTATTGTTATACCGATGTTGCGCGGCAAGGCAAAAAATTGTCGACAACATCGGTTTTGGTTGATTTGGGAAAATTTGACAACCATCAGGCTTTGGGTATCAGAAATTCTGCAGCGGCCGTTCCCGATATCCGGGATATTTTATCCGACAGAAAGAATCCTCCTCAGGCGCTTTTTTTAACCCATTCACATCCCGACCATTTAAACGGCATCGTCCATTATCTGAAAGCAGGATACAGACTTCCGCCTCTGTATGCCGGGAAATATACTTTCATGATTTTGTACGACCTGCTGAAAGATTTTCAAATCGGGCAGGATTTGTGGCCGAAATTTAATGTTATCGAAGACGGAAACTTTGTTAAAAAAGGTTCTCTGGAAATAGAGGTTTTGGCTTCTTCCCATACATGTTTTGACAGTTTCGGTTTTATTATAAAATCACCCAATGCCGTTGTATATCACAGCGGCGACATGAAGCTCGACCAGACAACTTACTTTCGCAAGCCGACAAACCTGCGCCGACTGAAAGAACGCGCCGCGGAAATTGACGCCGTGGTTGCCGATTTTTGCGGTATTTATGCCGATGGTTTTGCCGTCAGAGAAACCGAGACTTTTGAGCAACTGGTTCGTCTTATAAAAAAAAGCCGCAAACAAAAAATATTTCTGCCGGTTTATCCGACGCATCCGGAAATGTACATTACCGCTTTTCTGGCAGCGCTCAAACTTAGAAAAAATGTGGTGTTTTACGGAAATTCGGATTTTTTCAATTATTTGAAAATGATTATTGAGTACGGCATTTCTTTTGAAAAAATGGCGCAGGGAAAAATAGAGGTTTCTTATTCGCATAACCGGGAAGAAATTGACGCGCTTGAAAACAACTATGTCGTTATCGGCACTTTTAACCATATTCCCGAAGTCTTTTCCGCAAACAGGCAAAACAGCTATGGCATTATTACGGCCAAGACATTTTTTAATCCGTTGAAGGGACAGCTAAATCTCAGAAATATTCCGTTTGCAACGGTTGATGATTATCCGGAACTCCAAGGATACGGCCACGGCTTTTTCGGCGACTATGAGGCATTAAACAATCTGCTGGGACAACGTCCCGTCTTTATTCCGACTCACTGCCCGACATATGTGATTGACGACGTGCGGGAGCTGGCTGCTTATTGCAAAATAAAACTGATTGAAAATACGCCCAAAAACAACCAAATTTACCGGATAAAAAAGAAGAAAATCGAATTAATATCATCTTCTCCGGCAAAATGGCTGGCTGTTATTTATAACAACGATAACTTTGCTTATATGACTGAAGTTTTTCAAAAACCAACTTCCGGACATGGCTTTTTGAAACGCACCATCAGCCGGCGGCGCTGCCGGAAAAGATTTAAAGCTTTTTTGCAACGGCGAATCCGACAGGAGCAACCTTCATGAAATTTGTCAGCTGGAACTGCAACGGCGGTTTTCGAAATAAATTTCAATCCCTGCTGTCTTTCAAGGCAGATGTTTGGATTATTCAGGAAAGCGAAAGTCCGGAATATCTGGCAGAAAAAAAGATTGTCATTCCGGCAGAAAAGCATTTTTGGCACGGGGACAGAAGCTGCAAAGGGCTGAGTATTTTTACATTCAACGGATATGGAACCGAGACGGCTCCGTTTTTTGCTCCCGAATTCAAATATGCCCTGCCGGTTATCATTACCGGGCCTTCCGGGCATAAATTTTTGTTAACCGGAGTTTGGGCCTCTGTCGTCAAAGATAATCACGACTGGGATTATATCGGACAGATGTGCGCTTTTATGAACCGTTATCATGGTCATTTTAACGCGCATTCCATTATGGCCGGCGATTTGAACAGCAACATGCTGTGGAACAGCTATTATAAAAAAGAGCATAATTATGCACGCTTTCTCGAGCTTATGGAAAATGCCGGGCTGGTCAGTGTTTATCATGCGTTGACAGGACTGCCGCAAGGGCAGGAAAAAGTTCCGACAAGCTATTATCACCGGGATCCGGCGCGCGGCTTTCATATTGACTATGTTTTTATGAGCCGGCCGGAAATATCGACTTTGAAAAGCTTTGAAATTTCGGGCAAAGAATGGCTGGAAAGAAGCGACCATGTACCGCTCGTTTGGGAAACGGAAAATGCATAATTACGACGATGTCTTTCAGTGGCTTGAAAAATCATCTTTTCGCGCCAAATTTAAACTTTCCGCCGCAGATAAAAAATATACCGCCGATAAGGGTTTGGATGTTTTACGGGCTCATTGCCGCGATTTTGTTCAAAAACGCCTTTCTCCGGCCGTTATTCCCAATGACGGCAAGCAAACGCCGATGCGCGGACATCCGGTGTTTATTGCTCAGCATGCAACAGCCTGCTGCTGCCGCGGTTGTCTTGAAAAATGGCATCATATTCCGGCAGGACGCCCTCTGACCGATGCCGAACAAAATTATATCATCGGATTGATTATGGCCTGGATTGAACGGCAGATGCAAAATTTTATTTGAATTGCACTTTCATAACCGGATATAACGATGCTGAACTACTAAAGAAAAAGTCATTCCACTCTGCTCTATTTGTATTGTATGTTCCAATCCTGTGATTTTCTCCCCAAACCGTTGAAGACCAAACAATCCCATTAAACGTAAAAAATCCTTCAGCATCCGCTGTTTCGATTTGCTTTCCCGTTGGAATGCACCACTTTCCTTTTGTTATTTCCATATTTTCACCATATATTTCCGGATACCAATCCTGCAAATCTTCAAAAATATTTAAATATCCTTTGCTCCAATGCTCCTGCGCCACTTGTCGCAATGCTTCCGTATTTTTACAGGCGTCCGAGTTATCCTGACCTATAGTTTCATAAGAAGTAAAAACTATTCCCGCATTTTCCATTACTTCTCCCAAATTTTCTCCTGAATTGGAGCTAAAAAACATACTTACGGCATAAGGATAACCTTTTAATAACATAACCATTCCTTCGCTTCCGTCAGATTCAACAACCATTGCTATCGGCAAACGGTTTGCTTTTCCCGGGGCGGAACCAGGTTGTCTTTGTCTTATACAAGTTCCGTCGGTTCTGTAATATGTTCCAACTTCGCAAGGTACGGTTTCCAACTGACAATAAACTCCTTCACTTTCATCAATATTCTTTTCATAACCTTCTTCACATATGCAATAATAATGATATCCATCGCAGCTGCCTTCCGGCCGATCTTCACCAGCCCAACTACATTGATATTTATAATTTGCCGGACATTCTTTACAGGTTTGTGAAGAATAATCTTCTTCATAACCGTTATAACATTCGTCAAAACAATATTTTCCCGAGCAGGCTTCATAATCGCAATAGGCATTGGCTGGACAGGATGAGAGTTTGCATTTATTGTCGCAGTGTTCCGTACATGTTTTGCTGGAAGCATCCCAGTCATAACCGGACTGACAACCGTCGACTTTGTAATACTTATTGGAGCATTTTTCGTACTCACACTTATACCCGGTCGGGCAGCTGGAAAGATTTCCCAAGTTGGGGGGGATTGGGAATAATCCGGAAAGTTTCTTCCCCGCTGCAGTTAATACAGGGTTCTTTGTCCAGAATATAGCCGTCCGGAATGGTCTCTTCGGTATAATTGTAGCCGACGCAGGTATTGCAGCACAAACCGAAAGTCGGATCGTAAGAACAGGTTTCGTTGCCCATTTGCCATCCGGAAGGGCAATGATTGGTAAAGTCGGGATTTTCTTCCTGACAGGCGCGAGCGGTATCTTCTTCGCATTGTCTGTATTTTCCGCCGCATGATTCTCCGACGCCGTAATAAGGTTTTTCGCATGTTTTGTTAAAAGAGCTATCGCACGGACAGGAAAAATAA
>CASEQD010000004.1 GCA_949289935.1 uncultured Pseudomonadota bacterium | reverse complement strand
GTGCAGCAGTCTTTGCAGTTGGAAAATCGGGTAATTCCGGAGCTGTCGGTACAGGATGTTGCCCCGACGGCGCCGCCGCAGTCGCAGATTTTATAACTTGACGGACATTGGCAGGACGCATATTTTCCGTTGCAGGCATCGCCGACGCCTGTCTGCGGATAAGAGCAGGACACAAGATCATCACGGCATACGCATTTGTCATAATAGTTGTCGTCGTAAGGACAATATTCGTTCGGTTCCATCAATGCGCCGCAATCTCCGGTTTGAGTGTAACCCTCATCCTGACAGGCCTGTTCGCTGTCCGTTTGGCATTGTTTATACTTTCCGTCGCAGGATATTCCCACGCCGTAAGACGGAGCTTCACAGGTTTCGGTAAAATCATCGTCGCAGACGCATTCTTTGAAATAGCGGTTATCGGCCGGACAAAAGTTCACGCCATGCTGTCCGTCGGGACAGGATGTCAGATTATATCCGGCATCCTGGCATTGCTCTCCGGGTTCTTCATAATCCGGACGTTCCGGATTTCCGGGATTATGCGGATTTTATGCGGATTTTCCGTATTTCCGAAACTGCCTCCGGAACAATTTCCGCCATCGGTTATAAAACAGACAGAAGCAACACGGATTTCCTCTCCACCGGCACGAGGCGCACGCAGTGCTTCCTCTGCCCCGGAACCGGATACCGCTGACTTGACGCTCACCTCGTCAGGTGCCTCAGCTTCGGATGAAGAGTATGGAAATCCGGCAATGCAGTTTTGAGTGTGATTTGTGTGTAGAGCATGAAAACCGGATTTTGGAATAACATAATCAGAATTTACCGATGCAAAAACAACTTTTCATGACACATCCTCCATACTCATCATCACGACTCTAATGTATCATACTTTACATAAACATGCAATAAGTATTTTGCGGGAAGTGTAAGAAAAAAATACAAAAAGTAATCGGAGACAAAAAACTATTTTAGAACGGTGTGCCAGCGTTTTTCTTCAAATGAATTGCCAAACAACAAATCCGCCATAAATTTTGTTATGACAAGATCATTAAAATCTTTGTGAATTTTTTCAAATCCTTTACGAGCTGCAACCATTCGCTGTTCAGGATTTTTTTTATAAAAACGCAGCTTATCAAAAAACTCTTCTCTTTCGGTATAAAAAGCGGCTTCGTCTTCAGCAAAAACATTATTAAATCCGGTACGCCGGTCAATAAAAGCCAGCCCGCCGTTTGCCATGATATGAACCATGCGGTCTGAACTGTAATGATAAATGTCATTAAGTCTGCTCAGACTGAATCCCATTGCCGAGCAGGATAGTTTTTCTATATATTCGTATCCGTTCAGGCTTTTGTGTCCTTTAATTCCGGCCAGACACCATTTCAGCCCGTTGACCTGGCTGTCAGCCTCGTCAACGATGGCTTCAATTTCTTCATCCCTGCCGCAAAACTGCCGTTTTCCTGTGCTGGTTGCCAGCATAATGTCATAAGGCGGAGCGGCTGTTTTGAAAACTTCTCCGGTTTCTATGGATTTATCGGCAATATTGGGCAAATAGGCAACAATATTACGTTTGTTTTTAAATTGTTGCAAAAGTTTTTTATCGCCAGTTGTAATCATCAGCACGTCAACACAGTCTTCATATTTATGCAGTGCCTGAATATTTCGTTCTGCCGCTCCCGGTACAATCCAATCGCAGCTCCATTGTAAAATTTTAATTCCGGGAAACAGTTTTTTTATTTCACTGATTGTTTCCGCCTCAATAACATCGGCATGTCCGATGAACAAGGCATCGGGTTTCACGGCTTTGCAATACTCCGTAAGATGGCGGTTAAGACGTTTTCTGCCAAAAAAATTCATATGTCCGAACCCGAACATCCGACATAAATCGCGGTCGGGATAATTCATCACATAATAACCGTTGCGAGCCAGGCCGTTGGAGATTTTTACCGGCATGCCGTTCATAAAGCAGCCTTTAAAACGCATCAGGTTAAAATTTGAAATATGTACGATTTTTTTCATATTATCCTCCGCATATTTTTTTCTACATACAATAATTTTTCAAATTAGGCAAATGAAAAACTT
Organism: uncultured Pseudomonadota bacterium; assembly: GCA_949289935.1. Classification (GTDB taxonomy): domain Bacteria; phylum Pseudomonadota; class Alphaproteobacteria; order RF32; family CAG-239; genus HGM16780. Next base: position 41,422 of record CASEQD010000004.1, on the reverse strand, counting down.
TCTGTTAATAAATTGCGGATACAATGCACCCGTTACAAAACAACAAATTTTGCCGGAAAGAAGCTGAAATGTCTGAACAATCGGAAAACGAAAAAGCCCTGATGCATAAGTTTCCTCTGGGATATACCGGAGAACGCATGCCGGGAAAGGAAAACGCGTTTATACTTCGCAACCGGCAGGGATTTATTGCGGCAACGGCCGAAAAGCATAACGGTGTGATGACTTCTTTTAAATTTCATAAGGAACGTCGGATTCCGCGAATTGTCATCAATAAAATCGTCAAAAAAATTATGGAAACAAAAACCAGATTGAGCGCGGAAGCCGCTCATGAACTGGGAATAAGCATTCTGAAATTTGAAAGCGGAAAAGAACTGTATCTGACATCAAAAGAATTAAAACATTTCGGACTAAACCGTTTTTTAACGCCGGATGAATATGTGTCGGCTGAATTGAACAGCCTGGGTACACTCAGCTTAAAGCTGTCAAAAAATACAATAAACTGTCGGCTCGATTTGCAAAGAACACGGATAAAATCATTGCATATCGGTAAAAATTCTTCGCTTGACATAGATCTGCGCGGCAATAAATACATCAAAAAAATTATTATTGATGACTATTTCGGCGGAAAGCTGATCTTGTCTGACAGCAGTGTCGAAATTCTGAAAATAGGAAAAGATTGCAGAGCATCAATCACTTGCAATGAAGGAATAAAAATTCCCGAAGTTGAAATAAAAGACGGATTTCAGGGAACGGCAGCCTTCCATAAATTATATTTGAAGAGGCTGAAAATCGGAGAAAAATGCTCTGCGACACTAAATATTGATACCTGCATCTGCTATGCTCCGATAAAAATAGGCGCAAATGCGGAAGGAAATTTCAATATAAACTCTGTTTTTGCCAAATATCTGGAATTTGGAAACGATTTTTCCGGAAAACTTTACGGAAGCAGCATCAGCTCCAGACAGGGAATAAGAAACGTCTATATCGGAGACGGCTTTTCCGGAACATTGGATTTAAGCGCCTCAAAGACTGTACAGCGCGTAGAAATCGGCGACAATGCGGTCGGAACAGTCTTATTGATATCAACGCCTTCGGTACGGCTGGCATCTTTGGGCAAAAATTTTTCGGGCAGAATTGATTTTCGGGAATCTAACGTCGTTTATATTTCCGCTGAAGAAAATTGTTCCGGAAAATTCGAATGCGGACTTTGCCGCAATCTGACATTAATGCGTTTGCCGAAAGAAAATGGCTATAAAATCTCCGGCGCGCCGAAACCCGTGAGAATAGAACAGGAAAACGGAAATATATCATACTGGTTTGTTGAACGCCCGTTGGAAAATGAATATTTTAAAACTTATCGCAAATCTTTCTGGCGCCGGTTCCAAAATTTTTTTTCATAATTTAACTTTTTTTCAACATTCTTTAAATAAAAACAGCTGAAAACATTTTCTGCCGCTTGACATGGCGGCAGAAAGGAGTATGACGTCTGTCGGTGTTTTTTTTATTTATCAGAGGAAACGATGCTGGCTTTTATAAAGAAATTTTTTCAGACTTATGAACAAAACTATGCGCCGAAACTATGGGAAGTGGTCGCAAAACAGGGTTACAATCTGAATTGTTTTAAGCGGGATGTCTCCGGCGGCCTGACTGTGGCCGTTATTTCCATCCCTTTGGCCATGGCTTTGGCAATAGCATCGGGAGTTACACCGGCGCAAGGGCTGTATACGGCTATTGTCGCAGGTTTTTTCATAGCCCTGTTTGCCGGCGGCAGATATCAGATCGGCGGGCCGACGGGAGCGTTTGCCGTGGTGATTTATACCGTAATTCAAAATTATGGATACAACGCGCTTCTTTTGATGATGCTTATAACCGGCGTAGTGCTGATTGCCGCCGGACTGTTGAAACTGGGAACATATATTAAATACATTCCCTATCCGGTCGTACTCGGTTTTACCGGAGGTATAGGATTATTGTTGATAAGCACGCAGTTTCAGGATTTGATTGGTTTGAAAATCAGCGGCGTTCCTGTCGAAATTTTGCCTCGTTGGCAGGTTTACCTGTCCAATATCGGACAATTTACGGCCGCTTCCGTTTTAATAGCCGTTATAACTTTTGCCTCAATTTTTTATATTCGTTTTCGTCATCCGAAACTCCCGGCCTATTTAATAAGTGTCGGTATTTCAATTATTGTCGTAGCCGTTTTGTCGTTGTTTGGCGTTTCTGTCGATACCATTGGCAGCCGTTTTGGCGGAATACCTCATTTTTTGCCGGCGCCGTCTATGCCGGAGTTTGATTTGCACCTGGTTATCAAAGTTTTACCCAGTGCATTGGCCATAGCTTTTCTGGCCGCGATTGAATCTTTGTTGTGCGCCACGGTCGCCGACGGCATGAGCGGAGACAGTCACAACCCGAATGCCGAATTGATAGGAGAGGGCGCCGCCAACATCATCTGCATGCTTTTTGCGGGAATCCCGGCAACCAGTGCCATTGCCCGGACAGCGACAAATCTCAAATCGGGAGCTTATTCTCCGGTTTCGGGAATGATGCAGGCTGTGTTCATTTTGCTGTTTATGCTGCTGTTGTCTCCTCTGGCAAAATACATTCCTCTGTCATGCCTGTCCGCCATTTTGACCATTGTCGGCTGGAATATGATTGGTTTTGGTAAAATGTTGAAAGTCATAGAAGGGCCGAGAGGCGATCGTTATACATTGTTGGTGACATTGCTGCTCACGGTTGTCGCCGATTTAAACACCGCCATCAGCGTCGGGTTTATTATGGCCAGCATTATTTTCATGCACCGTATGAGCCGGGAAATTGAAATCGAAACCGATGACGCCGTTTTGGAAGATGTCGGCGGCGGACGCGATTTAAGCCGTACGCTGTCGGAAGAAGGCGTAATGTCGCTGCGCATGTCCGGACCTTTGTTTTTCGGAGCGGCTTCACAGGTTTCTGCTTATTTGAAAAAATTAAAAAAGACGCCGAAAGTTTTAATTTTCCGCATGGGGTATGTCCCTGTCGTCGATGCCACCGGGGCTAATCTGATTGTTGAATTTGTTAAAAAATTACAAAAGAACGACACAAAAATCATTTTTTCAAATATCAAAAAACAGCCGCGGCGAGTATTACACGAGGCTTTTCTGAAAGAAGGAATAACCTATCATAACATTTCGACGGCAACAACTTTTGCCAATGCTCTGAAAATGACCAGACGTTATCTTCGCACGGAAAAAGAAAAACAAACGGCGGAAACAGCCGGTGTTGAAAATAATGAACAGGAAAATAATAAAATAAGTTGATTTTTATACGGAGACGTGGATAATTGTTTCAACAAACATATAATGGAGAGGAAAAAAATGTCCCTGGTTGTTGTGATATTGTTGACTTGTGTGTTGTTAAGTCCTTCGGCTTATGCCAATCCGGCCTGTGCGGTTTGTACCGTTGCGGTCGGCGCCTCGCTTGAAATTGCCCGTCAGTTGGGCGTGGATGACAGTGTCGTCGGTGTATGGGCCGGCGCATTTATGACATTGGTCGGCTACTGGGCAATCAAATACTGCGATAAAAAAAACTGGCATTTCCCGGGGCGTGATTTTATTCTGATGCTTCTCAGTCTGGGAACGATAGGCTTTGTTTATATGGGAGAAATGGCCTATCAGCCGAAAATCCTGTTTTGTATTTTATACATTGATCCGTTCCTGATGAGTTTTCTGATCGGATCGGCCGTTTTTATCCTGAGTTCAAAACTTTATCAGTGGATGAAAGCCAGAAACGGAGGACATGCTCATTTCCCGTTTGAAAAGGTGGTTTTACCCGTAGTCGCCTTGGCTCTGGTAAGCGGATATTTTTATTTCAATCCGCTCTGCACCCCGGTAAACGACCTGCTTGCAGGATTCTGAAAAAAGTTATAACCAAAGCCCGGGTGAATTTATCAAACGGGCTTTGTTTTTATCCGCAATCAGGCTGACTTGACATAATCTTTATGCAAACGCTTATAGCCGAATTTATCAAAAATAATTTCCAGTTTATTCCCTTCAATGTTTTTAACGCGTCCATAACCAAAACTGTCATGATAAACCCGGGCTCCAATAGCTATGGATGACGTGGCGTTTTTTGCATCCTGTTTGGCTCTTTGCATATTTTGCCAACTGTTGTATGAATAATTTCCATCATCCCGCTCATAAGTTCGGGTATAAGAAAAACGGTCGCTGTCGCGATATTCATATTCGCCGAAATCATCCCGCCCGACAAGGCTGCGATTGTTCCAATAACCGTTTTTTGACGAGGAATAAGTATCTGCCCGTTGAAAATAATTGGCGGCGTTGTTGCACAATTCAATATTTTCCGGCGGCAGTTCATTAATAAAACGGGACGGAAGATTATTTTGCCATTGTCCGTATACCCGTCGGTTAAGCGCCGTCAAAATATATAACTGTTTTTTTGCCCGGGTTATAGCGACATAAGCCAGCCGCCGTTCTTCTTCAAGAGAATTTGAACCGCCTTCATCAAGCGAACGTTGGTGCGGAAACAATCCTTCTTCCCAGCCGGGAAGAAAAACGGTGTCAAACTCAAGTCCCTTGGCCGCATGAAGAGTCATCAACGTAACCCGGTTGGGATCAAGTCCGTTGTCATTATCCATGACCAAACTGACATGTTCCATAAAATCATTCAGAGACGGGAACTTTTCGTGGTCGCTCATCACGCTGATAAGTTCCTTAAGGTTTTCTGTCCGTCCGGGCGCTTCAGGGGATTTATCATTTTTCAGGCTTTCAAAATATCCGGAATCTTCCAAAACCAGCGAAGCCAGTTCATCCGGTGTAATCGCCTGCATGGATTTGCGCCATTCGGCAAAATTATTCATCAAAACCGCAAGCGAATTTTTGGCTTTGCCTGAAATGGTTCCTTCGGCCAGCATTTTTTCAATTGCCATATACAAAGAAATTTGTTCCTGTCGGGCGGTCTGATAAAATTTCTCCACGGATTTTGCGCCTATTCCCCTTGCAGGCTTGTTAATAATACGTTCAAGCGCCAAATCATCATGGGGCTGCAAAATAACCCTGAAATAAGCAATGGCATCACGGATCTCAGCCCTTTCATAAAATTTCGGCCCGCCCACAACCTGGTAAGGAATGGATTCCGAAATAAATTTTTCTTCAAATTCGCGTGTCTGAAAAGCCGTCCGCACCAAAACGGCCATTTGCGCATAATCCCGGCCGGAACGGCGCAGATTTTCTATTTCTTCTGCGACATAGCGGGCTTCTTCTTCACCGCTGTAATTACTGACCACCTTGATTTTACTGTTGTCACACTCAAGAGCCGGACTGTTTTCCGCCACTTTTAAAGTCTTCCCCAGGCGGCTTTCGTTGTGGCTGATGAGAGCCGATGCCGCGGCCAGAATATTGGCGGTTGAACGATAATTTCTCTCCAGACGGATAATCTTTGCATCCGGAAAATCTTTGTTAAAACGCAAAATATTTTCAATTTCAGCGCCGCGCCACGAATAAATGGACTGATCATCGTCTCCGACGCAGCAAAGATTGTGATATTTTTGCGACAATAAGCGGAGAAAAAGATACTGGGTAACATTGGTATCCTGATATTCATCCACCATAATATATTTGAACCGCTCCTGATATTTTTGCAAAACATCGGTATTGGAAAGTAAAATTGTCAGTGTATGCAGAATGATGTCGCCAAAATCGACGCAGTTCATCGACATCATGCGTTCCTGATATAGCTTGTAGACGCGGGTAATGACGTTTTCCTTATATTCAAGTTGGATTTTTTCAATCGTCAGGCCTTTGTCTTTCCAACGCTGAATACAGTCGACAATGCTTTGCGGCGGATATTTTTTATCATCAATGCCTTCGGCTTCGCAAATCTGTTTTATCAGCCGTTTTTGATCATCTTCATTCAAAATGGTAAAATTGGAATGCAATCCGGCCAGCTCGGCGTGGTTGCGCAAAATCCGCACACAGATGGAATGGAAAGTTCCCAACCAGACGGCATTTGCCATATCGCCGATAATATTTTCAACGCGTTCTTTCATTTCCCGGGCGGCACGGTTGGTAAAAGTAACCACCAGACAATTCCACGGACGTGCTTTAAAGGTTGACAGAATATAAGCCAGTCGGGTTGTCAAAACCTTGGTCTTTCCGGTTCCTGCGCCTGACAAAACCAACACGGGGCCTTCTGTTGTTGTAACGGCTTCTTTTTGTTCCGGGTTGAGTTGTTCCAGCCAGGGACAGGCAGGCGCCGTCAGGGCGCTGATATTGTCATAAGTCTGCGGAACGGCCTCGTTAAGGCTCAAATCAAAAATATCTTCTTCCATTTTCACAATGCTTCTTGTCTTTTTATCTCTGAAGCTATATATATAATAATATAATTCTTTTGCAAAGGAGTTTTTCAATGACAGAGACAAATAAGGCAAAATATGTGGATATCCCGGCACAAACCGCACAAAAAGGCGATGATGACTGGCGGCAGGGAATGTATCCTTCGGCGCGCATGCACTATGCCCGGGCAGCCCAGCTTTATAACGAAAACGAAGACTATCAGGGCGAAGCTCAGGTTCTGAACCGCCTGGCGGAAATGGAACTCAGCCTTGAAGATTATGCTCAGGCGGAAAAAGTTTTGCAAAATGCTCTGGAAGTTGTAAAGCCTTTGCCGGATGCAGACACGACTCATGCCGAAGCGCTTATACTCCTTTCAAAAGTTTATACCGCAAGATATGAGCTTGAAAAAGCCTTGCGTACAGTCAAAGAGGCCGAAAAACTTTTCGGTACGGGAGGAATTTTACTCGGCGACTGCTACGATCAGGAGGCATACATCCATCTTATTATGGAAAACGAAGAAAAAGCATTGGAAGCTTACAAAAAAGCCGCCGCTGTTTTTGACGAAGAACATGTCGGACTGAAAGAAGCCGCAGTTTTAAGAGCTTTGGCGCGGCTGGAAATGAAAAGAAAAAATTATGAAAATGCACACGACTTATTGGAAAAAAGCCGTGAACTTTACCGAGAAAACGGCGACATTCTCGGCGAAGCGAGCGCTTTGTCTGCCATCGGCTGTCTGCGCTATATTATCCGGGATATTGAAAACGCCCGCAAGGCATTGATGAAATCCGTATATCTTTATGGCAAGGTTTCTCATCATTTTGCCGAGGCGGAAGCATTGTTATATTTGGCGCGGGTTGAATCTTACAGCCGGGAAGAGGGTGATTTTGAGCGGGCGAAATCTCATTACAAAAAATCTGTTGAATTATACGATTTTTTGCAAAATGACACCATGAAAAATGTGGTTAGGGATGAATATGAAAATTTCTTAAAGCGTGAAATGATAAAATAAAAACAAGGGAGAAAAAAAGTGACGAGCGAAACAAGAGAAAAAATCATCTCTTTGAAAAAATATATGGAAACCCGCATCATCGGACAGGAAGAACTTGTCAAAAAACTTATTATAACATTGCTTGCTGACGGCCATGCTTTAGTTGAAGGCGCACCGGGTTTGGCTAAAACAAAAGCAATAAAAACGCTTTCTCAATGCATTGCCGCTCAATACAATCGCATTCAATTTACGCCGGACTTGCTGCCGTCCGATATTACCGGAAGTGAAATCTACCTGTCGTCAAAAAGCGAATTTGAATTCCGTCCCGGACCGATTTTCTCCAATTTGGTTCTGGCCGACGAAATTAACCGTGCGCCGGCCAAAGTCCAGTCCGCATTGTTGGAAGCCATGGCCGAACGTCAGGTCAGTATCGGCGGTAAACGATATAAACTTCCGGAATTATTCATGGTTATGGCCACACAAAACCCGATAGAACAGGAAGGAACTTATAATTTACCGGAAGCACAGCTTGACCGCTTTTTAATGTACATTAAAATCGGCCAGCCGGATGCTTCGGCCGAACGTAAAATTTTAAAGCTTGTTCGCGGAGAACTTAAAGCAGAAGATGCCGCACCGCAGATAAAATTACAGATTGATGATGTTTTATCGGCTCGCCGTGAAGTGCTTAACGTCCATATGAGTGAAGCCGTGGAAGAATATCTTGTCCAGCTTATTATTGCCACGCGCGCCCCTGCCAGGTATGATAAAAAACTGTCGGGGCAGGTTTTGTACGGAGCCAGCCCGAGAGCAACCATAGCTTTGGACCGGGCTTCTAAAATAAATGCCTGGCTTGACGGACGCGATTTTGTCACGCCGGAAGACATTCAGAGCGTTGTCCGCGATATTCTGAGACACCGCATTATTCCGACCTTTGAAGCGCGGGCAGAAGGCATAACGGCTGATGACATTGTTTCAGAGCTGTTGCGCCTTGTTCCGCTGCCGTAAAAAAGGAGAGTTGAAATGAAGCTTCGTTTTCTGAAGCACCGGCTTTTTGCCGCCGCCCCGGAAGTCAAAACCGGAGGAGGGCTGTTTGTTACGGTGGAAGAATTGCTGGAACAAAAACGCAACGTGGCTTATCTGAAAAATTTTCATCAAAAACTGGCGTCTTCAAACATGGCCGGAGATGTAAAATCTGCTTTTAAAGGACGAGGTATCGAACTGGAAGAAATAAGGCCTTATAATTTCGGCGATGACATCCGGGATATTGATTGGCGCGTAACGGCCAGAAAACAGCAGCCTTATACGCGTTTGTATGCCGAAGAAAAAGACCGGGAAATCTACGTGCTGCTGGATATGTCGCCCCGGATGGCTTTTGGAACGCGTCGGGAATTGAAATCCGTTGCCGCCGCCAAAATCGGCGCTTTGCTCGGTTGGATGAGCCTCGAAAACAAAGACCGTTTCGGCCTGGGAATTTATGACGGACAGAAAACATCTTTCTTCAAAGCGGGCAATAATCGGGCATTTTTTTTCGTGATGTTAAAAAAAATTTCTGAAACCAGCATAAACATTTTATCCGGACAATGGAAAGAAAATGAAAGTTTTACAAAATCGGTTCGGTTGCTTGACAATCAAATAAAAAATCGGGCAACAGTTTTTATACTGAGTGATTTTTCTTTTTTTGACGAGGCTTTGCGTAAAAGTTTGGCGCGGCTTGCTCATAAAAGCCGAATCTATTGTTTGAATATTTTTGACGTTCTGGAAGAAAAAGCGCCGCCGCCCGGTGAATATCCGGCCATATCTCCAAGTGGAAAAAAATTGCTGTTTAACAGCGGAAGCACCGGTTTTGCCAAGACGTATGAAGATTATTTTTATAATAAAAAACAAGAAGTTAAAAAGTTTTGTTCATCTTTCGGAATAAGATATGCCGAAATCCGGGCGGATTTGGACATAAGAAACCAGCTGAAAATATTTTAACTTTTTATTGTTTGTAAAACTTGACAAAATGCAATGTTGGTGATAACTTCAACACAGAATTATTCTGTAACTATAATTTGGGAAGAGTAACATGGTAAAATCTAACGAAAATAGTTCATATAAAAGAGGGCAGGAACTTCTTGACCAGGGATTATATCAGGAAGCTGTTGAACAGTTTGATGAAGCGCTCAAAGAGCAGCCGGATTCTTGGAAAGCCATAAACAGCAAAGGTTTTGCTTATCAGAAAATGAGCAAATATACCGAGGCTGTTGAATGTTTTGACAAGGCTTTGCAAATAAACCCGCAGTCTGTTGAAGTTTTGAATAACAAAGGCGTAACGCTGAGCATGCGCGGTTTATACAAAGATGCCATTGCATGTTTCGATCAGGCAATTGCGGCAGATCAGACGTCTCTCGAGGCTCTGAACGGAAAGGCAATAGCCTTGCAGCATATGTTTGCTTACAAAGAAGCCCTGGATGTTTTGGAACAAGCCATGAAAATTGACTCGAAACATACACAGACTCTTCTCAGTATTGCTGTTACATTGCAAAAACTCAAACAATACGAACGCGCCATTTCTTTTTTCAAAAAAGTTTTATCGGCAGATAAAACCAACATCAAAGCATGGAACGGCGTCGGCGTGACTTATCAGTTAATGGGCGACAATAACTCGGCGCTCAAATGTTTTACTAAAATTTTAAACATTAACAGCCATGAAATTCAGGCATGGATAAGCATTGGTTTTGTTTATCAGAAAATCGGCAAATACAGCGATGCCCTGAAATGCTATAAAAAAGCCCAGATGGTCATAAATAACCGTTATCATCATAAACTATATGACGGTTTGGCCAGCTGTCTGACCAAATTATCCGAGTTTGATCAGGCGTTGGAAGTTTACAAACAGATTTTTCAGCGGGAAGAGGGCAAAAAGAAATGGGATGCCCAGCGCTCAATCAAATTCGTAAACAAGCTGAAACGTAAAAAAGCCATTGGCACATTAAATCCTCCGGCCGCCGCGGCATCGGCGGCGCCTGTTGCCGAAACGGCGGAATAAATGTAAAACTGTTCCCGGTTCTTTCCGGGAATAGTTTTTTTATAAAAGTAAGATGATGAAAAAACAAACAACATACCGCGATGAAGTGTTGTCTTACGTTGCGGAAAAATATCGGACATCCCCGGAATATCCTTGGCAAAAATGGCCGGAACACGCCGTGTTGCGTCATACCGGCAATAAAAAATGGTATGCGGTTATAATGAAAGTCTCCCGGCGCTGTCTCGGATTGAAAGGAGATGATGTTGCGGATATCATCAATCTTAAATGCGAACCGGGTATGATTGATTTTCTGCGCGGAGAAAAAGGCATACTGCCGGCATATCATATGAACAAAGACAACTGGATAAGTATTCTGCTCGACGGCAGTATGGTAAAAGAACAAATTTTTTCCCTGATTGATATGAGCTTTGAACTTACGGATCTATCCGCGGCAAAGAAAAGCGGCAAAGCTGCCGGACATAACACAAACTGGCTGGTTCCCGCCAATCCGAAATATTACGATATCGAAACAAAACTTTCAAAAAATCCGGAAAAGACATTCACATGGAAACAAAGTAACAACATCTTGGCGGGAGACATTGTCTATTTATACCTTGCTGCACCGGTCTGCGCCGTACTTTATAAATGCAAAGTCGTCGAAGCGGACATTCCGTATCATTACAGCGATGATAACATAACCATAAAACGTGTCATGAAATTAAAGCTGCTGAAACAATATGCAAAAAAACAATTCAACAGAGATGTTTTGTTAAAATACGGCATATACTCCGTTCGAGGTCCTCGCAGCATTCCGTATGGACTGCTTTGCAGCCTGGAAGCGGCATCATAACTCAACAATGGCAAACAATAAAAAAAGTTGCATTTTACCCAAATTATGATAAACAATAAATAGCTTTATATAATTATGTTAAATATAAAAAAATATCATTATGGAAGAACAGTTAAACACAATTTTGCTGCTTTGGAGCGGTTTAGGTTTAGCCGCATGTCTGGTGTTCTTGGTGCATATATATCACTACAAACGCGACAACCCTGATTTTCTCACTGAAAATGCTTCGCCTCTGGAGCTTTTGAAAACCAAAAGAATAATTTTGGGGTATCTTAGCGCTTTTCTTTGCTATTGTGTATTGCTTTTGTTAATTTTGAGCATTTTATACCAGAAAACCGGATTGACAATTGTCAGCAGCATATTGATGATTGTTTTTATCATCATGCTGATAGCCGGAATCAAAGCAAAAGCCTGAACTTCTATAAAAAAACAGCAGATGATAAAAGCATCTGCTGTTTTTTTATTGGTTTGCTTTTTATAAACCACAGATAATTGCCAATCCGCAAGCCATAATTGTACCGCCGGCAATCTCATGCGCATAGTTTTCAAGGCGTTTAAAGCGCAAAGCATTAATACCGAACATTCCCAGTGTAACGGCAAGAATCATTGTTGCAATGGTCGCAACAGAAAAAATAACGGTACTGGAAACAACGGCCGAAACGCCCAAAACACTGGAAGCGGTCAATATCGGCAGCAAGGCCTCACAAGGACCAAAAACAAAAATAATAAACATAATCCAGACGGTAATATTATGATTATTTTGCTGATTTCCGGAAACCTGTTCGGCACAGTTTCTGTGTTGCCGGCGGTGTTTTAAGGCCCGAAGCAGATATGCGGCGCCGAGCCCGATAAGAGCATAAGCGGCGATATTGCCCCGATTGTCCTCTATCCAGACAAAATTTTCTTTGCTCAACCAGTGCGAAAAATAAATAAATATTAACGCAATCAAAAGAGCACTGACAATATGCCCGACACCACAGACACAAGTCCAGAACAAAGTTTTTTTCAAACTGTACCCGCGGCTTTTGGCTATGGCGACAAAGGGCAAATAGTGATCCGGCCCCATAATTGTATGAAACACGGCCGTAAGCAGCGCTGCCAGCCAGATGGCAGACAGGGATGCACCTGCAGAAAGTTCGACTTGTCCGTGATTGCCGTGAGCCATGGCCGATGTGGCAAATCCCATAATCAAAACAAAAGCTGAAATAAATTTTTTCATAACTTTACCTTTTAAATTTGTTAAACATAAAAATAAAACATAATACTTTTTTTAATTCTGTTTTACCTCAGCATCAAAACTTCCTGAACGAAAACCTTCCATATCCAGAGTAATGTAACTATAACCAAGTTTTTTGAGCGCTTCGGTCAATTGTTTATGTTTAGCCAAAACCAAAGGCATTTGTTCCTCCGCAACTTCCAGACGAACAAGTCTGTCATGAACACGCAGACGGATATTTCCGATTTCGGAAAATATTTTCCGGACAATCCGTTCACCTTCGGCAACCCTCAAAATTTCTTTTTCATCCAGAAACGTATTATAGGCGAAACGGGTGGCCAGACATGGAATTGAAGGCTTTTCGGCAGTCGGCAGTCCGAGTTCGGCTGACATCCGGCGGATATCATGCTTGGAAAAACCAAGTTCTGCTAGGGGTGAAATAACGCCGAGTTCCTGCAGGGCTTTTCTGCCCGGACGATACGTTTTCAAATCATCGGCATTTGTTCCGTCTAAAAGATGCTTAAATCCGTTTGCCCGGGCATAATCGCAAAACAAAGAAAAAATATTTTTTTTGCAAAGATAACAACGGGTTAAACGATTATACCGGATATCATCAAAAGAAAGCGGATCAAACGTAAAAATTTTTTGTTCCACATCTAACTTCCGGGTCAGCTTCGCGGCTGTTTCCGTTTCCCGGATATCCTGCAACACTGTTTGCATTGTCAGGGCAATAAGAGGGAAGGGACGTTCTTGTCGTATTCTTCCCAACACGGCCAGCAATAAGGTACTGTCTACACCGCCGGAAAAAGCCAGAGCTATGCCGTCCGGCGCCAATTTCTGCAAAAAGACCTCAAGACGCTTAAGCATTATTTTTCTTTCTTTGCCAGTCGGCAGGCGGCATCGGATATTTCTCTGAAAGGACGCCCGCTTGACGCCGACAACGCCTTAATGCTTTCATATTCGGGTTTATAACGGATGATATTTCCCAAACGGCATTTCTTTACATCAACTTTTCCTTCAGGTAAATTAACACAAAAATTTTCTCTTTCCATGCAGGTACGCTCGACTTTATATTTGCGCAGCCCGATGGTGGATGTGTTGCGGAAAATAGTATCTTCAATCTTTTCCAAAAGATCGACGGAAACAATAACTCTCAAAATATATGCCGGGCGGTTTTTTTTCATAAAACAGGGTTCAAAATGGACATCCGCGGCACCGGCCTCTGACAATTTTTCCATAGCCAGACCGAGTTCTTCAGCTGTTGAATCGTCAATATTTGTTTCTACGACATACATTTGTTTCTCATCCGTTTTATCCTGGATAATCATTGCCCGCAAAAAATTGGCATGGCCGAAATCCCGTTTTCCCAAACCAATTCCTGATTTTACGATTTTATAAGCAGTCGGAAGTTTGTCTGTTGTCATAAGGGCGGCGGCAATGGCAATGCCTGTCGGTGTAACCATCTCGCCGTCAACAGGCATCGGACGCAGTGCAATATCATATTTCTCGGCAATATTGACAACGGCAGGAACAGGAACGGGCAGGGAGCCGTGTTGACAGTTTACAAAGCCCCGGCCGTCATTCAACCCGTCAACCACTACGTTTTTGATTTTCAGGTCATCAAATAAAACCGCCGCCGAAATAATATCAACAATTGAATCAACGGCGCCGACTTCATGAAAATGAACTTCGTCGGGAGGGCAGCCATGGGCTTTGCTTTCTGCTTCGGCAACAATTAAAAATATTTTTTTTGCCAGCTGTCTGGCGCCGTCAGTCATTTCGCCTCTGTCAATAATTTCATAAACATCAGACAAATGGCGGTGTTCATGGTGATGATGTTCATGATATTCTTCTTCATGACAATGTTCATGGTGGTGCAGACGAACGTCAAAATCGCAACCGCAAATGCTATATGAGTTTTTCCGTGAAATATGATAATCAAAACCGTCAAGATGAAGGCTCTTCAAAACCTTATCCAGTTTTTCCGCATCCGCGCCCAGATCGAGCAGAGCGGCAACCGTCATATCGCCGCTTATGCCGCAGGCACCATCCAAATATAAATATTCTGTCATTTCTTTATTCTCCTGAGAATTCTGCAAGCCTGTACGGCAGCGCCGAAACCATTGTCAATGTTAACGACGGAAACACCTTCCGCACAAGAATTCAACATAGTCAGCAAAGGAGCCAGCCCGTTGAAAGACGCGCCATACCCGACAGAAGTCGGAACGGCGATAACCGGCGTATCAACCAGTCCGGCAATCACGCCGGCCAAAGCGCCTTCCATTCCGGCAACGGCAATAACGACGTCAGCTTTGCGGATATCTTCAATCTTAGCCAGAAGGCGGTGTATTCCGGCAACGCCGACATCAAAAAAACGCACGGTTTCCGCTCCGAAAAATTCAGCCGTCCGGGCAGCTTCTTCAGCGACGGGAACATCGGCCGTTCCGCCGGTGCAAACAGCGATTTTTCCCGGCAGTTTTGCATCTTCCCCGATTTGCATCCTGATGGTTCCGGATATTTGGTCATAATCGGCGGATAAACTGGCTTGAGCAACAAACGCAGCCTGTTCCGGCGAGCAGCGGGTGCCGAGAACCGATATCCCTTTATGTCTGAAAGCCTCCAATATTTGAACAAGCTGTTCTTTTGTCTTTCCTGCGCAATATATTGTTTCTGGAAAGCCTGTCCGGATTTTCCGACTCATATCCAGCCTGGCAAACCCCAAATCCTCATAACTGTCGTTCATATCTGTTTCACCCTGAAAAAAACAAGTTTATAAGAATATAATTTTTTGAGTTAACTCTAAGTCAAGTATATTTTTTTATTTTCACAAAAAAATATTGCATTTTTTTATATTTAGCCTAATATAAACACAATTTTTAAATTTATGTCTAATTATTAATCATTTTACAATTATGAAAGAAGCAATGTCTGAACTCTCAGAAAACATTCAGGAATGGAAAACAACCGCAAAAATTTCAAAAAGAATCAAAGAATGGAAAAAAATCTTCACGGCAGGAAGAAACGATATTGATGAACATTCTTCCTGGAAGGAAATTTTTCTGATGCTGGATCTTGGTTATGAAGAAAATCTGATGTTGGTAAAAAAAGCCTTGCAAGCATGTGGAGCTTTCTCACCGGAAGAAAAACGGGTATTATACGCACAGCCTTGGTATAAAGAAGTAATGTCAATGACTTTCTTTTCCCGGTATCTTGCTTGTGAAATGTTCAACGGAGACGTCGTTTATTTTCTGGGATTCCGAGGGACAAAACCTGACGGGATGTTTCTTGTAGAAGCAACAATTGTTACAAAAAAACCGGTAAAGTTAAGTCCGGATGTTTATATTTTTATGCCCGGAAAAAATCTGATTATCCGTTATGCCGAACAACCACCTCAAGAATATCTGAAAAGAAAAAAAGAAGATGAAGATATCAGGGGAGGAATAAGTATGGAAAATCAACCGTTTTAATTTATGAAAACCACTGTTGCCATGCATAAAAAAAACTGCCTTTACGGCAGTTTTTTTTATAAAAACAATCAGGCTTCGCTCTTTTTTTCAACTGAGCCTAACCCCAATTTTTTCAAAAAGGCTTTGCCTTCTTCAGATGTCGCAAGGGTCTCAAGCATTCCGGCCAGGTTAAAACCGCCTTGGGGCGAAAACAAACCGACGGCGCCATTAACGCCTTCTGCAACATTTCCGGCTCCGGCAATAATCTTAATATCCGCGCCTTTGATGTTTTCGGCCTGTGTCAATCCGACTTTTTCATTAGCCTCAATCTGACGGATCTGAATCAGATAATCCTGATAGCCTTTATTCATACCGATTTCGCTTGCCAGCTTCAACTGAGCTTCAACCGATGCCATTTGCATCTGCTTTTCGGCCGAAGCTTTGGCATTACCTTCCAGCCTGATACCTTCAGCAGATTTTGCGGCCGTAATCAACGAACCTTCGGCTTTCTTTGTCGTCAAAATCAATTGTGCTTCGGCATCTCGTTCGGCTTTTGCTTTTGCGGCATCAGCGTTGATTTCGGTTTCGCGTTTTTTTGCTTCGGCGTCAATAACTGTTTTTTCCTTCTCAATTTCAGCCTTTTTAACCGTTTCAACTTTTTGAACTTCCATTTCCTTTTCCTTGGTCAGTTTAGCCTGTTCTTTAACGGCCTGGGTCGATTGTTCGTTGGCAATACCGACTTCTCTGGCCACTTCGGCTTTTCTCAAACCGACTTGTTGATTGGCTTCCTGTTCTTTCAGCTCGACCTGACGCTGAGCCTCAATTTCAGCCTCTCTGGCTTCCTGATCGTTTTTAGCAACGGCAACGCGCGACTCTTTCTCAATTTCTGATTTCTTTTTTCTCATAATATTGGAAATAACCTCTTCGCCGTGAGCGTCTCTGACATCCATCAATTCAATATTCTTCACGGTTTCCACACCCCATGATTTCAATTCGTCCTTGACTTCGTCAGTAAACTGCTGGCCGTACTTAGACCTTTCTCCCATGATTTCATTTAAAAAATCTTTTGCAAGAATGGAACGAACAGCGCCCTGCACAATACTGAGCAGCTGGGCTTTCAGTTCTCTGATCTCGCTGATGCGGGAAGCCGCAACTTCATAATCCGCAATACGGAAAAAAGACTGAATGTCGACAACAAACGGAACCCTTTCTTTATCAAAGGCATCATAATCATTAATATCAATGCCAAAGATGGATAAAGGCATTTTTGTTACCGTTACCCCAACATACGGAATGGAAATGGGAAATTCATAATAGCTGTTTCCGCAAAACTGCTTTGCCTGCGTTTGGTTTCCCTTTGCAGGAGTTCCGTATACCATGGTATTCTTGCCCCTTCGTACGATATGAACCTCATTTGTCGGAACAACCCGTCGGAGAGAAAAAATCCACCGGATAAAGAAAAACACAAGTACGGCACAAACAACACAAATACCCATTACAACATAAGTCATTGCATTCATAATTTTTAAAATTTTAATTAAACAATATGGTTAACTATAAAAAAAATCACGATAAATGACCAGCTTTTCATAATGCATAGCCATAATAATATAAATTACGGCAATATATTATAAATATTTAATAAAAAGTCAAGATATATTTTGTAAAATTAATAATAATTTTTGTCTAAATATATTTGTCTTAACCGTATTTTCAGTTTTTAAGATTAAAATCATATACCGAATAAAGATTTTATAAATTCAACTATGCCGCACAACACCGGCAGTAAAAAAGATAATTTCAGCCAATACTGAACTCGTTTATGTGTTCATGTTGTGGCCGCGCCCCTCACACAAAAAAACATTGAAATCTATAAAAATCAATGATAAACTTCAAACTGAAATTTATTTTTATTTCTATAATTACCCTATGAGGGACAGGACGTATCAAAGGAATACCCCCTCGTTAAATAAACCTGAAACAATTATGGACAGAAGTTATTTACTAAAGGTTATCGAAAAAAACTTTATAATTTTCGATAAGGATGAAACCTCAAAAAGAATTGCCGATAACTGTTGGTTTGACGAATCCCTGAGAAAACTTGTTCAAGAACAAAGCCGCAAACTTGATACAAAAGAACTTCAAGGATTTTTGCATGCCATATTTTATAAAACAACTGAAAATGTATTAAAACGAATAAGAAATGACTGCAATTATTTCTTTGAATGGGAAAAAATAGTCGATACATCACAACTGATCATCTCTGTTTACTATCACTATTCAGCAGTTTGTGAACCGGTATTAATGTATGATTTCATCAGAAAAATCATGAAGGAAAAAATTCTTTTGGCCTGACTTCCGAACAATAAAAAATAACCATCCGTCCAAAACCGATGGTTATTTTTTTTGTATCATGAAAACTACCGGCAAAATATTATCGGCCAATTTTTTTGATTGGGATTTTTTTAAAGTATTCAGATATTTAAATATCAATGGATAAATATAATTTGAGACGGCGGGGATTGTTTATTGGTTTTGTCTATATGCATTTGTCTATTTTTTTTATTTACTTATTAAAGTAATAGTGTTATTATAACAGCAGAATAAAAAAATGGAGAATAGTCATGTCATATAAACATCCTTTAAATCTGAAAGTAGAAGAAATTCTTACCTCGTATGATTCTGGTGATTCACAGTCTTTGCGTTTTTATTATGAAAGCGGCGGAAAGCGTGATTTGATACCATATGATGTCACGGATTCGGAGAACTTGGACAAGTATATGAACCGGGAAAAACTTGGGAAAATTGATCTTTCTGCTGTTAAAAATGAGGAAGATGCTCACAAATTTACTGAAAAGTTTATGGAAAAATATCCGGAACCCAAGGATGTTTATGAGCATTTGTTTGAATTAACCTCTCTTTCTTCTAAAAGTAAGCAAGATTTTGATTTGAGTGCTTTTGTGTATAGTACAGTTGGGTATTCAGCCATGAGATATGCCGGAAAAGAAAATGCGGCAGAAGGTCATGCATATGTTAAAGAACTGCTGCAGGCAATGGCTGACGGAAAAAATATCAAAGATATTCCGGTTGAGGCTTCCAGACTGGTTCGCTGGGGGCTGAAAAAAGATCCGTCTTATGAGCAGAAAGTTGAGATTAAAAGCTTTTTTGAAGAAGCGCAAAAATATTATCCGGAAAGTAAGGCGTATGCTCAAAAAGTTTTGAAGAAGTTTCCGGAAAAAGTTTTTGAAAAGGATAAAAGTGCCTCTGACATCGCTACTGATATAGTTTGGGGAAGCTGGGATAATAACCATAAGCAAGATGAAGAGTTAAAAGCCGCAATAAAGAAAGTCGGCAGCGATTTGATTGACATTGTATGCAAAGAGGCGGCCAGCACCGTGCTTGACCGTAAAATCAAGGCTCATCTGAAACAGTTGAAAGTTGCAGCAAAACTAAAATCCAGACAGGAGGAACGTAAAGCCGCCAAAGACAAGATGATTGCCGAAAATCAGAAAAGCTGGAAAGAAGAACAAAAGAAAACGGCTGATAAAAAAGCAGCGCGGAAGCGTTTGGCTGAAAAAGGACTGGTTGCCGAAGCCGGTTCAAAAAGTGGAAAAAACGTTCACTGGGGAGACAGCCCCAAACTGCAGAACGGTAATTCCGGACGTTAGTTTGATTTATTGCCCCGGGAGAAATCCCGGTTTTCAGGTTACAAGAGAAAGCCGCCATTTCTGATGATTTACATTCCATAGTTGGGGAGGGTGAATGCGTCAATACCAGTCCATGAAACCTTAGTTTGCAAAAAAATAATCGTTTGGTTGCATCTGTAAAAAATCATCACTAAATATAGATTGTTTAGGAATTTTAAGGTGTTAATATAATGAACAATAATAATTTATCTTTTGAAACGATAAAATGTTTGATTTTTGACAATGGAAACAAAGTCCGAAATTTGAGGATAGTTAAAAATCTTACACTCAAAGAATTGGCCAAATCAGCTGATATTTCCGAAGAAAGTCTTAAATCTATTGAATGTCAAAAGATAGAATTGATAGATACAGACTTAACCAAGGTTGCCAATGCTTTAAATATAGATGCTGAATTACTGTTAGATTCATCAATGAGTATGGATAATCAGGATATGTATTGGCTGAGAAATATTTTGCAAAATCATAAGACAGAGATAAATTTTTCACAACTGCAAGCGCAAATGATGAATTTGATAAATATTATTTTGTATAAAAACCAAGAGCAATGGCGTGAAATTCGTAAAAATTCAATTGTATCCTTATGTAAATGTGAAAGAAAAAATTGTGCCCGCAAGGCCAGAAAATTAAGAGATGAAAAATATGCTCCGTTTAGAGAATATTTCAAAAAAATACAATATGAAAAATTTATGCAATATCATCAAGCCGGCAAAATATTATCGGCCAATTTTTTTGCTATGTGGTATTTGACACATAAATCGAAAGATATGCCAATTCCTTATGTGAAACAAAATATTGCCAATAAGTTGGTGCAATTAGCACAAAACAATAACAGGGAGTTTAAAAAGCTTCTACGCGTAGAAGCTGATACGTCTATCGTTATAGTTGATTGATTTTAAGATAAAATATCTCTTAATCTTATGTTTCTATTGTTAACAATATTGGAGAAGAAACATGGATTTTGAAACCTATAAAAGAAAATTATTAGAAGAAGATGAACGCAACCGTTTATCAGAACTGCAAACCAAATATAACGGGACAGGAACACCAGATTATGCTAATATGAATTTGCGAGAGGAATTGCAAACCAGGTTTGATTTAGACGAGCTTAATAATTTACAGCAAAAGTATGGTGTACAACAAACACCTGTTCTTAAGCCACAAATCACAGCTTCGGTACCACCGCCAGGTTATGTGCAACCAACTTCACCTCAACAACCAAATTCTCAACCATCAACTTGGGATAATACTTTGCGGAAAACAGAACAACTGACTACCGCAGCTTTGGACGGATTGAGCCTTGGCTGGGCCGATGAATTAGAAGGAGCTGCTAGCGCTGTTGGTTATGGATTAGCAAGCCTAAATCCGCAATGGAATAAAACCAATGAAAGTGTATGGGATACAATGAAACGAGGGTATGTTAAAGGGCGTGATAATCGGCGTCAGGTTCTGGCTCAGGGTTTGCAGAAAAGTCCCATAGCAACAACAGTTGCTCAAATGGCTGGTGCTTACGCTTCACCTGTTCATTTTCTTGGATATTCAAAAACGGCACCGTTGAGAATTCAAAACAAGCTAAATAACTACAATACAGCAGCAAATGGTATAGCTTACGGTATTGGCTCGGGACAGGATAATTGGCAAAATTATGCTCAACAGACTTTGAGTGGCTTAGCGGGAAATTTGCTGGGAAATAAATTGGTCACACAAGCCTTTGGCCGGGCTGCCAATCCGTTAATTCGAAACGCCTTTAGTACGGCAAGCGGTGAAGCAACAGAATATGCGGTTGACGGAATTAAAAATCAGTATCATAATTACAACAAATAATAATTGATAATCAGGAGTGGCGATGTTTAAGATAAATATTATGTCAATAATAAAATATATTTCAGCTGTATTTTGTCTTATTTTAGCTTGCTTTGCAGCTTACTTAGTTGGTAAATCTAAAACATCGCAGCTTCCTGCTGCAATATGTGTTTTTATACCTTTTATCATTGATGGAATAATCTCTCATATTTTAGTCAAAAAAGGACATGAGAATTCACCATATTTTGACCCAAAACACCAATGGAAATATGGTTTGCCATTATATGCCGTTGATTGTTTGATTGTCATAGTGATATACAAGTATCTATTATAATACTTTATTGTAGGAATGTGTTTAACCTCTCACCCGAAAGGCCTGTTTTTAAAACCAGTCACACAGACTAGGTTAAGTTATTGATTTATAAAGAAAAAGTCGCCATTTCTGACGACTTGTTAGTATTGGTCGGGATGACTGGATTCGAACCAGCGACCACTTGCACCCCATGCAAATGCGCTACCAGGCTGCGCTACATCCCGAACACAAAATACTATATAAAACCATCTCCCGGTAAAAGCAAGAACTTTTTTGCAAAAATCCGCCGGGAAAATAAATAAACCATATATTTCAACAGGTTGTCAAAAATTACTCACCAAAAGAAGCGGCAGAATCCTTAATCATTTTTCTAATTTCTTCCCGGCGGCGGTTGATTCTCTCCAAAAACTCCTCTTCGGAAATCTTTCCATCATTGTTTCTGTCCATATCCAGATAAGCCTTGTTCATAATTTCCCGACGGCGTTTTTCAATTTCGTCATTATAAGTTTTATATTCCTCTGAAGAAATATGCCCGTCCTGATTCTTATCTATTTCCAAAAATTTTTTATGCAGCATATTTTGATAGCTTTGCTCGCTTTCATCCACGATCGGGGCAGGAGTATCCGCTGCCGCCGGTTCACCGGCTCCGGCCGGAAAAGAACCGAAAAAAGCACACCCAGCTGCAAAGAAAAAATAAAACTTCCGCATAGTTTCTCTCCTTAAAACCAATACCAAATAAGCATAATAAAAAAATCTTAACAATAAGCTAAACACTTAAATGTTCATACAAAACCTCACGACCGGGAAAATGTTACATTTTTGTTACAGATTTATGTTGTGTCGCAAAGTTTTTTATGCTAAAATATACTTATAAAAATGATATAATTATGTTTATGGATAAGAGGAGAACGCGCTATGGTGGAAGTCAAATATCAGACGCTTGGCGAAGCTTTTATTGAAGACTTGGAACTTGCGAAAAAAACACGGAATTCCCTGTTTGATTTTTTATTGAAAACAATCAAGAAAGACAACCCTCCGGAAGGAATCCATAAATTAATAAAGGGGCTGACTGAAAGTGAAAGCCTCATAAATTACTATGATGTTTTAGCCCGTTTGCAAATAGAACGAAACTCCAAAACAATCAACAGCATCCGCCGCCGTCTCGTCGGCATACATTCCCTGCAGCATAAAGAAGATCCGGGATACATTAAAATCATGCAGAAAAAACTGAATGTTTTGTCTTCCATGACGATAGGCGTGATGGAACATATTTATATGATAGCCAATTGTTACATCCGGGATCGCGGCTATGGAGACGCTTGCGATTTCAAAGACGAATTTATAGCTTATCTTAACGGCAATACTTACAAAGCCGGGCAGGGCGTCCGGCAAACGGAAGAAACTCATATCGCAGTATGCTGATATGAACGGAAAGAAGCGGAAACGGGGAACAGAAGCTCCCCGTTTTTTTTATTTTGCTTTAAGAAATTTCCGAACTTCTTTAATCTTGGCCTTTAATTCTTTTTTCTTGGCTTTATAGTGCCTGCGCATATTGCCGAAAGTAATTTTTGACAGGAGCTTACAACGGTAATACTTTAACCGGTTATGTCCATAATTCATAGTCTCTCGCATAATATAAAGCAACATATTACTTTTTATTTCAGTTTGCGAAGAAGTCGATAAAGATAAATTCTTAAACAAAATATGTTCGTAAAAATCCGTGGCACGTGCTGTTTTCCACCAAATATCCGCCAGCAAAAGATGAGGCTTTTTCCAAGGCTTATACCTAGATGTAAAATGCAAAATCCTAACATTCTTTTCTGCGGCTTCATAATCATTCAAAAATTTAACAGGTAATCGATTTTGATAATCAGAAGCCGTAACAGAAATATCCCATTGAAAATTACAATCAAGGCTCATTTTTTTTGTTTTATCATAATAAAGCGAATTAATAACATCTTGAGCATTAAAATAAGAACTACCGCTTTCTTTCAGTTTTTGTATACAGTTTTCAGAAAAATCAGCCTGTAAACATTGAAAAATATTAAATAACAAAACCCCGGTATTGATATATTTTCCTGCGGTATTAATTGACAATGATTTTGATAAATATTTCTCAAATTTCTGATAATGCAGGAGCATATCAAAATCAACAACGCCGGCAAGAAGATTGTCTTTCATATCTGTTTCAAACAAATCAACGAGATCATTTTGAACAATGACATCACAGTCAAGATAAAGTACTTTCTTATAGCAGTTCATAAATTTTGGAATAAATATTCTATAATAAGAAACCCGGGATAAATATTCTCTGGATTGCAATAAAGCAAGTTCATCTTCTGGAATGAGAGAATGAATATCAAAAAAACGAATTTTTACATTGGAATTTCCTTCTGCCAATCGTAAAATAAGTTGTTTGTTTCTGTTCTGAATACCATCATCAAAAACAACAAGATCATAATTATATTCCGAATTTTTATTTTCAATTAAAGATTTTATGGTAATTCCCAAATAAGGGGCATAATTATTATCAGCAGCAAAAACAACAGCTATGTTTTTCTTCGAAAAAGCAGGATTGATATCAATAGAAACTTGCATCTCTTTAACACAGGACATATACAATTCCTTGATATTCTTATGCTGTTGATACAAATACGTAATATAAATTCCTGTTAACCATTCGGAAATATATGCCGCAGAACGCTGTTCCTGAATTGTATAATCAGAATAATCTATTTTTTCATCCAAAGCGAATAATACATCAAATAGCATTTGTGCATATTGAAAAAAATATTCTTTTTTCATTATAAACAAATTACAGAAATAAGAACGAACACCTGTATTATAATCTTTAACAGCCTTTTCCATAAACGGATATTTTTCTACGAGAAGCTTCATAGCCAAATCATAATCTTTGATTTTCAAATAAGGATTTGCCGTTTGAAAATGTTGATAAGGATTATGGGGAAAAGACTTATCTGTAATCATATCATAATGTTTGACAAACTCGGAAATATATTTTCCATTTAAATTATGAGATATTTTATAGTCGTCGTCAATTTTCTGATTTTTAATCCATGAAGCATCTTGAGGCGATAAAAAGAATTTCAGTTTTTCATTAAAAGAAAGATGCCTTCTGTAATGCATAAAACCTATATAATCGGGGGCGCCTAGCTTGTCATAATTCTTCCATGCCCAGTATATACCGGTAAGTTCACAAAACCTTCTGTTTAAATGCGAAATATTATCTCCGGTATCATCACCAATCATATTGTCCAGCATCCATTGATAATCTTCCGAGGCCATAATACCGTCTTTAGAAGGAGAAACCGCCAAGGCCCGCCCCAGGTGAATGGGGGTTAACACATCATCCTGCAACAAAACGGCTGGATGATGGTAGAAAACCAAAATTTTTGTTTTAACCATTATCTTTCCTTTATAATTTATTTAAATTTTCCGCAAATAAAAGTTGAATATTATTTTTTGTATAGAAAAACGATGAGTTGATTTCAGCAAACTCTTTTTCTAAAACAAAACCATGTGCAATATAAAAAGCTATTTTATCAATGACATCACCTTCATAATAGAAACAATTATATAAAAATCTGTCCTTTGTCATCGCATAATAAGCCGATTCAATATCTTCCTTATTCAACTTGGGATCATCCCAGTCCAGTTTGTAAAAAATAACCGGAATATCCAAAAACATAAAATCAAAAACAATGGAAGAATAATCCGTTATAAACAAATCAGCCGTTTTAATATGCAAACTGATCTCCGAAGCATCCACAACGTGTACAAAATTTTCACATTTTTCAAAAAAGATGTTTCTGGCATTGAAAGCATGATGAAAAGCAATTTTAAGATGAATATTGTTTTGAGATAATAATTTTTGTAGTCTGGAATTTGTTAAAAATGAAATCAACCTTTTATAATAAAGGGACTGTTCATAATTGTTTTTATTAAAACTGGTTCTCCATGTAAAAAAGATAAAAATATTTTTTTGTTGATGTTTCTCTTTTTTTAAACATCCCCATCTGGACAAACCGCATTCAATCAGATTTTCATCTCTCCATCCAGCCTCTTTTTTATAAATTTCCTTTTCATAAACATTTGAAACAACAAGCTTGTTATAAAATTTTGGCGAATAATAATCCAGAACCCATTTTTTCAAAAAAGTAACACCATGATTAAGATAAATATAATTTATTGTTTTGTCTGAGTAAAAGAAGTCAGCTGTCAGTCTTTTTACTGGATGTTTCATATTAAAATTACAAAAAGCGGTAACGATATTTTTCGCAAAAATCAAAGGAACAAATGCTTTTTTGACAATATCATCAGAACCGTTAACAATAATAACATTTTTCAGCTTTTTGCTTTTTCTTAATTTTTCATAAAAAGGATTTTGCCTTTTTAAAATATAATAAACCTTGTATCCTTTCTTTTGCATAAAGACAAATTGCGAATATGTATCAATACATTCAACATTGTTTTCATACAAATTATCCATAAAAATTGTCGTTTTTTTTCTAGAAAACAAACGTAAAATTCTTAATAAGCAAATTAAAAAGCCTGTAAACAGCTCAGCGAATTTCATCTAAAAGCTCCTTTTGCTTAACTTCGAGATACTTTTTGACGATTTCCTGTCCCTCTTTCAACATTGCCGGATTATACCGCCAACAAATTTCAGATTCTGCATATTTTGTTTTAATATTTTCAATACTGGGATTTAACAAATCAAATCCCCATTTCTCTTTCCAATATTGATAATCGTGTCGGAGAATATTCGGCCGCCAGTCAGGATCAGTTTTATGACGAACAAATAAGTTTTTCATTTTTTGTTTAAGCGTCTTATTTCTTTTCCATGAAGACGGGTTCCTGTTTCCTCTTAACGAAAAACGATGACAAATTTCAATAAATGGCGTGTAAAATACTTTTTTATTAAATTTGCGAAACGAAAAATAAAAATCGTCATCTTCAATCCACAAAGGATAATTTTCATCAAAACCTCCGATTTTAAGAGCCGTTTTTCTGTCGCAAAACGTAAATACGCCAAGCGCGGAATCTAATTCAGCCGGAACATTTATAATATTATTCAAACTATACGGATCAACAAAAGTTTCCCAGTCCCATTTCCTTTTTTGAATGTTTTTAACTTTTTTTCCTCTGTCATGCAGCCCTTCTTCTGTTGTGATACTGCGGCCGACGGCATGAAGATTCCCGTTGTCAATCATAACCTTAGAAGTAATAACTCCGATTTTATTTGGATTGATGTAATAAAGCTTCAAAAATTCTTCAACAAAACTTTTACTTTCAATTGTCGCATCCCCGTCACAGCGGATAATAAATTCTCCTTTGGCAACTGATAAAGCCTTATTTAAAGCATTGATAATCCCTTTATGAGGTTCTGCAATCAACTGCATGTTTTTTATTTTCCCGGACTTTTTCCATTCATTTAAAACATCCAGCCCGTCATCTTCAGAACCGTCGTCAACAACAATAAACTCATAGTTATCATATGTATTGTTTTCCAAAAACTTTTCAAAAAACAAATCTAACACATGCTGATTGTTATAATTTGGTAAAATAAAGGAAATTAAAGGTTTTTCATTTTGTTTTCTCATAAATACATCCCTTTCTCAAAAAATCATACAAAGTTGTTCTTGAAACATTAAGCTGGCGGGCGAGGGCGCTTTTACTCATGCCGGAAGCTAGTTTTTCCCGGATATAGCTTTCTTTCCCGTCAAGATGTTTTTTCATAACGGCATGCAGAGAACGCCCGAGTTTGGCGCCGGAAGCCTTCTTTTCGGCTAAAGCCCTTGATGTCAAAACCGAAAGCAGGCTGCGGCGGATATCAAGTGTCAGGTCCATTCCTTTCAAAAGCAGGGCTGTTTCTTCATTTGGCAAAAAATGATAATTTTCCGCAGCGGAAAAAATCGTAATTCCGTTACCTGACAAAAAGGCCAGATTATCTCTGATTTCGGCAAGTGAACTTCCCAAGCAGGTAATATCGTCGACGACCAACACGTCTCCGGCAGCAAAACATTGGCGTTTTATCTGTTCAAAATTTTTCCGGGTAAAAAACACATCAACAGAAAGCCCGTTCCGAAGCGCAAAATCTATCGGGGATGTTTTTGAATCCGGCTTGCCTTGAGCCTGTGAAAGTGCAAAAATCATGTTGTTTATTGAGCAAATTTAATGTTCATTTAAATTACCATCTTCTCTCAGACGATAAGCACCCAGGCATTTCCACAAAATATATGAACTAATACTTTGATTTTTATTAAATTTATTTTTTTATAAAATTAAGATTGTAAAAATAATTTCTCATTGTATGATAACAAAAAAATGTGTAATTTAAATGAACATTAAATTTACCCATTTTATCTTTCTAAAATTCTCAAAAAAACAAGAACATGTTGACATTCGTTTCAAAATATGAAACGAATGAATAACGGTTTTAGGCAACAACTTTTTTATAAAATGAAAAAAGAAATAAATCTGGTTGAAATAAAATCCGGCGGGGTCTTTGTCATAGATATGATGTACGCCGGAACACAAAACATGATGTTAACGGACGTTTACACGCAAGTCGGGCTCGGAAACCGCTGTTTTATACAACCGGATTTGCAAAAATGTCTGCTGCATCTGGAACCGGTCTTGAAACAAAAGAATCTAAAACTCAAAATCTGCGATGCTTACCGTCCCCCGCGAGCCTTTGATTTGATGAAAAAGATAATTCCCCAGCCGGGATTCTTTGCCGCAGAAGCAGAAAAATCACAACACTGCCATGCATCGGCTGTTGATGTAACTCTGTTGGATGAACAGGGAAGGGAGTTGCCTTTTCCCTGCAAAGTAGACGCCTTTGAAGAAAAATATGCCCGCCTGGTCGCCGCCGGACAATGGAATGAATTTCAGCTTCATCTGAAAAAAGCCAAATATTCATGGAATTCTGCTGAAGCTTCAATCCAAACTGCCAATCGGGATATGCTGCGAAATATGATGGAAAATGCCGGATTGGAAGCGCTTGAACACGAATGGTGGCATTACAATCTGCCAAACAGGGAAAAATATCCGCTGATTGATTGTGAATTTTTTCCAGACGGCGAAGTCAAATTTTTTACAAAACAGCCTTGACAAAATCTTGACAATATGACATAGTGCTCATGAAAATTTATTATTGTTTAACTTAACACTTTATTATCATGAACATTAGAAAATACCGCCGTCAATGGTTCAACGCATTGGAAAAAGTAGACAATTTCTTTTTTGATGTAAAAAAATACAACAAAGAAGAATTTGAAAAAATGATTGCAGGTTTCAACCCGGATTCAAACGACGTAAAAATTGTCGTATTCAGTGTTTTCTTTGATCAAAAATATTTCTGCCTCAGCGTAACATCCGGAGGACAAAAAATTTATTTTTCGGCCTTTATGCCGGATCGTCGCCAGGAAATAGGCAAAGAGCAGGAAAAATCAGCCAAAGAAATAGACATTTCCGAATTTGACAAGATTGTTTTGAGCGATCATGAAAACCACCGTAAAGTAATTATCACACTGACGGAAAATGTCGAAAAAGAAATTAAACTCGAATATCTTCTCGGCTCAGTCAATGTTAAGGTTCAATCCATTTGACACGGTAAAACAAAAGGACAGCCCGGCTCTTTTCGCCCGGCTGTTTTTTTGCACAAAAACAGGCTTAATGATTGCTCCCGGGAAAATTTCGGAATAAATTACAAAAATGCTGATACGTCAAATAAAAGAAAATCTGTTCAAAGAACGCTCTCGCTGGTTCCCGTGGATACCGGTTTTATTTGGCATGGGGATAGTCATATACTTTGCTTTGCCTTTTGAACCGTCTCTGTGGCTGGGAGCCGGATTAATTGAAGCAATAATCTTTTTAGCCTTAATATTTCGCCGTAATTTCACCATACTCGGCATTTTGAGCATCGTCGGAATAATCACCCTCGGCTTTGCTGTGGTACAGCTTCGAGCAGCATACATAAACAAAACACCGTTTATTTCCGAAGAACAAAAGCTTTATCTGAAAGGACGCATTGCCTCAGCTGATGCAAACAGCAGGGGAAACATACGTCTGCTGCTTGAAGATATATCTGATTTCGATGACACCCCGATCCCCGGAAAATACAAAATTACATTGCTGAGCAAAAAAGCACCGGCAGAGGAAGGACAGTGCGTGGAAATGATTGCCAAAATCATGCCTCCGTATTCTGCCGCCGTTATTGGCGGCTATCAGTTCGACCGCAAAACTTTTTTTGAAAACATCAAGGCAACCGGCTATTCCGTCAGCCGGGCTCTGCCAGTGGAGTGTCTTGAAAAATCTTCGCTTTCAGGCAGCCTGAAACTGAAAATAGAACAAATCAGAAACGAAATAGTCAACAAAATCAATGCCGTCCTTCCTCCTGATGAAGCCGCTGTTACGGCAGCCATAGTCGCCGGAGAAAGAAGTGGAATGAGCCGGAGATTAACCGAAAACTATCGTGATTCCGGATTGGCTCATTTCCTTTCCATTTCCGGATTACACATGAGCATGCTGGCCGGAATGATGTTTTTTCTGGTGAGGGCTGCCGCTTCCTGTTTTCCGCCGCTGATTGCGCGTTACGATACAAAAAAAGCAGCCGCTGTTCTGTCTGTATTTATGAGTGCTTTATACTTATTGGTTTCCGGAGCGGAAATTCCGGCACAGCGCTCTTTCATCATGATTTTCATTGTCTTGCTGGGAATATTGCTTGGCCGGCAGGCTCTTTCCATATTAACCATTTCCTGGGCGGCGCTCGTTGTTTTGCTGCTGACGCCGGAAGCCTTGGTCGGAGCCAGCTTTCAAATGTCTTTTGCCGCGGTTGTTGCGCTGATTGCTTTTTATGAACGTTATGCCGGCAATTTACACCGTTTCCTCCACGGCGGAAAATATCAAAACCGGCCTTTATTGCAGAAAACCGGACGAATTGTCTTTGCCTACATTGTGGGAATTCTGACTTCTGATTTTGTTGCCAGTCTGGCCACTTTGCCGTTTTCAATATACCATTTCAATCAGATAGCCGTCTATACAACCATTGGAAATTTGTTGGCCGGACCTGTTATCGGGCTGATTATCATGCCTTTTGTCTTAATATCTCTTCTGGCATTGCCGTTGGGATTGGAAGAACTTCCGCTGAAAATTGTCGGTTTCGGCGTACATCTGGTTAACGAAACGACAGCCTGGGTGGCTTCTTTGCCCAATGCCGGACTCCCGGTTTTATCCATGCCTTCATGGGGATTGGGAGCGATAGTGCTTGGCGGATTATGGCTGTGCATCTGGCTGGGAAAATGGCGGCTGTGGGGATGGCTGGGCATTATTCTCGGGACGCTGAGCCTTCTGACGACATCCGTCCCGGATGTTATGATTGATGAAAGCGGAAAAGCCGTTGCTGTAAAAGACAATACCGGCAGACTGATTATCTTGCCCTCACGCGGCAAAAACTTTGTAAAAAGCATCTGGCTGGAAAAGACCGGAAACATCCCTCTGTCCCCGGACGAAAAAAAGAAGCTTAATGATATCTGGAACGGCAGAAAAAGAGCAGAAAACCAAACTTGGATAGATTTAAGATGCAATTCAAAAAAGAAACAATGCGTCTACAAGGGAAGGGTAACGATATTAAAAAATAAAGGTGTCAAAATAGACGGACGGACTTTTGACAGTAAAAGAGCTCTCGGCGCCGCAGTCCGGTTACATCCCGACCACGCCGAAATCCGCACCATCCGTGCTTATGTCGGCAGCAGATATTGGAACTAACAATTTTTTCACTTCAAGTGTTAAAAAAATCCCGAAAAGAGATTATATCTTTTCGGGATTTTCAACGCACTTTTGTTTCAGTCTGCCAGCCCCAAAAGCTTATACTTAACCCGGACATCATAATCTTCGGCATAAGTATCAACAATAGCGTTGGCCGCCTCCGCCGCCAGTGTCTGTTGCGTGCGGGCTTTTATGGCATCAATTTCCGCCGCCGAAAGCTTGCGGCTGTCCGAAATAATCTGCGTCGGAATAACAATAACTTTCTTACTGCCGAGTTCAATCATCTTCGGCGTTCCTTTGCTCAGCTGAAACAAGCCTGCAACAGCCGAACTTGGCAAACCGGCAAAAGTCTCGCTTCTTTTTATCGGCGCTGAAGTATATACCTTAAGTTTAAGATTCTTTGCCGCCTCGTCAAGAGAACCTCCTTCTTCCAGATTATACATAATATCATTGCTGTAATCCTGTGCAATAACATCGCGTTCATTGTTTGCCCACATTTTTTCAATTTCGGGACGAACCTGTTCCAAATCAAGCAGATGAGCATCCGTAATATTATCAACCCGGACAATCAACAAGCCCGTATCTGTTTCAACCACCCGGCTGATTTCGCCGACATTATACGAAAAAGCTTCGTCAATCAACTCGCGCGGATAAGGCAGCCGTTCATTTTCTGAAACATTTTCCGTAACGCCTTTAACCTGCCGGATATCGGCATGAAGTTCCTGGCCCAGATTTTCCAATGTTTCTCCGCTGCCGATTCTGTCTTCAATCTTTCCGATATAATCATAAACAGCGTCATAGGATTTTTCCTTCCGGATGGCCTGAACGGTAAGCTTCTCAGCTTCTTCACGCGGCATTTTCTTTGCCGGAATAATTTTAACCACTTTCATTACATGCCAGCCGAATTCCGATTTCATCGGAACGGAAACTTCTCCGGGAGCCAAAGCAAAAACTTCCTCGGCAATATCTTCCAGCAGCATATCCTTAGAAACTTCGCCGAGATTGGTATCTTCTTCGCTTTGTTCGGCATTTTCTTTGGCAACTGTTTTAAAATCTTTCCCCGCTTTCAGAGCCGCAACAGCCTTGTCGGCATCATTTTCGTCCTGAAAAACCATTTGCAGCACGCTGCGTTTTTCCGGTGTTTCAAAAAGCTCTATATTGGCATTGTAATAGGCATTGATTTCTTCTTCCGAAGGTTGGTATTGAGATTCAATCTGACTGACGGACAAAGTCAGATAAGAAACATCTCTTTTTTCCGGAGCCATAAAATTATCTGCAAAATCATGATAATACTGTTCAAGTTCTTCACTGGTAATTTTGCGGTCTAAACTGACTTTTTCCGGATTAATGTCAACATATTTAAACACTCTTTTCTGATTGTCAATCTGCCCGAGATACTCGGCCATAAAATCCGGAACGTTAACATTTTGCGCCGGATCATAAGCCAAAATGCGTTTCTGAACATCAAGCTGCAGATTGGCAATATATTCCTGCTCTGTCAGACCGAACCGGTTCAAAGCCATGCGAAAACGGTTAATGTCAAACTTTCCGTCCATTCCCATAAATTCAATCTGCGAATAAATAAGTTTGCGGATTAAATCATCGCCGATGACAATATCATTTTCTTCGGCAGCCGTTTTGACAATGGCATTGACAACCTCATTGCGAACCAGTCCGAGCAAAATCTGGGTGCGCATTTCATCCGTCAGTTCCAGTCTGTTTCCGAAGACATCACGAGCCATTTGCAATTGCTTGTCATATTTATAAGCAATTTCGTTTTGTGAAATTTCGATATCATTAACTTTAATTACCGTCCGATTCTGCCCGGCGCTGTACAAATATCCCGAAATGCCGAACAACGACATAAAGCTCAGGGCCGTAAGGATAAAGATGCTTTTGGCAACCCATGTATCCTGCATTTTTCTGATTTTGCTCATCATGGCATAATTTCCTGTTAAAATATATTAATCTGCCAAGAATGTAATATAAAAATCCGCTCTCTTCAACATTATTTATAAAGCGTTCACAACAAATATTGATGTTAAAAAAATATTTTTAGCTGGAAAATGCAAAAAACTTGTGTTACAAAACACAAAAAATGTGTTTAACAAATTTTGAGGATCCAGATATGTCGAGAAAAACTCTGATTGCCGGAAACTGGAAAATGAACGGTCTTTTGACGGATGGAACTGCTTTGGCAAAAGATGTCGCCGCTGCCGTCAGAAAAATGGAAAAACCTGAATGTGAATTTCTGGTATGCCCGCCGTTCACGCTTTTGACAACGGTAAAAAAAGCGCTCCGCGGTGCAAAAGTCGCTTTGGGGGCGCAAGATTGCCATTTTGCCGAAAAAGGCGCCCATACGGGAGACATCAGCCCGCAAATGCTGAAAGACGCCGGTTGCAGCTATGTTATTTTAGGTCATTCCGAACGCCGGACGGATCATGGTGAAACAAGTGAGCTTGTCTGCAAAAAAGCCGGAGCGGCTCATGACGCCGGATTAAAAACAATTATCTGCGTCGGCGAAACATTAAGTGAACGGGAAGCCGGAAAAGCCCTTGACGTGTGCACTCGCCAGATTATCGATTCGGTTCCGGAAAATGCAACCTCGGCCGATACTGTCATTGCTTATGAACCGGTCTGGGCCATCGGCACCGGAAAAGTTCCCACAACCGGAGACGTTGCCGAAGTTCATGCGGCCATTCGCAAAACGCTGGCAAAAAAACTGGGGAAGGGCAATGCCGGTAAAATGCGCATTCTTTACGGCGGCTCTGTCAAACCTAACAACGCCAAAGAACTCCTTTCTCTGGAAGATGTCGACGGTGCGCTGATCGGAGGCGCAAGCCTCAAAGCCGAAGATTTTATTGCTATTGCAAAAAACGCCGGCGTATGTTAAAAACAGGCAGAATAAAAAAATTGAATTAAGGAAATAAAATATGGAAACGGTATTGCTGGTCATACATTTGCTTATAGCCATTTTTCTGGTTGCTTTCATTTTAATGCAGCGTTCCGGCGGCGGCGCTCTGGATGGTTTGGGCGGCGGCAGCGGCGCATCAAACTTTCTGAGCGCACGCGGCACCGGTAATTTTTTAACCCGGACGACGGCCATTCTTGCTGCGTTGTTTTTCATTACAAGCTTATCTCTTTCTTTATATTACAAAAATACCGAAAGAAAATCTGCTTCTATTTTGGAAACAGCGCCGGCAGAACAGACTGTTCCCGCTGTCCCGTCAGTTCCGGATGTTCCGACGGCGGAAAAATAAATGGAAACAATGCAAAATAACAAAGGCTCCTCCAACACAGGAGCCTTTGACACTTTAAATTTTATAAAAAAGGAACAAATCCTATGACGATTTCTAAAAAAATTGAAGATGTTTTAAAAACAAATGCAAAATTTATTTTCATTACCGGCGGCGTGGTTTCTTCTCTCGGCAAAGGGCTGGCCTCAGCCTCGCTGGCTTCCATTCTCCAGTCCCGGGGGTTCAAAGTCCGGCTGCGTAAATTAGACCCTTACCTGAATGTCGACCCCGGCACCATGAGCCCTTATCAGCATGGTGAAGTTTTTGTTACCGACGATGGCACCGAAGCTGATCTTGATTTGGGGCATTATGAACGTTTTTCCGGCGTTCCGGCTAAACGTGCCGACAGTGTAACCACCGGTATTATCTATCAGCATGTTATCGAAAAAGAACGCCGCGGCGACTACCTCGGTGCCACCATCCAGGTTGTCCCTCATGTTACCAACGAAATCAAAGATTTTATTCTGTCAGACATTAGCGATGAAGATTTTGTCTTGTGTGAAATCGGCGGCACCGTTGGCGACATTGAAGGACAGCCGTATCTGGAAGCCATCCGCCAGCTGGCATATGAACTCGGCCGCAACCGGATAATGTTTCTCCATGTAACTCTTTTGCCTTATATTCCGGCCGCCGGAGAACTTAAAACAAAACCAACCCAGCATTCGGTAAAACAGCTGCAGGAATACGGTATTCAGCCCGATATGCTGTTGTGCCGTTCACAAATGCCCATTCCCGAAAATGAAAAACGTAAAATCGCCCAGTTTTGCAACGTCAGAGAAGAAAACGTCATTGCGGCACTTGATGTCAACAGCATCTATCAGGTACCCATTGCTTATTCTCATGAAGGCATGGATGCCGCTGTTTGCCGCCACTTTGGCATAACCGGCGCCAAACCGGCTGACCTCAGTAAATGGGAGCACATTGTTGACGTATTGAAAAACCCCGAAGGAACGGTAACAATCGGCGTTGTCGGTAAATATACCCAGCTTTTGGAAGCCTACAAATCATTAAACGAAGCTCTTGTTCATGGCGGCATTGCCAACAAATATAAAGTTAAAATCAAATGGATAAATTCCGAAAAACTGGAAAACGAAGCTCCCGAAGACGAGCTTTCCGATGTCAGTGCCGTTTTGGTGCCCGGCGGATTTGGACAACGCGGAACGGAAGGAAAAATCAAAGCCATTAAATATGCCCGCGAACATAAAGTACCTTTCCTCGGCATTTGCTTTGGTATGCAGATGGCCGTTATCGAAACGCTGCGCAATGTGGCCGGAATCAAAAACGCCGGCACCACCGAATTTATGGAAAACTGTGAACCTGTTGTCGGCTTAATGACGGAATGGGACAAAGACGGCGCCAGACAAATCCGCCATAAAGACGGAGATTTGGGCGGCACCATGCGGCTGGGAGCGTATGACTGCTGCCTGGCGCCGGGATCAAAGGCAGCTGGAATATACGGAAAAGACAAAATTTCCGAACGACATCGCCACCGTTATGAAGTAAATGCCAAATACGAACCTGTTCTGAACAAAAACGGCATGATAATCTCCGGACGTTCTCCGGTCGGCAACCTGCCGGAAATTGTTGAAATTCCGGATCATCCCTGGTTTATCGGTGTGCAGTTTCACCCGGAACTGAAATCAAAACCTTTTGAACCGCACCCGTTGTTTGTATCGTTTATCAAAGCGGCAATCGCCAACAGCCGGCTGATTTGAACAAATCTTAAAGAATCCCGGTTTTCCGGGATTCTTTATCCAACTTATTTTTTTCAGAACTGATTTTACGATATATAAATCATTATCAAAAAAATAACAAAATGTTATTATCCCGGGGGATTTTGTTGCCTTTTTCGGAAAATATGCTAAAACAATAATAAAAAAAACAGCAGAAAGGAACAAATAATGGAACAACTCACTGTCAAAATCGGCAATTTCGAAATCGGCAACAAACTTCCGTTTGCGCTTCTTGCCGGCCCCTGCCAGATTGAAAGCCGCCAGCATGCGGTTGACATGGCCGGATGGCTGATAGAAATTACCAAAAAACTTGGAATAAACTACATTTTCAAAGCCTCTTTTGACAAAGCCAACCGCACTTCCATCAATTCTCCCCGCGGTGTTGGTTTGGAAGAGGGAATTCGGACTTTTGACGAAATCAAAAAACTGTACAATAATCTTCCGATTGTTACCGATATTCACGAACGCGAACAATGTGAAATTGTCGCACCTCATGTCGATATGCTGCAAATTCCGGCGTTTCTCTGCCGTCAGACTGATTTAGTCGTCGCCGCGGCTAAAACCGGAAAAATCGTCAATATCAAAAAAGGGCAGTTTCTCGCCCCCTGGGATATGAAGAATATTGTCAAAAAAGCCGAAGATTCCGGAAATCAGAATGTCTGCATCACCGAACGCGGCGCCAGTTTCGGCTACAACACGCTGGTCACGGATTTCCGGGGACTGCCGCGTATGGCTAAAGACACCGGTTGTCCGATTATCTTTGACGCAACCCATTCTGTTCAGCAACCGGGCGGTTTGGGCGGAACATCCGGCGGGCAGGGCGAATATGCGCCGGTTTTGGCGAGAGCAGCTGTTGCTGTCGGCGTTGCAGCCATATTCACCGAAACCCATGACCACCCGGAAAAAGCCTTGTCCGACGGCCCGAACATGATTCCTCTGAAAGACATGGAACGCGTCTTAAGCGAACTCCAGGCTTATGATCGTGTTACCAAAAGCATGATTCACGATTATTAATACGTAAAATCAAACTGTTGTCATGCAATTTTCAGATGAGGGATATATCATCAATATGCGCCGCCACGGTGAGAACTCTCTTATTCTCACCGTGTTGACGCGTAATAACGGAAAAATAACCGGCTACGTCAAAAACGCACTGACAAAAAAAAATCTTGGGGTTTATCAATTAGGTAACAGCATTCATTTAAATGCTTATGCAAGACTGGAAGAAAACCTTTGCACTTTTCATACCGAACTCGCCGTTCTGGAAGCTGTTAATTTTATGAATGCGCCGGACAAACTTGCAGCCCTGTCGGCGCTATGCGAGCTGTGCAATGTCTGTCTGCCTGAAAAAGATAATATTGAAGTATTTTTCAATAAGATAGATAATTTTTTTAAACATATAAATGAATGTAATTGGATAACATATTATTCTTATTTTGAGTTTTATCTTTTAGAATATTTGGGAATAGGTCTTGATTTGAGTGAATGCGCCGCTACCGGAAGCCGTGAAAACCTGAAATACATCTCGCCGAAAACCGGCCGGGCTGTCTGTGCTGCAGCCGGAGAAGCTTATAAAGACCGGCTGTATGCTTATCCGCAATACATTGTGGATAAAAATTATTCTCCGTCATTGTCGGAAGTATCTGATTTGCTCAAAATGACAGAATTTTTTCTCAACAAAAATTTTTTTCAAACTCATGGCTTGAAATTCCCCGAAAACCGTGCTAACTTGCGCAACAGACTGAACATTTAAGAGATAAAAAAATGTCCGAAGAAAACCTTGCCGAAAACAACGAAAAGATCAGAGACGTACACCTTGCCGAAGAACTGAGCGCCCGCTATTTGTCTTATGCCATGTCGACCATTGTGTCCCGTTCGCTGCCGGATGTCCGCGACGGATTAAAGCCTGTGCACCGGCGCTTGTTGTACGCCATGCGCCAACTTCATCTTGATCCGAAATCAGGCTATAAAAAATGTGCCAGAGTTGTCGGCGATGTTATCGGTAAATACCATCCTCACGGCGACAGTGCCGTTTACGGAGCCATGGTGCGTCTGGCTCAGGATTTTTCGGTTCGCTATCCTTTGGTGGACGGGCAGGGAAACTTTGGCAATATTGACGGAGACGGCGCCGCAGCCATGCGTTATACCGAAGCGCGTCTGACCGAATTTGCCATGGCTCTCATGGAAGGACTGAATGAAAATGCCGTTGATTTCAGAGAAACCTATGACGGAGAAGAAGAAGAACCCGTTGTCATGCCTTCCATGGTGCCCAATCTGCTGTGCAACGGTTCTTCGGGTATTGCCGTCGGCATGGCGACAAACATTCCGCCGCATAATTTAAGCGAAGTCTGTGATGCTTTACTATATCTGATTGACAATCCGGACTGCGAAATAGAGCCTCTCGTCCGCCGCCTCAGAGGACCTGATTTTCCGACCGGTGGAATTATCATTGATAAATTTGAAAACATACTGAACACATATAAAGACGGCCGCGGCGTTTTCCGCATCCGTGCAAAATGGGAAAAAGAAGAGCTCGGGCACGGACAATACCAGATTGTCGTAAAAGAAATTCCCTATCAGGTCATCAAATCAAAATTAATAGAAAAAATTGCCGAATTGCTGTTTAACAAAAAAATTCCGCTTTTAAATGATGTCCGTGATGAATCTGCTCATGATGTCCGTATTGTGCTTGAGCCAAAAAACCGTACCGTAGACGCCAACCTGCTGATGGAGCATCTTTTCAAACAAACCGAGCTGGAAGCCCGTTTTAACATGAATATGAACGTGCTTGATTCCGAAGGTGTTCCCCATGTTCTGAACATCAAACAGGTTTTGCGCGAATTTCTCGACCACAGGCATATTGTCTTGCAGCGCCGGGTTAAATTCCGCCTTGATAAAATAAACATCCGTCTGGAAATTTTGTCCGGATATCTGATTGCTTATTTGAATCTGGATGAAATCATCCGCATCATCCGCGAAGAAGATGATGCCAAAGCCGTTATGATGAAAGAATTCAACCTGACGGACAATCAGGCTGAAGCCATTCTGAATATGAAACTCCGCTCACTCCGCAAATTGGAAGAAGATCAGATAAAACAGGAATTTGACGATCTTAGCGCTGAAAAGAACGAGCTGGAAGCCCTGCTTGCCAGTGAAAGTAAAAGATGGGAAGCCATCGGCAATGAAATCAAACTCATCAAAGACAAATTCGGCAAAAAAACAACCTTGGGACGCCGCCGCACTGAGTTTGCCGAGGCACCTGCAGATATTGAAGTGCCGTTGGAAGCAATGATTGAAAAAGAACCGATAACGGTCATTTTGTCTCAAAAGGGCTGGATACGCTGCCTCAAAGGGCATGTCGACCTGTCCGAAGAATTCAAGTTTAAAGACGACGATGCCCTGCAAACGGCAATTCATGCCCAAACCACCGACAAAATCATTATTTTTGATACGGCCGGAAAATTTTACACGCTGCCGGCTAACGACATTCCGAGCGGCAGGGGGTTTGGCCAGCCTCTGCGTCTGATGATAGATTTGGGCATTGCCGATTCCGTTTGCAGCATGTTTGTTTTTGAAAACGGAGCAAAATATGTCATTGCCTCAAATACCGGCCGCGGATTTATTGTTGATGAAAGCCACATCATAGCCCAAACCCGCAACGGCCGAAAAATACTCAATCTGGCCGACGAAGAAATTGCTGCTTTCTGCCGCAAAGTAACCGGAGATATGGTGGCCGTTATCGGTGAAAACCGAAAACTTCTGATATTTAAGTTGGAAGAAATTCCGGGCATGGCGCGTGGCCGCGGTGTTACCCTGCAAAAATATAAAGAAGGAAAAATGTCAGATATTCAAATATTTAACGAAAGTGAAGGTTTTACCTACAACCGGGCAGGAGGAACTAAAACCGAAACAGATCTGCTTGCCTGGCTGGGACACCGGGCTCAAATCGGCAAATTGGCGCCTTTCGGCTTTCCGAAAAACAATAAATTTCTGAAAGATTAAACAAATGTCAGAAGTTTTGTTTGAATACATCAGACAGGGAAACTTCGTCAAAGTAACGGCAATTGAAAGCGATACCCGCATTGAGGCCAGCATCATTGTGCCGGCCTCTCTGTCACAGCGGCAAATGCAGCTCCAGGCTCTCAAAAAACTAAAATACATTATGGAAAAGCAAGCCGCTGAAGGATAAAATTATTATTAAAATTCCATAACAGGCAAAAAACAACTCTCGCTACCCTTATCTAGAGATTGGAACTTATCAATGGGAGTTCCATAAGAAAGATAATGAGAAACTCCCCAAACATGTCCTTTATCATATTCTGAAGAAGAAGCAAAAGCTGAAAATGTCATGCCTATCTGTGGCACACTGGTATACATTCCGTTATAAAAAAGCTCTTTAAACATATCCATATGCAAGTATATATTATATAAGATTCCAGCTGCAGGAATACACCATTTTTCATTTTCATTAGAGCTCATATTTAAACTCCATGCTGCAGGATAAACATTGCTATTGCCTTTTGTCAATATTATGTCCGTATTTGCACAGCTTTTAACATCTTTTATAATTGTTTTCAAATCACTTGATTGTGGAACGCCGGTACTTTCCACACCTCTTCCCCAATAGTCTTTACAGAAAGCACCCTCAGGATTCGCTATTGTTCCGCCGCCTTTTCCATCAACATAAACAACTATTCCAAGATTCTTTACAGTACGTGGAGCTGTAAAAGCATGATCAACAGAAGTACAAAGACCATTGTCAAAATAAACCAAACCAATTTCATCACATGCTCGGAATATACTGATGCACTGATTATTGGAACTATAATACCCGCCATAGCAGGAACTGAAACAATATTTTCCCGAACAGGCTTCATAATCGCAATAGGCATTGGCGGGGCAGGATGACAGACTGCAGTTATAATAGCAGTGTTCCGTACATGTT
>CASEQD010000003.1:90621-94901 GCA_949289935.1 uncultured Pseudomonadota bacterium | reverse complement strand
GTAAGCCAGTAAGCCGACGGTTGACAGCAGTATCACCTTGGAAATACTTTTCATCACATCCTCCCTGTTTGTCATCACATTTATGAGGATAACATAAAAGCTGCGAGATGTAAAGCATTATTTTCATAAGCATACGAAAAATATGGACATAAAAAATTAAAATCGGATAAGATAATCCGTCAAATCTTCATACACGCCGCAATCATCAGCTTCAAAATAATAAACAACCGGCTTTTTTCCCGGATCAAGCTTGGAAGGATCTGTTTGCGTATCGCCAAGCACCAGACAGCGCCCGTCAAAATCTTTTCCGGCAGAAACAAACAGATGATATGTATAATAGTCGCCATAACTCAAATCACCGTGCAAACAACGATATACCACCCGCGTATCCAGATTTTGCAGCAATTCGCATTTTTTCGGCTGCATTCCTTTAAAAGCAATACTGTCCGGACGCAGCTTCAATTCCAACCTCGGACTATCCACGCCGTACATCGTATCATAAAACCACAGATTCTTAAAAATTTCCGGCCGGGACGGCTGGGGAAAATCTCTTATTAATTCTTCCGGAGAATACTTTTTCCGGGCATTTGTCATTGACGGAAAAAACAACATTACCGTTAAAAAATACCAAAAAAACTTCTTCATGACAATTTTATACCTCCCGTTTTTTCGGTTTTTCCGCCGGCCTCTCTTTTTTGCAAAACATAAAGAACAACCAGCCCGGGCACAACCATCAACGATGTCAAAATAAAGAAAACATCCCAAGACACGGCTGCAGCGGCAAATCCTGAGGTTGCGGCAAACACATCGCGGGCAAAACTCATAAAAGAAGAAAGCAGGGCATATTGCGTAGCTGTATAGGCCACGTTGCACAAAGACGACATATAAGCCACAAAAGCAGAAACACACATTCCGCCGGAAATATTATCCAGAGAAATACAGCCGATTAAAACACAAATATTATGCCCGGCATATGCCTGCACGACAAAAGCCAGCGTCGTAACGCCTTGTAAAACGCCGCATATCCACAAAGACTTCATAATTCCGAACCGACTGACCACAATTCCGCCGACAATTCCGCCGAAAATCGTCGCCGCCATGCCGAACAGTTTGCTTACCGAAGCAATTTCCATTGTGGAAAAACCCATCTTCACATAAAACACGTTGGCCATCGGCCCCATATAGGCATCGCTCATCCGATAAAGAAAAACAAACAATAAAATAAGCTTCCAATTCGGACGCTTCATAAAATCGGCAAAAGGCTCAACCACCGCCTTATCGACAAAACCATGCAGGCGCTGCCTGAAAGAACCTTTGAGTTTTGGTTCCTTATAACGACGGTCTCTGGCCGGTTCTTTAGAACACAATACCGTTATAATACCGACAAATGCCCCAAAACCCA
Source organism: uncultured Pseudomonadota bacterium (assembly GCA_949289935.1). Lineage (GTDB taxonomy): Bacteria > Pseudomonadota > Alphaproteobacteria > RF32 > CAG-239 > HGM16780. Next base: position 93,499 of record CASEQD010000003.1, on the reverse strand, counting down.
TAATAAAATAAACCTGGTTCCAGCTCATATAAGCCGCCAGCCACAAAGCTACCGCTCCCGAAAAAATCATACCCAGCCGGTAGCCCAGCACAAACACCGCCGCACCGGCGCCCTGCTCTTTGTCTCTGAAGCTTTCGATTCTGAAAGCATCTAAAACAATATCCTGCGATGCCGAGGCTATTGTCACCATCACAGCCATTAAAGCCATCCAACAGGTATGTTCAGCCGGACGAATAAAAGACATTCCCCAAATGGCCGACATAACAACAAGCTGCGTAAACACGGCCCAACCGCGGCGGCGTCCCAATCGTTCAAACAAAGGCAGCCGTACCCGGTCAATAATCGGCGACCACATCCACTTAAAACTGTAAGGCGTCTTAACCAGAGAAAAAGCACCGATTAAAGCATAAGAAATCCCGGAAGCATCCAGCCATAAATTTAAAGTGCCAAACACCAGAAGCAACGGGAAACCGCTTGAAAAACCAAGCCCCGCCATAATGAGCATCCGACGGTCAAAATAAACCGTTAAAGCTTTCAGCCACTTATTTGTCATACCTTTTGCCAAATCAGAACTTTTCCTTGTTTTGAATAATACATGAACAGCCCTTAACAAATATTGAAAACCAAAACCCGAAAATACTATTTTATAAATAATTTTTTTGATGCCGGCGTTTCCTTCTTACAATCAAAACAAGCCCTTTGAAGGTTGGGACGAGATTTAAGCTTCCTGCTCTTGCATTTTAACGAAGCATTACTTAAATTAAGGGTAATGCTTCACTTTTTAGGAAAAGACATGACCACAATACTCTGCATCAGAAAAAACAATCATGTTGTCATGGCCGGAGACGGACAGGCAACACTCGGAGAAGCCGTTATTTTCAAATCGCATTCGGTTAAAGTGCGCCGCATCGGCAACGGCAGCATTATCGCCGGATTCGCCGGTGCCGCTGCCGACGGGATAACCCTGATTGAAAGACTTGAAGAAAAACTTGAAAAAAACGCCTTTCAACTCAAAAGAGCGGCCGTTGCTCTGGCAAAAGACTGGCGCATGGATAAATATCTCCGCCAACTGCAGGCATTCATGATTGTTGCCGACAAAGACGTCTCGCTTGTTATTTCCGGTACCGGCGAAGTCATGGAACCGGACGACGGCATCATCGGCATCGGCTCCGGCGGAAATTATGCCATGGCGGCGGCAAAAGCTCTTTATGACATAGATGGACTCAATGTAGAAGACATCGCGCAAAAAGCCATGAAAATTGCCGGAGACATTGATGTCTACACCAACCATAACGTAATCATTGAAAAAATTTAAGGAAATAAAATGACAGCAAATTTCAGCCCCCGGGAAATCGTATCGGAACTTGACCGTTTTATCGTCGGACAACAGGAAGCCAAAAAAGCCGTTGCCATTGCCCTGCGCAACCGTTGGCGCCGCATGCAGCTGCCGGAAAGACTGCGTGAAGAGATTGTTCCGAAAAACATTTTAATGGTTGGACCGACCGGCGTCGGAAAAACCGAAATTTCCCGCCGCTTGGCAAAACTGGTCAAAGCACCTTTCATCAAAGTAGAAGCTACAAAATTCACCGAAATCGGCTATGTCGGACGGGATGTGGAATCCATCATCCGCGATTTGGTTGAAATCGCCATTCACGCAACAAAAACGGAAATGCGCAAAAATGTTCAGGCAAAAGCAGAAACGGCCGCCGAAGAAAGAGTCCTTGAAGCTCTGGTCGGCCTGAATGCCGGAGAAGAAACCAAGCAAAAATTCCGTGAAATGCTTCGTACCGGACAGCTAAACGACAAAGAAATCGAAATCAGCCTCCTCGACAACAGCAATGCATCCATGCCGACCATAGACATCCCGGGCATGCCCGGCGCCCAAATGGGAATGATAAGTCTGGGAGACCTGCTCGGAAAGCCTTTCGGCGAAAAGTACAAAACCCGGAAAATGAAAGTATCGGAAGCACTCAAAACAACCGCTGTTGAAGAAAGCGACAAACTTCTTGACAATGACAGCATTGTTTCCGCCGCCATAAAAGCCGTGGAAAACGACGGTATCGTCTTCATTGATGAAATAGACAAGATTGCCGGAAAAGATGAGCGCCGGGGAGGAGATGTCTCCCGGGAAGGCGTCCAGCGCGACCTTTTGCCTCTGATTGAAGGAACCACCGTAAATACAAAATACGGCGCCGTCAAAACAGATCACATTTTGTTCATTTGCTCCGGCGCTTTTCATATTTCAAAGCCCTCCGACTTGCTGCCGGAACTTCAGGGACGTCTGCCGATTCGGGTTGAACTGAAAGCTCTGACCCATGATGATTTTGTAAAGATTCTGACCGAACCGGAAGCGAACCTGATTGAACAATACATAGCCCTGCTCGGCACAGAAAATTTCAAACTGGAATTTGCTCCGGACGCCATTGATAAAATAGCCGACATTTCCGTTGCCATAAACGAAAATGTCGAAAATATCGGCGCCCGCCGGTTGCACACCGTACTTGAAATTCTATTGGAAGACATCAGCTTCACAGCAACTGACAGAAGCGGAGAAACTCAAGTAATTACCGCAGAAATGGTTGAAGAAAAACTCCACAAATATACAGAAGCTTCCGACCTGTCAAAATTCATATTGTAAAAATGACGGTAGCAGACAGTATTAACGGAACAGATGCGGATGATGACACGAAGCACAGCACCGCAGCGTACATACCGGTACGTGAGGATGCGAGCACCGGATCATCGCCGCAGATGACCACTGCCTCTGAAAATAATCAAATTCTGACATCCGGCACTTGGAAAAATGGGATTAACGGAACAGATGCGGATGATGACACGGAGCACAGCACCGCAGCGTACATACCGGTACGTGAGGATG
>CASEQD010000003.1:0-90589 GCA_949289935.1 uncultured Pseudomonadota bacterium | reverse complement strand
TGACATCCGGCACTTGGAAAAATGGGATTAACGGAACAGATGCGGATGATGACACGGAGCACAGCACCGCAGCGTACATACCGGTACGTGAGGATGCGAGCACCGGATCATCGCCGCAGATGACCGCTAAGCACATTTTTCCCCGGCTTCCTTTCGGAATATACATCCATTGGCCATATTGCTTGTCCAAATGCCCTTATTGCGATTTTTTCAGCAAAGTTCAAAAGACGGTCGAACAGGAAAAAATTATTGACGGTTATTTAAATGAGCTTGACTTTTACCACCGGATTTACCCGATGGAAAAAGTCGGCAGCATATTTTTCGGCGGCGGCACACCGTCTTTGTTAAAACCGGAATTAATAGAAAAAATAATCAATCATATTGATAAGCTCTGGGGAATAAACAACAATGCCGAAATTTCGCTGGAAGCCAATCCAAACACCGACAACGGCACCCTGTTCCGCAGTCTGAAGAATGCCGGAATAAACAGACTATCCCTCGGCGTACAAGCACTTAACGAAACAGATTTGAAATTTCTCGGCAGAACGCACAACCTGAAACAAGCCTTAAAAAGCATTGAAAACGTTTTGCAAACATTCGACAACCATTCCATGGATTTGATTTACGCCCGGCCGCATCAACACACCGAAAATTGGATCAAAGAACTGAATACGGCTGCTTCTTTCGGTTTCAAGCACCTTTCTCTTTACCAGCTCACTATTGAAGACGGAACCGTTTTTGCCCGAAAAGGCATAAAAACACCGGACGAAAAAGAAACAACCGAAATGTTTATTCAAACTGAAAATTTCATGGAAAAAAACGGCTATATCCACTACGAAATTTCAAATTATGCTCATCCGGGATTCGAATCACGGCACAACCTGCTGTATTGGCAGGGAGACAATTATGTCGGCATCGGCCCGGCCGCTCACGGACGACTGAAAACAAAAGAAAAAATTTATGCTTCCGAATACTGTTGCCGACTGGAAGAACTTTCTCCCGAAGAACGAGCCGAAGAATTGCTGATCACCGGCCTGCGTCTGAAAAAAGGCATAAACAAAAAACATTTCCAAAAACAATGCGGAATTTCCCTCAACCGAATAATCTCCGCCGAAAAGCTCAAAGAAATCTCCGCTCTCGGACTGCTTCGGGAAAACAAAAAAACACTCCGGCTGACATCCGGCGGGTTTTTGCTGATGAACAAAATTATCGAAGAACTAATCTGCTGATTTTACACCAAAAAAGGCTTTCTGAAAGAAAGCCTTTTTATATTTTCCGTCATATTCCAAAATTAAAGATTGGCCTCAATCCATGAAACCAAAGAAGATTTTGAATTCATGCCGACTTTAACATCCAATTGCTTCCCGTCCTTAAACAAAAAAATGGAAGGAATGCTTCTGATACCAAAATCAGCCGCTTTATTTGGCGATTCGTCAACATTGATTTTGCAGATTTTGATTTTATCACCCATTTCTTTTGAAATCTCTTCCAAAATAGGAATCAGCTGCCGGCAGGGACCACACCATTCCGCCCAAAAATCCACCAGCACCAAACCTTTGGCTTTTAAGACTTCCGCATCAAATTCGTTGTCTGTAATCGCTTTCATGTTTATACCTTTCTTAATAAAGTTAAGTTTCTTTTAATATAATAAATAAATTTCCGGAATAAAAGAGTTTTCCATACAAAAAAACATATTTTTTATTCCACCGGCATTAAATTTGCCGTATCCGTCCAGAGAATATACGAGCGCACATGATGTTGCGGGTAAATTTTTTCAACCAGCTGCTTATAAGCTCTGAGCTGTTTTACATACACGGAAGGAACATCCGCCGCCGTACGGGCTGCCGGACGATTGGTTTTAAAATCAACGATTAAAACATTGTCTCCGTCAACGGCCAGCCGGTCTATCTGCCCTGAAATAATTTTTCCGTCCGCCAATCCCATAATCGGCACTTCTGCTTTTGACAAGGGACCGAATATTTTCGTAAATTCGGGATTTTCAATCAGAGACAAAACCTCCTTTTTCACACGAAACACTTCTTCCTCAGAAACATCCGGCGCATTAACCGTTAAAAATTCATCGATAATCCGTCCTTTATCCGAAGATCGCACATCCGGTAAAAATTGCAGCAATTTATGAATAAGAATTCCACGGCGAAACCGATTCTCATCCGAAGAATTCACCGGAGAAAAAACTGCCGGTTCATCATCTTCGGGACGGGAAGGCGTATAAGGCTTGGACAAAGCATCTTCCGCCGGAGCGGGACAATTCAGCCACGGAAAATCAAAAGTTTCTCCGGCTTCGGGATTCTGAAACGTTTTTTCTTCAGGCAAAAACTCCTGTTTTGTCTGATAAACAAGCCCGCCTTCTTCATTTTCTTCGCCAATCCGCAAAAAATTACGCCGGCAGATTTCATACCAGGAATTGTCCCTGACACCCTGCTTGCCGCAATAACCGCACACACACAAACGATCTTCGGCACGGGTCAGAGCAACATAAAGCAACCGGCGGTATTCCTCCTCGCTTTTCTTTTTTTCCTTATCGTTAATTTCATTTCCGACCATTCCGTAATCATCTGCACACAAAGGATAATATAAAACACCGCCTGAACTCCACAAAAGCTTTGCTTCTCTTTTGTTTTGAGGCACTCTGACCGTATCCGGCAAAATAACGACCGGCGCCTGAAGCCCTTTAGAACCATGCACGGTCATAATTCTGACGGCATCGGCTTCGCTCTGCTCCTGTTCTCTTTTTATTTCGACTTCATCCTTCTCTATCCAGTCGATAAACGCCTGTAAACTGGGAATATGCTCCTGTTCAAAAGTTAAAGTCAGATTAATAAATTCATCAATACCGTCTTCAACTTCTTCCCCCATTCTTTCCGTATATTTACAACGCCCCTTAAGCGTATTGAGCACATAAGAATAAAGTTCAAACGGACGGACGTAATCAACCATATTCAACAAATTTCGCAATTCGGTATAAATTCGGGCATAACGAACATCATCACCCAGTCTTGTCCACAGACTGGCATTTCCCCGGTTATGGCACAAACAAAACAAATCATCATCATCCAATCCCCATAACGGAGATTTCAAAACTTCAGCCAAACTCAAATCATCTGTCGGCAGCAGCAAAAATTTTCCCAACGAAATAAAATCCTGCACGGCAATCTGTTCCAGAAGTTTAATTTTATCCGCCCCGGCAATGCTCACCCCGGCACCTTTACAAGCTCTGACTAATTCCTCTACAAAACTGTTCCGCCGTTGCACCAAAATCATAAAATCGCGATAACGCAACGGCCTGTTTTGAGAAACAAGCATTTCTCTGCCTTCCACCATTTTTTTTATCCGCCGGGCAATTTCTTTTGCCAGACGCGAACTTGTCGATTCGGCAACAATCCGTTCAACGGGAGGTCTGTACACATCAGGATTTTCGCCTTCCTGCGGTTCGACAACCGGCCAAAGCTCCACCCGGCCGGCATCCCCCATCCGGAAAGGAATATGCGTAATATCCTGGTCAGGCAAAACCACACCGCTTTTCACGCCGTCATCCGAAAAAACGGTATTAACAACATCAAGCACGGCCGCCGTAGAACGAAAAGAAACATCAAGATGAACTTCGTCAAATTCCCCGTCAACCGCCTTAAAATAGCGGCGCATTTCTTCAAATTTTTCCGGATCTGCTCCCTGAAAACTATAAATGGACTGCTTCCTGTCTCCAACCACAAACACCGTACGGATAACATCATTTATACCTTCTCCGGCAAAAAACTCTTCCGTAACCGCTTTCACAATCGCCCACTGATCCGGAGATGTATCCTGAGCCTCATCAATCAAAACACTGTCAATACCGCCGTCCAGCTTATAAAGAACCCATTGTGCAACATCTTGATTTTCCAACAACTGACGCGTCAACACAATCAAATCCTCGTAATCCGCCTTGGAATATGCCGCTTTATAAGCATTATAACCGCCGATAAGTTCTTCCGCCAAAAATAAAACAGCTTTTGTAGATTCAAAAAGTTTCAGTGAAACCAGCTTATTTTCCAGCGCCTCAATTCTTTCTGCTTCAAAAGAAATTTCATCCAAAATATCAGGAAAAACAGCTAAAACAGCTTTTGAAGCTCCTCTTGCACCGCCTTCTTTTTTCAAAAAAACATCTCTGTATTGCTCCAGACAGCCTTTCTTATCAGAATTACCCAAAACCGAAAAAAGAACTTCCGCCCGTTCTTTATCCGTTTTGCTGCCGGAAAACAAACTTTCCGCTGTTTTTCGGATTCGCTTAACATCCAAATTCTGCCAAAATATATTTTCCAGCTTATCTGCCGTATCGCCGGGAAACACACCCAAACTGCGGGCTGTTTCAGACAAAACATCTTCCGGAGCCGGATAACGCCTCATCATACGAATAATTTTATTACGGTTTTCCGTCAGAGAATTCATTATTTTCGGAAAATCAGCTTCACTGACATGCCGGGTCAGAAAAGAAAAAGCCTGCGCCGCCGGACATTCCGGATTCTGTTCAACCTTTTTCAACAACTGCAGCTTAACCGCTTCAACGGCTTCGGCGGCACTACGGTCGTCCATCACTTCAAAATAAGGAGAAATTCTGGCTTCCAAAGGAAAACGCTTCAAAACATCCTGGCAAAAACTGTGAATTGTCTGAATTTTCATACCGCCGGGCGTATCAAGCAACAAAGCAAACAACTGCCTGGCTTTAGCTTTCAGCTTTTCATTTTCTTCCCGGCTTTCCGGAAGCTCTCCGAGTAACGCTTCCAATTCTCCGGACAATTCATCATCCCCGGCAACAGCCCACTTGCTGAGACGTCCGGCAATACGGGAATTCATTTCAACCGCCGCCGCTTTTGTATAAGTCAGACAAAGGATTCTTGAAGGAACAATCCCGTTAAGCAGCAACCTCAACACCCGGTCCGATAAAACTTTTGTCTTTCCCGTTCCGGCAGAAGCCTCCACCCAAACAGATTTCAAAGGATTCGAAGCTTTCCGTTGCTGACTCGTTGCCAGCTCTCCTCGAGACTTTCTTATCTCAACAACACCCGACATTTTAACCTCTCAATAAGAAAAGAAGGAGAAAGAACCGCAGCGTACATAATAGGTACGTGAGGACGCTTTCTTCCTGATATTTCTGTATTAATAACCCGTTATACACCTTCTTCTCCTGTAACTGACCACTCCGCAACCCTGGCCAAATGTAAATAATCAGAATATTTGGGTGCATATTTGGGATTCGGTTGGCATATATAGGAAGTAGAAGGCTGATCAAAAAGCGCGGCTAATCCGCGGATTCTTTCAAACGTATTTTCAAGAATTTCTTTAATATCATCATTTATAACAACTTCCTGTCGGCCGAGCTGCCAGTAAATCAAAGCTGACGTTTCTTTTTTTCCGATTCCCGGAAATCCGCCGCACCCGGCAATCAAACCTTCTATCGGCAGCTGCGGGGCATATCCTTTAATCAATTCGTTTTTACGACGCACCTGCCCTGTTTTATAATCAATAATATTAACCCGCCCGTCACACATCTCATCCACCCGGTCGGCTTTTGCCGTAATTTTAAATGCACCGGCCAACGATTGAAATGAGAGCTCGCCTCGGATCTCATTATGAAGCTTTTTGACATTCTGTCGATAACGACGCTCCACTTCAACAATCCATTCCACCGTCTTCTCAAAATTCGGCCACCAAAAAGCTCTGGTTTCAGCCGCCACGCAATTAGCTGCAAAACATTCTTTACCGATTCGCAAAAGCTCTTCCGCAGCATTTTCAGGAAAAGTTTCCGGATACTTGTTATTAAATTTTTCAAGAACGGCGTGAACAATATTTCCATAATCGGCAAAATCAAACTCCCTGTCCAAACCATTTAACTTCTTCAAACGTAAAATATATTTGGCAAAAACTTTATACGGATCTCTCATCAAATCTTCAACAGCGCTTGCCGAAAGTTCACGCGGCCGGGCAGAAACCGGAGGCTTTGGCGCCGGAGCCCCGACGGGAAAAAAATGCAAAGCCCGGTCCATATGCCGCGCGCAAGCCGGATAAGAACCGCAAATTGTTTTCTTTACATCAAAATGAAGAGCTTTCAAAACTGTTTCCAGCCTCATCCACCACCGCGATTTAACCATCGGCGTCCCCTGCACCCGGTCTGCCCGGGTAAGAAAAACATTTTCAGCCGCAAGCAAACAACTGAAATCATGAGCCAATACACCAATGCTTTTTTCCGGAAGAGGCATTCCAAAAGCTTTTTTCATCGGCCGGGACATCCAGGGATCCGCTTCAACTGCCTGCGGCCACAAATTTTCATTAACTTCGCCGATAATAGTAACATCACTGCGGCTCAACCTCGATTCTATCGGCCCCAGAATCTTCAAACGCGGATGCGTCCCATATTTCGGACGAACGGTTACACCGACTGTCAAAACCTCCAGCAAACCTTCATAATCCTGCCCCGAAATAACATCCATCATATTCGCTGAAGCATATAAATCAGCCACAAAAGCAGCGCCGGTTTCTCCGTCTTCCCCGCGCCATAAAATGTCTGCACCGTTTTTTTCTTTTGTTGCAGCCAGTTTTTCCGCCGTTTCAATATGAAGTTTCAGAAACTGCCGCAAATCAGCCCCCGGCTGATGAAACAGATTGTTAAACGGCGCCATAATTTTCTGAAAAGAAAAAATCTGTTCCTTCAAAATTTCATCTTCAGAAAAAATATCCGCCCTGAGCACTTTTTGTTCATACTGCCGCACCAATCTGCGTACCGAAGCATAATCTTCACCGCAGGCAAAAAACGGATGCTTCAGCAACGCCAAAAAATCCACCGGAGCAAAATCCGAAAGACAAACCCGAACAATCAAACGCAAAAACATTCCCGGCGGCGTCAGAGAAAAGGGCTTTCCGGCAGAATCATCAACCGTTATATTCCAACGGATCAGTTCGGCAGCAACCCGGCGCGCCAGATTTCTGTCTGTCGTAACCAAAGCCGCGGTTTTCTCCGGAGTCTCCAAAGTTTCCCGCATAATCAGAGCTATGGAAAGAGCTTCCTCACGCACATCTCTGCAATTAAGCGTTCTTATTCCGTCCACCGCTTTGGAAGATATTTTATTCTCGAAAAGAGACCGCCATTTATCGGTTGTTCTGGCCGGCCGCATAATTTCGGAAACCAAAATTTCCCTTTCCGGATTTTCAGGCGGAACAAAATCAACGACTTCACTTCTTTCAACTTTCAAATAAGTCAGTAATTCTTTCAATTCAAATTGCGGGTGGGATTCATCAACAGCTTCCCAACCGGCCGCGTCAAGATATCTGTCCAATCCATATAAAATCAGTTCTCCCCGAGGCAAAGCCAAAACCGTCCGAACCAGATTTTTCATAGCCGGAAAAACCGCCGTTGTTCCAGCTGCTACAATTCTTTTATCTGTTTGTTCCTTCTCCCATACCAGACTTTGCAGCTCCAGCATTTTGTTGCGCCGGCAAGCAGGATCGGTCAAATTTTTCTCCCGGAGGAAAGCCGGCCATTCCTGCGTAACCACTTCCAAAAACGAAAGAGTTTCCAACCAGTGTGCGGCATATTCTTCGGGAACCAGATTTTTTAAATTATCAAAAGAAAGCTGTTCATTATAAACCATATCCAACAATGAACACAATTCCTGCGCCAGATAACAGGCCTGTCCGGCAGAAAAAACATCCAAACCGAATTTTTCCGGCCGGGACATTATTTTTTTTGTAAACCACAAAAGTCTGCTTTTCACATCAATTGCCGGCGGCAGACTGTGCAAAACGCCCGAAACATCAAAACCGCGGATAAAAAGCTCATCTTCTTCCACATCGCCGAGAGGAACCATTTGCGGTAGCAAAGTCGGCTGCAACCCCTGAAGTCTGACAAAAGCATCCTTCAACGTCTGGCATGCCCGGCGGTTGGGCAAAAGAAAAACCACATCCGCCAATGAAAGCTCATCCCCGGCATAATCATTCAAAAAACGTTCGGCCAAAACATCGGCAAAAGCACAACTGGCCGGAATATTATAGATTCTTTTTTCCATGGTTTTTAAGTATAAAGCACTTTCCCGGGGAATCAAGCATAATAAAAAAATCCTCCGGACATTACCCGGAGGACAATTCAACAACCGCAACAAAATCAAGACCGCCCTGTTGAAAGCAAAAAACGGCAAAACGGGAACCATGCATTGTTTCAACTTCTGCAGCCAGACCTTCCAGGCTTTTGCCGCACAAATCAAAACAACAGGCTTTAACAGAGGAAGCAAGCCGGCATCCATAATTCAAACGGGAGTTAACATAATCTTCATTAAAAAACTCCGTTTCATTATTGTCTCCGTTGCAAAACTTGGAAGTTTTAAGCACCGTTCCCCAAAATTCCAACCCGGGGTAAGTCCGCACACACGACATTCCTTTAAGAATATCTCCGACTGTCGGTTTTCTGAAATCTTTCATAACAATAAATTTTTTAATAATATATTTTGCGTTCAGTCTTAACAAAAGAAAAAACAATGTCAAGCCTGTTCGTCGAAAATCGCCGCAATCATTTTTTGAAAAGCACGCCCCCGATGAGAAATTTTATTTTTTTCTTCCCGGGTAAAATGAGCAAAAGTCTTGTCAAAACCATCCGGGATAAACAGCGGATCAAAACCAAAACCGCCGCAGCCTGACTTTTCCCCGGCAATTATCCCGTCAACCCGTCCTTCAAAAACCTTGGTTTTTCCATCGGGAGAAGTCAGAGCCAGCACACAGGAAAAATACGCCGAACGATCGGAACTGCCGCTTTGTTTCATTTCATCAAGAAGCTTATCCATTCCCTTGTCAAAATCCCGATTCGGAACATACCTTGCAGAATAAACTCCCGGACGTCCACCCAGACATGAAACACACAAACCGGAATCGTCTCCCAGACAAAAACAACCGCTGAGTTTTGCCAAAGTTTCCGATTTCAAACGTGCATTTTCTTCAAAAGTTGCTCCGGTCTCTTCAACTTCCGGAAGTCCTGCTTCCTCTGCAGAAAGAACCGCCACCCGGTAAGGTGCGAGCATTTCTCTGATTTCCCTGATTTTTCCGGAATTACGGCTGGCCACGATTAGCTTTTCGATTTTCATCATTTCACTCCCAAAACTTCTTTTTGCGCGGCAATTAATTCCCCGATTCCCCGGCGCGCCAACATCATCAGTTCGGCAAACTGGCTCTCATCAAAAGGACACCCTTCCGCCGTCCCCTGAATTTCTACAATTTTTCCGGATTCGCTCAAAACAAAATTCATATCCGCCTGAGCTGAAGAATCCTCATCATAATCCAAATCAAGCACGCATGTTTCACCGCAAATTCCGCAGGAAACTGCCGCCACAAACTCTCTTACCGGATTTTCGGAAAGTCTCCCTTCGGCGGTCATTTTTTGCAAAGCCAGATATAAAGAGACAAAACCGCCGGTAATAGATGCCGTTCTGGTACCGCCGTCAGCTTGCAAAACATCACAATCCACCGTAACCGAAATTTCCGGCATTTTTTCCAAATTCACACCGGCTCGTAAAGCTCTTCCTATCAAACGCTGAATCTCCTGCGAACGCCCGGAAGGCTTTTTGTTCTCCCGGGGAACTCTGGTTTGCGTTGCGCGGGGCAGCATGGCGTATTCGGCGGTAACCCAGCCCTTTTCCTGCCCTTTCAGCCAGGAAGGAACCTTGTCTTCAACGCTGGCCGTACAAATCACATGTGTACGCCCGCATTTTATCAGACACGAACCTTCCGCAAAGGGATTAACCCCCGTAATAATTTCCACCGGCCTCTTTTCATTATTTTTCCTTCCGGATTTTCTGATCATTTTTTATCCTTTCCTTATAAAAACTCATCCGATGCCGTAATGAAACAAATTATAATATTCTTTAAGCATGCCTCCGGCTTCCCAGCTGAAATCTTTTTTCATAGCATTTTTTTTCATTTCGGCAATTTTTTCCGGAGACTTGTAAAACGCATCTAAAACTTTCTCAATTGTTTCGGCATAAGCGTTCACATTGTTTTTCAAACGGGAAGCTGACAAGTTGGATCCGTAAATTCTTTCCTTTTTTACAAAAAACACCTCTGTCCGGAATCCGTCCGTTCCGTCGCAGATAGTATCAACCAGTCCTCCCGTAGACATAGCCACGGGAAGAGCGCCTTTGGCCATCGCCTCCATCTGAGTCAGACCGCAAGGCTCAAAACGGCAGGGCATCATATAAAAATCGGCGGCAAGCTGAACGGCATAGGCAAACTCATCCTTATATCCACGAAAAACAAAAATCCGACGGCCGGCTTCCGGATTAAGCTTCATCGCATCATCTTTCAGCTTTTTCAAAAAACGGAAATATTTGGCATCTCCGGCGCCGCCCATAATAAAGACCGGAAGATTGGCAACGCCGGACTTTTTATATTTAAGCATCAACCTGTAAATGGCATTTGCGGCAATATCATACCCTTTTTGTTCAACCAGCCTGCTGGTCGCACAAAAAACCGGTATTTTCGCAGCATTTCCGGCTTCAAAACCGATATCGTCAAAATTATAAAAATCAATCAACGGCAATTTTTCCTGCTTAAAATTTTCATCCCGCGCCAATCTGGACAACAACCTGAAAAATTCTGCTTTATTGTCGTCCTTGCGCATCAGATTGTTTTCATCATAAAAAACAAACTTCGTTCCGCCGAAAAACTTGTTGATTTGCTCGATTTTTTCGGCATTGGGAGAAATTTTCCACTTATCATATCCGTTGACAATGCCGAAAAACGTTCTGTGATCTTTGCGTATTTTCAATATATCACGGAAATCCCGCCCGAAATCCAAAAATTTTGACACTTCTTCCATATAATTTTTAGAAACGGTGACAATTCTGTCCGCCAGATGAAAATTGCAGCTGGCCTGATTATAACTGTCAAAAACCAAAAGAGTGTTTTTTGTACGCGGATTGCTGTTTTTAACCGCTTTGGCATTTTTATACACCAGAGAAGAAGCATATTCATATATCGAATTCATCAGCCTCTGCGTATTTTTATAATCCCATCCCTGATAACCAAGATGATGGGCAATGTGCACCACCGGCACCGCCCTGAGCTTAAAAGCCAGCGCCGCATCAAGAAAACCTTCTTCTTCCTGAGCCAGAGTAAAATATTTTAGCAATCCGGACAATTCGCCGCTGTGCCAATCATTGGCAATCATAAGATTCGGTTTTTCCAGAGGATTGTGAGAATTTTCAAAAACATCTTTCAACAACACATAAACCGCTTTGGAAAAAAAGGCAAAACGTTCAACCTCGTCAATCCCGTTATGATTATAAACATAACAGCCGCCTTGGGCATCAGGATTATCAGCGTGGGGCGTAATCGAAAAAAAGCGGTCATTTTCCAAAAAAAGATAATCAACACCGTCCGCCCGGCACTGATAAACATTCACCCGGAACTGAACAAGTTTGCCGGAATCATTGCAAAAAGGAACCTCTATCGTTGTTTTTTTCTGCAGCTTTTGGGAACGTCCTTCCGCACCATAATAAATACCTTCCTCAAAAAACGCTTTTTTCCGGCCGGTATCGCCGACATAAAGCGGCGTAACAACTTTGATATCATCACCCTGGGCGCCGTACACACGGTTATATGCTTCGGGAAGTTCGGACGCCACCATTCCCAGTCCCCCGGTTTTCATAAACAAAGCTGTTTCTGCCGAAATCATCCAAGCTTTTATTTTCTCCGCCTCCGGCCAGCTTTTTTTACCCAGACACTGCTGCCGTCCCAAATTCTGAATTTCTTTGATTCTGGATGAAGCAGGAAGCGGATAATGAAGCGACGTTTTTTTCCGGTTAAAATTCTCCGGCAGCATTTTAAAACTGTTTTCATCTGCGAGACAGACTTTGGCAAACATTTTTCATTCCTTTTCAAGCTCCAAATCAAACATCTTGACTTGTCTGTCATAAATAACTAAGTATTTAAATAGCAAAATAAGATTAGCATAATTCCACAGGATTTAAAGAGGAAAAACAATGAAAGAACATAAAAATCATTCTCAGAACAAAACTGAGGAAAATAAAAAAATCTTTCCGGAAGAAACCGACATAAAAGAAAACATTCAGGAAGAAAAAAACGCCTCGGCCGATAACGTTTCTTCCGACGAAACCGCCGACATGGAAGATGACGAACTTGAAAGTCTGAAAACCGAAAACAAAAAACTCAAAGAAGACTTTCTCCGTGCTTATGCCGATGCCGAAAACACCAAACGTCGCTGTGCCCAGGAAATTGAAAAAAACAACAAATACGCCGTCTCCTCTTTCGCCAAAGATCTTCTCAGCGTTGCCGACAATCTCGACCGGGCTCTGAAATCCATCCCCGAAGACAAAAAAAACGATTGCGAACACCTCAAAAATCTGTTGACCGGCGTTGAATTGACCAATAACGAACTCATGAAAGTTTTTGACAAATTCGGCATCAAAAAAATGGACATTCTCAACACCAAATTCAATCCTAACTTCCATCGCGCCATTCAGGAAGTTGAAGATAAGGAAAAACCGGCGGGAACCATCGTTGCCGAACTTCAAACAGGCTATATGATTAACGATCGCATTCTCCGCGAAGCCATGGTTATCGTCACCAAAGGCGGAAAATAAAAAAAACAAAAAGCTCTGAACCAAAATTCAGAGCTTTTATTATCAAGACAACCAATATAATCTTCCATCCGACATAGTCAGCTCAAGTTTCTTTTTACAAAACCTCCCGGCGGCCGACATGATCCGGAGCCGAAACCACGCCTTCTTCCTCCATGCGGTCTATCAACGAAGCCGCCCGGTTATAACCAATTCTCAACCGGCGCTGAACATAACTGATGGAAGCCTTTTTATCATTGCGTACAATTTCCACGGCCTGATTGTATAAATCTTCATCACCGCCGTCGCCGCTGCCGAAGTCTCCCTTGTCAAAAACCGCCGATCCGCCGCCTTTTTTATCTGTTGACAATTCGCCTTCCGTAACGCCTTCAACATATTCGGGAGTTTTCTGGGCTTTAATAAATTCAACAACTTTTTCTATTTCCGCATCCGGAGCAAAACCACCATGCACACGCTGCGGACGCTGCCCTGCCGGCATATAAAGCATATCACCCCGGCCGAGCAACTGTTCGGCGCCTTGCTCGCCGAGAATGGTTCGACTGTCGATTTTTGAAGTAACCTGATAGCTGATGCGGGTCGGAAAATTAGCCTTAATCGTACCGGTAATCACATCAACCGAAGGTCTTTGCGTTGACATAATCAGATGCAGCCCGGCCGCCCGCGCCATCTGCGCCAGTCTTTGAATGGCCGCTTCAACCTCTTTACCGGCCACCAGCATCAGGTCGGCCATTTCGTCAACCACAATCACAATGTACGGCAAAGGAGTCAAATCCAGCTCCTGTTCTTCAAAAATCGGCTGTCCCGTTTCAGAATCAAAGCCGGTTTGAACCGTACGCTTAATCACCTCGCCGCTGGCTTTTAATTCCTTAAGTTTCTGATTATATCCCATAATATTCCGCACGTTAATCTGAGCCATTGCCCGATAACGGTCTTCCATTTCCTTAACCGCCCATTTCAGTCCGATAACTGCTTTTGAAGGATCGGTAATAACCGGCGTCAGCAAATGCGGAATACCATTGTACATGGAAAATTCCAACATTTTCGGATCTATCATAATCAGTTTGCATTCTTCCGGGCGCATCTTAAACAACAACGACAAAATCATCGCATTAACCCCGACGGATTTGCCTGACCCCGTCGTTCCGGCCACCAGCAGGTGCGGCATTTTGGCCAAATCGGCATAAACATTGCGCCCGCCGATATCTTTACCCAAAACCACATTCAACTCGTTTTTGCTGTTTTTAAACTGATTATCTTCCAGCAAATCCCTGAGCCAGACTGTTTCTCTGTTTTTATTGGGCATTTCAATACCAATGGTATTTGAACCGGGAACCACGGCAATACGCACGGAAACCGCCGACATCGAACGGGCAATATCATCAGCCAGCCCGATAACCCGGGCAGTTTTTGTACCGGGAGCCGGCTCCAGTTCATATAAAGTAACCACTGGCCCCGGCCGCACTTTGACAATTTTACCGTGCACACCGAATTCTTCCAAAACATTTTCCAAATCGCGGGCTATGCTTTCCAGTTCTTTCTCATTAACCGTATTCCCGCCTTTGTCGTTTGGCCGGCTCAGCAGGCTCGTATCCGGAAATTTGTAACCATCGCTTTGTTCTTCAACGCCTTTTTTCCTCACATCCTGCTGCGGTTCTTTTTTATTTTTCGCTTTTTCTTCTGCGGAAACTTCAGGCTCTTTCTTTAACTTCGGCTCTTTCCGGGGTTTTGATATTTTCGGAAGCGCTGACGCACTTTCTTCTTCTTTCTGGACAAATTGCTCGCGATGCGGCAGCCGGAATCTGAAAGCGGCAACCTTTTTCACCCCTTTCACAACATAAATGCACCAGACGGAAACAAAGCCATAAACTGTCAAAGCAACCGTTTTCAACCAGCGCCACCAGTTTTTACAGGTAATCCCCATGGCAAAATCAAAAAAGAAAACCGTCATCACAAACAAAAAAATTCCTGCAGAAAAATCAACATAGGCGCTGCTGAAAAAATCATTAAGCAGCGTATTCAACCCTTCGGCCTGAACCCGGCCGACGTTTCCGCCCAAATTCATGTTTCCCCACACTCCAGGCAGATTGGCCATAAAAGTCGCTCCGAACACAATACCGAACAACCATGAAAAAAACCTCGAAACCGGATGGACGATTTCTCTCAGACGCAGCAGATTATACCCCCAAACAACCGGAACCAACAAAAACGGCAGCATCAAAATACCGAAAAACTCAAAAACAATTTCCGCCAAATTAAGCCAAAAAAGAAAAAACGGATGCAGGAAACTGCCGTCGGCAGCAACATTAACCGTTGTTTCACAGACATACAACGCCGGAAAAGACACAATCAGCAAAACACCTGATACCGCCATTACACCGCCAAAAATCCGGCTGAATATTTTTTTCCAAAAAGTCTGTTTTTTTTTCTTAGCCATTTGTTTTTATCCCAAAACTCCTAAAATCAGCCACATTATAAAGAAAAAACCTCAATTTTGTCTTAACAAAACCGCTCCTTCTGACTAAAGCGGTTTTAAAACTTGACTTTTAACTGAATATTGCTAATGCTAAACCCTGATACTAATAAAAATTTTAGGAAAAATATTCAAATGAAATATGCATTTGTATTCCCCGGCCAGGGTTCTCAGTTTATCGGTATGGGAAAAGAACTGGCTGAAAATTTCAAATCCGCTAAAGAAGTATTTCAGGAAATCAACGAAGCCTTATCTCAGGATTTGTTTAAAATCATGATTGAAGGCCCGGAAAGTGAATTAACGTTAACGGCTAACACCCAGCCGGCTCTGATGGCTCATTCCATGGCCGTAATCAGAGTTCTTGAAAAAGAATTCGGCATCAATATCAAAGATAAAATTTCTTTTGTTGCCGGTCATTCCCTCGGTGAATACTCCGCTGCCTGTGCCGCCGGAGTATTTTCTTTGGCAGATACTGCAAAACTGCTTCGCATCCGCGGCGATGCCATGCAAAAAGCTGTTCCGGCCGGCGTCGGCGGAATGGCTGCCGTTCTCGGTGTTTCTTTTAAAGATATCGATGCATTGGTTGAAGCCTGTTGCAGCGAAAATGCCCTCTGTGTTGCCGCAAATGACAATTCCGACGGACAGGTTGTCTTATCAGGACACATGGCCGCCATAAATAAAGCCGTGGAAATAGCATCCGAATTCGGTGCCAAAAGATGCATAAAACTTCCGGTCAGCGCTCCTTTTCACAGTCCTTTAATGCAACCGGCTGCCGAAACAATGGCACGAGCTCTCATGAATGTCGATTCTCACGATGCTGAAATTCCTTTGATTGCAAATGTAACAGCCTCAACGGAAACCAACAAAAAAGACATCATTAAAAACCTGATTGCACAGGTTACCGGAACCGTACGCTGGCGTGAAAGCGTTATTTTCATGAAAGACGAAGGCGTAACGGACGCCGTTGAAATCGGAGCAGGAAAAGTACTTTCCAATATTATTAAACGAAGCCAGCCTGACATTCACGCCAGCTCAGTCGGCTCCGTTTCCGAAATTGAAGAATTGGCAAAAAATTTATAAAATAACCCACATAATAAGGAAAAAAACAATGTTTGAATTAACAGGTAAAGTAGCCCTTATCACCGGCGCTGCCGGCGGTCTCGGAGACAAAATCGCCCGCACTCTTCATGCTCAGGGAGCCACTCTGGCATTAACCGACATGCGTGCTGAACCCATGGAAAAATTAAAAACCGAACTCGGCAGCCGGGTAGAAATCTTCACGGCCAACCTGACAGATGCCGAAGCTGTCAAAACACTGGTAGAAAAAGTCGAAGAAAAACTCGGACGCATTGACATTTTGGTAAACAATGCCGGACTGACCCGCGACAACCTGTTTATGCGCATGAGTGACGAAGAATGGCAGTTGGTTCTGGATGTCAACTTGACCGCCGGTTTCAAATTGGCACGCGCGGCAATCCGCGGCATGATGAAACGCCGCTTCGGTCGTATTATCGGTATTGCCTCCGTTGTCGGCGTTATGGGAAATGCCGGCCAGGCAAACTATGCTGCTTCCAAAGGCGGCATGATTGCCATGAACAAAAGTTTGGCTCAGGAAGTTGCTTCCCGTGGCGTAACCGTAAATTCCATCGCACCAGGCTTCATCCGGACCCCCATGACCGACGTTCTGACTGATGACGTCAAAGCCAAACTGATGGCGCGCATTCCGGCCGGAAAACTGGGAGAAGCACAAGATATTGCAAACGTTGTCGCATTTTTGGCCAGCGACGAAGCTCAATACATCACCGGTCAGACCATCAACATCAATGGCGGCATGGCCATGATTTAACCACAAGAAAAACAAAATAAAAAACGAAGAGATGTTCTCTTCGTTTTTTATTTTAAACCGCAGAAAAACAAAAGCGCCGATTCGCCGGAAAAACTTGCTTTCATTATCCCGGACTTTAAAACAAACTATAACATCTTTTATTGACTTTTTAGTCAAATTCCCCTACAAATCCATAATGTTATAACATAAAAAACCACATATATTTTTTTAAGAAAGGAAAAGTTCCTGCCTTCGGCAGAAGCTCATCTTTAAGCTGTTATGAAAAAGCTGAACTCATACATACTCAGACAAATTTTTACCGGTTTCGCCCTTGTTACTTTTTCTCTTTTGGCGATTCTCTGGCTGACTCAGTCTTTGCGTTTTGTTCAGCTTGTAACGGGAAAAGGACTGCCGGTAAGCTTATTTATCCAAATCACCTCGCTTTTAATGCCCCGGCTGTTTTCCCTTCTGTCTCCCATCGCCATGTTTGCGGCCTCATTATTCGTATACAACCGGATGCTCTCCGACCGGGAACTTGTGGTTATGAAATCCGCCGGCATCAGCCCGTGGAGAAACGCCCTGCCGGCAATATACTGCGGTCTGATAATGTCCGTCTTCGGAATTTATATGCTCAACATCGGAATTCCCAAAGCCGAAAGTGCTTTTAATGAACTCGAATGGAAAATAAAAAACGATGTTTCCCATCTCATGTTTAAAGAGGGACAGTTCACCCAGATACAATATAATCTGACGGTATTCATCTCCGAACATGAAAAAGACGGTTCCATGACCGGCATTCTGCTTGATGACGAAAGAACCCCCGGCACAAAAACCACCATTTCTGCCGAAAAAGGACGCGTTGTCTACACGCCTGACGGTCCGCGCATCATTCTGATAAACGGAGTCCGTCAGGAAATAGATAAAAAAAGCAAACAATTTTCTTCCCTTGCATTCAACCGCTATTCCGTAGACTTTGGAAACAACAATTACCAGCAGGAAAAAGAAGAAGGCGTCAGAGAAAAAAGTCTTTTCGAACTGCTCAATGCCCGGGAAGACAAAACCTTGGATGAACAAGATGCAAACCGCTATCTGGTTGAAGGACACAAACGTCTAATAAACCCGTTTTATAACCTTCTTTTCGCCCTTTTAGGCTGTGTAGGACTGATTATCGGCAACTTTAACCGTCGGGGACAAAGCAAAATCATCTGTCTGTCCATTTTGGGAATGGTTATTATCCAATCTCTGGAACTTGTATTTGAAAATCTGGCGGCAAAACACATTGGCCTGTTGTTTCTTCTCTACATAAATCTGTTGCTGCCTCTGGCTGTCTGCGTTTATTTGTTGTTGTTTTACAATCCGGCCTTTTTCCAACGCCGCAAACGGGGAGACGTTTTTGATGAACAATAAACGTTTCCTGCCGCTCTTTTGTATCAGCCTGTTGCTCAGTTATCCGGCGGCAGCGGAAGAAGAATACATTGCCGGACAAGTTGTCGATTCTGAAGAACTCAGCCGGGAAAAAAGCATCATCCCCGGCGCAAAACTGGAACAATCCAACATCACCGACATCTACTCCGGCCCTTCGGAATCTGAAAAAGAAACAACAGATATTTATTTCAGCGCCGATGAAATGATAAACAACGACCAGCTGCAAACAGTCACAGCCATCGGCAATGTCAACATCATCCGTAATGACACCACTGTCGTCGCCGACAAAGTTGTCTATAATCAAAAAGACGATGTCGTAACCGCTATCGGCAATGTCATTATGGTTGAAAAAGACGGCAATGTCATCTTCTCAGACTATGTACGGCTGACAGATAAAATGTCCAAAGGTTCAATGGATGAAGTAAAAGTCGTTATGGCTGACGAAAGCCGCGTTGCAGCCAAACGTTTCCGGCGTTTGGATAAAGATAACAAAATTATGGATAAAGCCGTTTATTCCCCCTGCAGCGTCTGCAAAAACGAAAATCCTCTGTGGCAGCTGAAAGCTCAAACCGTCAAACACTATGCTGAAGAAAAAAACGTTGTTTACAATCACGCTTTCCTCGAATTTCTGGGAATTCCCGTATTTTACACGCCGTATTTTTCCCATCCGGACCCAACCGTCAAAAGACGCTCGGGTTTCCTTCCGCCAAGCATAACCAGCACAAAATATTTGGGCTCTTCTCTTAAAACAAACTATTTCTGGGCAATATCCGATAACGAAGATTTAACCTTTTCACCGATGATTACTTCCGACCGGGGAATTTTATGGGGAGCATCCTACAACAAATATTTCAACAGAGGAGAATTATTTGCTACCGGAACATACATCAACGGCCCCAGAGAAACTAAACCGGACTATGAAGACCCGGAATACAACAGCGGAGATAAAAACCGCGGCAATCTGTTTTTGCGGGGGCGTTATGAATTTAACGATTATTGGGTAGGCAACGCCGATATCAAATATGTTTCCGACCGCTATTATCTGAAAGACATTTCCCTGCCGGAAAAAGATTATACCTGGCTGACTTCTTCTGTAAGCGCCCAGGGGTTTGACAATCGCAACTATGCCAGCATAGAAGCTTACTATTATAAACTGATTACTTATTACGACTTGCCGCGAGCCACGGAAAAGCCTCTGGTTTTGCCGATGTTTACTTATGAAAATATCGGCGATCCGAACCGTTACGGCGCCTATACCAAAACAAACTTCGACTTTGCCTCCGTCATCCGGGATGACGAAGCGAGCTCTCAGCGCCTGACCATGATAAATTCATGGATTCTGCCTTATACCAGCCCTTATGGTGAAAAATACAAACTTTCGGCATCTTTAAAATCAGATTTATACTATGTCGACCATTATACCAACAGCGATAACGAAACTTTTTCAGGAACAGTGGCACGTATCTTTCCACAAGTTGGTTTGGAATGGCGCATGCCTTTTATCCGGGCAAGTGAAACCAGCCGGCAGATTATTGAACCTGTAATTGTTGCCGTTGCGGCTCCGGACGGCGGTGATAAAAACGACAAAATTCCCAACGAAGACAGCCAGGATATTGAGCTTGACGATACCAACATCTTAAGTCTGGACAGATATGCCGGATACGACAGGAACGATACGGGAAGCCGTGTCAGCTATGGATTAAACTGGAGCTCATACGGCGACGCTTTTGGACATACATCTGCATTCATAGCTCAAAGCTACAGTTTCAAAAAAGGAGAAGGCTTTAATCAAAATCTCAATCAGGACAGCTATTTCAGCGACTATGTCGGACGCATCAACGCCAAACCGAACGAATATCTTGATTTAAATTACCGTTTCTCCCTGGACAAAGATACGCTTGATTTCAGCTACAGCGAATTATCCGCTACTTTTGGTCCGGATATGTTAAAAACTCACATTTCATACATCTACCTGCAAAGCAGCCCGAACTCGGTTATCCAGGGTTACAACGAACGCAAAGAACTGTACACTTCGGTAAAAATGAAATTAAGCCGCGACTGGTCAGCCTCCATTTACAACCGCCAGGATTTGGCTAACATAGACCGCTCTCTGGAACACGGCGGTTCCATAACCTACGACAATGAATGCCTGCGCTTCATTCTTGACATCCGCCGTTACAACTATGCATCCTCGGATTATAATGGTGATTTTGAATTTACCGCGACAATTCTTCTCAAAACTCTGGGAACAATCGGTTCGGAATAAAAAAAGGAGAAAATTATGAAAAAATCATTTTTAATCATATGCTTGCTGAATCTGGCTCTGACTTTACCGGCAAAAGCCTTTGATTTTTCCATCCTTGACCCCAGAATAGCTTCTCAGGAAAAAGATTCCGACACAACCGGAAAAAAAGAATCTTCCGTTTTCAAAAAAAACGTTTCTCAACCAAAACAAACACAAAAACTCGTTCCTTTGCGCAGCAGCAGCGTTAAAATTGTTGCCGTCGTTAACGGCGACATCATTTCAACAGAAGATCTTGACAACCGGATAAATGCTTTCATCATGACATCGCAAATTCCCATGAATAACGAAACCAAAAGCATGATCTATCAAAAAGTCCTGACGGCAACCATAGATGAAAAGCTGAAAATGCAGGAAGCAAAACGCAACAACATCATCATATCTGAAGAAGATATAGATGCATCCATCGCCGGTTTTGCCGAAACGAATAAAATCCCTCTCGGCAAATTACCGCAGCTTCTGCGCAAAAACGGCATCAGCGAACGGGCTTTCCGGGAACAAATAGCTTCAGACCTTGCCTGGCTGCGTCTGATTCGTCAAAAAAGCCGCTTGAACGGAGAAATCACCCAAAAAGACATCGACATAGAAAAACAAACCGCCTTAAAAGACTTTTCAACACCCAAAGTTATGATTTCAGAAATCATGATAAAAAAACAAAATGCCAAAGATATCGATTCGTTGGTCGAAATACTAAAAAAAGATCCACGTTTTGAATTATATGCTTTTCGTTTTTCGGAAAGTCCGACAGCGGCAAACGGAGGCAAACTGGGATGGATAAATAAAGAAAGCCTTCCGGCGCCGATTGCCAAAACCGTAGAAAAAATGAAACCGGGAGAAATATCTCAACCGATTCAAATTGGCGAAGACTATTACATCATCAGGATGGAACAAACGTTCAACCCGGAAAAAGACAAAATAACACCGCCGACAGATGAAGATATCCGCCGCTTTCTCGAAAATCAGCGGACAGATATTTTTGCGACGCAATACATTCAGGATCTGCGGCAAAAATCCGTTATAGAATTCCGGGGATAAAACAAAAATGAATCTTTCCCCGGCAGAAATAATATCAACCTTTCCCTCGCTTCGCACCATTGTGGACGCATATGGTTTAATGGCAAAAAAATCTCTGGGACAAAACTTTTTGCTTGATGCCAATATCCCCGACAAAATCATCCGCTTATCGCTTCAAAAACAAAACAAAACAGATTATGCAGAAGATTTTGTTTACGAAGTCGGGCCCGGTCCCGGAGGTTTAACAAGAGCCGTTCTGGCACATAATCCGAAAAAACTCACCGTTGTGGAAATGGACAGCCGTTGCATTTCCATTATGGAAGACATCAAAGAAAAAATAGGCAGCCGTCTTGAAATAATCAGCGGAGATGCACTGCAGCAAAATTTCGCCGAAAAAGATTCCAGCCCCCGCCACATTGTCAGCAATCTGCCTTACAACATTTCCGTTCCCCTGCTGCTAAATTGGCTAAAACAAATCAAGGCATATCAAAGCCTGACACTAATGTTTCAAAAAGAAGTCGCGGAAAGAATCACGGCTCCGACCGGATCGAAAAACTACGGACGCATTTCCGTTCTGGCTCAATTGTGTTGCAAAATAGACTGGCTGATGGATTTAAATCCGGAATGTTTTACCCCGCCGCCCAAAATATGGTCAGCTGTTTTGCTGTTTCGCACGCTTGCGGAACGACCGTCTCCGAAACAAATAAAAAACATTGAATTTTTGACAAATTTAGCTTTTAGCCAACGTCGTAAAATGATTCGTCAAAGCCTCAAACAAATTACGAATCTTTCAGAAAAACTACAAAAAGCGAACATTGACGAAACTTTTCGGGCAGAACAAATCAGCCCGGAACAATATCTGACTCTGGCCTGCTTATTGTAATTTTGTCAAAAAAATTAACAAAAAGACTTGTCAAACAAAAATTTTATGCTATCGTATACCATGATAATTTATTTTTATTAACTAATTAACTTATATAATTATGGAAAAATTAAAAGAAACTTTGGCCGTTATTCCAAAAAAAGAATTGCTCAACTTGCTTAAAAACAAGTACAACTGCAGCAACGAGATCAGCAAAAAAATTTTCAGCGTCAGAAAAGGCATTCTGTGCAGCGAACTGGAAAACACCATCAAAGCTTTTCCTGTTTTGAAAAAAAGCCAGATACTGCGCTTGTTTGAAAAAGAAGCTTATGTCAAAAAAACTGACAACATTTCCGGCGGAAGAATTTTACGGGAGACATTGCTCGGCATTGTTTTCGCATTAGAAAACTATACCGGAAAAAAAATCTCCCGGGAAGACAGCGATGCTCCTTTAAGATATTTGGAGGATGCCTGCCCCGACGGAGAACAGATTACTATTGAAGATTTTGCCAACTTCTTCACCAACCGGTGCAGCAAGCTTGACAACATTTTGCTGCTTGTTCAAAAACCTGCGGCTTCCAGACAGACAATTAAAAGCTACCTGGCTGATTCTTGCGGAATTGAACCGGAAGATATTGATGAAAAAGCATCAATAAAAACGCTCACGCCGTCAATCGAAAAATGCGGAGAAATGAGCTACTATCTGGTTATTCTTTGGTTGGAAGATACTTTCAAAAAAACCGTCAACAACAACTTTATCGAAAACAAAACCATTGGCGATTTAATAGACTTTTTCACCGAAAAATAAGCCAAAGTAAAAAATAAAAGAGGGTAAAAAAACCCTCTTTTATTTTTTACTCAACGGATGAAGCCTTTGCACGGTATTTATCAATTCATCCCCGATAATATGAGTATAAACTTCCGTTGTAGCAATGCTGGAATGCCCGAGCATCTGTTGAACAGAACGTAAATCAGCATGATTATTAAGCAAATGCGTGGCAAACGAATGACGCAGCACATGCGGAGAAACCTTTTCCCTGGAAATACCGGCCTCAGAAGCCAAACTTTTAAGATTTTTAAAAAAAGCATCCCTTGTAATATGTCCGGAAGCAGAAAAAGAAGGAAACATCCATACCGACTTCCGACCTTGTTTCAAAAAACAATCCCGGTAACTAAAATAATCCAAAACGGCATGAATGGCCTTTTCTGCCACCGGAATAATTCTTTCTTTATTTCCTTTTCCTCTGACAAGTATTTGTTTTTTATCATAATTAATACAATTTTCCGGCAGCTCCACAAGTTCGGAAACCCTCAACCCGCAGGCATACATTAAAATCAGCATAACCGCCATCCGTCTGTAACGAAGCTGTTTGTGATTCTGTGCCGCTGTAATAAGCATATCAATTTCTTCAACTGTCAAAAACTTGGGCAAAGGCTTGCTTTGTTTCGGTGTTAAAATATTAATTGCCGGATTCTCTTCAATTTCTTTTTCCGAATACAAAAACTTAAAATACTCTCTGACAGCCGAAAGCTTCCGGGCTATGGTTTTAGAAGAAAAACCCTGTCTGCTCAAAAAAACCACAAAATCGGAAATATCATCCCGGCTGACGGCTTTCGGAGTATTTTCACTGCAACACGCCCAAAATTGCTCAACATCCCGCCTGTAAGCATCAAGCGTATGAACGGATGCGCCGCGTTCGGCAGACATCATTTCCAAAAAATCATCAACCAATTTGTCTGCAGACATCATTTTTCCAAAAAAGAATTATCCAATACCTGTTCTGTTTGTTCCTGTTTTAACGGCACTTCCCGCGATGCAACAAACAATACAAGTCCAAGCAAAATAAGCACACCGATATACAGCCAGGCATTTGAATTTTTCTGCTTCATTTTTTCCTCTCAAAAAAGTATATTGCTAAAAATACAAACTGTTTATATATTTAGCATAATATTTTGAAAGAACCATTAAAAAAACAAATATAACCATGATAAAAAAAACAAATAAGATTATATTGCTTGTCGGCCTGATGGGCAGCGGAAAAACCAGCGTCGGCAAACGCTTGGCAAAAAAATTAAACCTGCCCTTTGTCGACGGAGACCAGGAAATCGAAAAAGCAGCCGGATTATCACTGGTAGATGTTTTAAAATGCTTTGGTGCTGAAGAATACCGGGCGGGAGAAGAACGTGTCATGAAACGGCTTTTACAGGGCACTCCTTGCGTTCTGGCTTCAGGCGGAGGCTCATTTGTTGCCGAACAAACCCGGCGGCTGGCAAAAGAACATGCCATCACCGTCTGGCTAAAAGCAGACATTGATACGCTTTACAACCGCACGGCCGGAAGAAAACACCGTCCATTTCTGGAAGGAAACGATTCTCACCTGAAAAACAAGCTCGAAACCTATATCAAAGAAGAATATCCTTACTATTCCGAAGCCGACATTGTTGTCGAAACCAAAGAAGAAATCGTCGACAACACCGTCAACCGGGTAATAGAGGCCATTGGCAAATTCATCGACAGGCAACAAAAAACCGGAGTATAAACTCCGGTTTTTATTCAAATTACCTCGCCCCCACCAGAGAAATGGATGAAATAGTATCTCCCATACCAACCAATGTTACCGGTTTTTCCACCAGAATTGTCGGAACGGCAATCAAATCAAATCCATCGGTTTCGGTCATTCCCTTTTCCAAAAGTTCTCCTTTTTGCAAATATTCGGCCAGATTACGAAGTTCGTTCAATCCGACATCGGAAACAGACTGCCCCTGAGCCCACAACAAATTCTCCCGAATATCTATTGTACCCGTACCGGCTTTACCGGCGGCAACGGTTGAAGCCAGCATCATTCCCCGCAGATTTTCTTCAGGCGTAATTTTAAATCCCTTGTCTTGCAAAGTCATGTACAAGCCAAACATATGCAACTGAATACGCGGTGTTTTCATATATTTTTTTATGTTCAACAGAGCCTTAAACATATTAACGCTGTGTGTATCTTCATTGCATTGTTCGGCCAGTTTTTCAAATCCGGTAACTTCCAGAATGTCTATGGTTTCACGTTCATTCACGCCGACAGAATCAACAACCGGCGCAATTTTTTCAATAATTCTTTTACGCACGGCAATATCCTGCGTGGAAGCAATTTCCAAATGAATCAAATCTCCCTGTTTTTTCCAGGACAATATAATCGGCAAAACATCATCTTGACGCTTCACACCGCCGTTATGCTCCGTCAAAGCATGGAAACCGGACAAAATCACATAATCCGCTTTTTCCTTTGACATTTTTTCAACAAAATGCTCATCCATAACCAAATATAAATTCAACGGATCATACGTCGCAATAAAACGATTCGATTTTGGACAGACAAAACTCTTGCCGCCGATTTCAACAACATCTCCTTTGTCAAATTCCAAAATCCAGTGAATAAGAGGAATATCCGTCTCTCTGTTTATCTGATAAGCCGGTTTTTCCGTTCCGTCAGCATCAAAAGACAAAAGATTATCCAGCGCCAAAAATTGTTTTGCCTGCAGCTCCGGCAGTGAATTTGTATGAACAAAAACTTTCCTGACGCCGGCAACGGCCAGAGCATTGGCAACAATACCGCCCTGCCCGCCCATTTGCAAACGGTCATAACCGAGATTTTTCACCATCCAGTCATAAACAAATTTATCTTCCGTCAACCATTCTTCGGCAATACCTCGTTTAAAACAACGAAACAACCCCTTCAAAACATCCACCGGTTCATTAAGCTTGGCAGTATGAATATTCTCCAGTTCGGACAATGTCAGCCCGAATTGCTCCGCCAGTTCGGCAATCCGATTCCCTTTAATTTTCAAAACGGCATCAATATTTGCATTAAAAGCCGTTGCCGCCGATTCTACATTTTGCATTTTCTGCAATGTCTGCGGAACCGTTTCAAATTTTTCCAACCAGATTTTCTTTAATTCTTCATTTATCATTATGACCTCTTTGCTGTTTTTTATTTCACCATAAACAAAAATCTCTTACTCTCCGGCCGCCGTTTGTTTAAGATAATTAACTTTCATCAAAACCAGCGCCTGGGAAGATATATCAGAAACAGCGGCATAAAACCTGACATGGAGTTCTGCCCTGCTGCTCCATTCTTTCAAAGCCGGATATAAATTAAACAAAAGCGCTCCTTCCGGCTTTTTCAAAATATTTAAAGCCTGCTCAATTCTATTTTCTCTTACGGCTTCATAAACGGCCTGCAAAACATCTTTTTCTTTAATTTCCAAAGAAGCAGGCTCATTTGCATAACTAAACCGGACATACTCGTCAAATTTCTGACGCAAAACTTCTTTCCAGTTTTTTTCCTGAAGTTTCCTGTTTTTCTCGGCTTTTGATATTTTAACATAAATTTGCTCAAAAGCCTCTTTTAAAGAGGAAGACGACGGAATAATCTGACCGGCGCAGTTTTCTATAACCGTTACCGGAGCATTAAGAGCATCTTCTCCCTCAGCCATCTGTTTCAAAATTTCAGCTTCATATACAAAAGAATTTCCCCTTTCAGCGCTGTCTTTCACAAACATTACCGCTGTCAAAATCAAAGCCCCTCTGTCTGAAAGCTTAACTTGTTCATCCAGCCTGTGTTCCTGTTTATCCAAACGGGAAATCAATCCCATAACGACCGATGAATCGGCTTTGGCATTTAAAATTTCATCATTTTTTGTTTCTGCCGCGACAATTCTGTCCTCCAACAGCTTCAAATCTTCTCTGTTGACGGCTTTTTCCCGCAAACGCTGCAAAGAAGCATTCAAATTCAAAAGACTGATTTTAACATCATTAAGTTCTTTTTGAACCTGAAAAAAATCAACCTCGGGCTTTTTCTGTTCTTCTGAAACAAACATATTTTTAACTTTTTCCGCCAGATTATAAAAAGAATCCGGCCTGAACCATACCCCGGCAAATAACAGAAAAACAGCCGACAAAACAAAAACCTTAAAAACAAAACCGCGCGATACATGCCGATGATGGTCTTTAACAACTGTTTTTTTCTCTTCGGAAACTTCATCGGCGCTACGTTTAACCATTTTAAAATCCTTTATGTTATTTGCTTGGCATAAATATTTTTATAGTGTATATAATCTTAAATAATTATAAAAAAAACAACATCTTTGGAAATAATAATGATTGTCTTGGGAATAGAAAGCAGCTGCGATGAAACCGCCGCAGCAATCGTAAATGACAAAAAAGAAATTCTGGGTGAATGCGTCCTCTCACAGGAAGAACACAAAACCTTCGGCGGCGTTGTTCCCGAAATAGCCGCGCGCGCCCATTTGGAACATATTGACGAAATAATTGAAAAAACACTAAAAAACGCCGGCGTAAAACTATCTGATATAGACGCTGTCGCAGCCTCTTCCGGACCGGGACTGATTGGCGGTGTTGTTATCGGCGTCATGGCAGGGAAAGCCATTTCTCTGGCTTTGAACAAACCTTTTATCGCCGTCAACCACCTTGAAGGACACGCTCTCACGGCACGCCTGACCTCAGACGTCTGCTATCCGTATCTGCTCTTGCTTGTCTCAGGAGGCCACTGCCAGATTTTGGTTGTCCGTAATGTCGGAAATTACGAACGCCTCGGCACCACAATAGACGATGCCGCCGGCGAAGCCTTTGATAAAGTAGCAAAAATGTTAAATCTCAGCTACCCCGGAGGACCGATGATAGAAAAAAAAGCCGCATCAGGCGACGAAAATCGTTTTACCCTGCCGCATCCCCTCTCCGGCTCAAACGATATGAATCTGTCTTTTTCCGGACTGAAAACGGCCGTAAGAAAAATCATCGAGGCATATTCTCCCGACGGAAAAATAGAACATGCCATCATTGGAGAAAAAGACACTGCTGACATTTGCGCCTGTTTTCAAAAAACAGTAACGGAATGCCTGACGGGAAAATTGGAAAAAGCCGTTCGTTATTTTAAATCTCATTATCCTGACGGCAAAGATCTGGTTGTTGCCGGAGGTGTTGCCGCCAACACATATTTAAGAAACGCCCTCAAAAACCTGGCCGCCCGGCACCATCTGGAATTTTCCGCTCCGCCGGTGCGTTTTTGCACGGACAACGGCGTTATGATAGCCTGGGCCGGACTGGAACGATTTCAAAACGGATATACCAATGAACTGGATTTCAAACCACGGCCGCGCTGGCCTTTGGATGAAAACGCCCCAAAAGCCGCCGGAGCAGGAGGAGTAAAAGCCTGACATGCGCAAAAAATCAGAAATATTAAAAATAATGGAGATTTTCAACAAACTCAATCCTGACCCGAAATGTGAACTGAATTTTCACAATGCTTACACGCTTCTGGTCGCCGTTGTTCTTTCAGCGCAAACCACGGATAAAGGCGTAAACAAAGCCACTGCCGAACTATTCAAAATCGCGGATACACCGCAAAAAATGCTTAATCTGGGAATAGACGAGCTAAAAAAACACATCAAAAGCATAGGCTTGTACAACAACAAAGCCAAAAATATCATGTTGCTCAGTCAGGAACTGCTTGCAAAATATAAAGGAGAAGTTCCTCACAACCGCGAAGCTTTGGAAAGTCTTGCCGGAGTCGGCAGAAAAACGGCTAACGTTGTATTAAATGTCTGGTTCAACGAAGCTGCCCTCGCTGTTGACACTCATGTTATGAGAATTTCACACCGGCTCGGATTCAGTGACGGAAAAAACCCCCTGGCCGTAGAAAAAGATCTGCTGAAAAACCTTCCCGAAGAATACATAAAAAAAGCTAACCATTGGCTTGTTTTGTTCGGAAGATATACCTGCAAAGCCCAAAAGCCGGATTGCAAGATTTGTCCGGTAAAACAATTTTGCCGTTCAAAAGACAAAACAGCGGAGAAATAAACTTTCTCCGCTGTTTTTTTTATTTTTTCTCTGCCTGCTTGCGTTTTTGATACATCATAACAAAATCTATCGGATTAAGCATAAACGGCGGCAGTCCGCCTTCAACCAGACTGTTAGTGATAATACTTCTGGCAAAAGGAAAAATCATTCGCGGAATTTCAATCAACAATACCGGCTCAACATGTTCTTCGGGAACATTCAAAGCCGCAACGGCTGCATATTTCAATTCCAGAATAAACAACTTTTTATTTTGAACATTCCCGTCCATTTCAATACTCAGTTCCACATTAAAAAAATTGCCTTCCAAATGTCTGGCGTTAACATCAACATTTATCTTCATATCGGGAGTCTGGGTAATTTCCTTAAAAATTTCCGGGGCATGAGGAATTTCCAGAGAAAAATCCTTAATATACTGGCTGTTTATGACAATAGGCGGCATCGGATGCTGATTTTCTTTTTCCCGGCCGGCATTATCATTGGCGGTTGACTGTTCTTTATTTTCTTCACTCATAAAAAAACCTCCTTATTAACAATGTATAGGAATATAATTCAATTCTGTTGATAATCAAAGCAAAAAACGCTATATATTAAACATAAACCCATAAAAATTTGAGGAAAAGATGGAACCCGTTGTTGAAATTTTATTGCTCTTGGCAGCCGTAACCTACATCATTATCAAATACATCAGCATCATAAACAACGATGCCAAAAACCAAAAACAAAATATCATTGAAGAAAAAACAGCTCGTATTTTAACCTTTGTTACCCGGGAAACTGAAAAAAAAGAACCGGCCGAACAAACTGAAAATACAGAAGCGGAAACATCAACGCCCGAACAGAATGAAACGGAACAAACACTTCAAAAAATTCCCGGATTTAATAAAGAAAAATTCCTTACCGGTGCCAA
The DNA here is from genome assembly GCA_949289935.1 of uncultured Pseudomonadota bacterium. Classification (GTDB taxonomy): domain Bacteria; phylum Pseudomonadota; class Alphaproteobacteria; order RF32; family CAG-239; genus HGM16780. The sequence continues at coordinate 60,284 of CASEQD010000003.1, read as the reverse complement.
AAAAGCTTTTGAGTTAATTTTAATTTCTTTCAGCAAAGGCGATACCGAAACTCTTGAAAAACTCGTTTCAAAAAATGTTTCCCGTAAATTTCAGGAAATATTAAACCAGCGTCAGGCAGAAGGCATAACAGCCGAAACAGATTTCATCGGTTTTGATTCTGCCGAAATAACCAATGCGCAGATAACCAAAAACGATTTGGTCAAAATCACCGTAAAATTTATTTCCGAACAGGTAAACCTGCTCAAAAACAAAGAGGGAGAAGTAATTGAAGGAGACGATCAATACATACAGAACATCACCGATATCTGGACTTTTGAAAGAAATCTGACCTCAACCAGCCCCAACTGGCTTCTTGCTTCCACAAAAAAATCATGAAAAAGTTTTTAATATTCTCCGGGCTGGCTGCCGTTTGTTTGTTCATTCTGTTAAAAAAAGAACAGATGTTTATGTTTGCACCTGCCGAAAAAGAAACAACAGCAAACGCTTCCGGATTAAAATTAATAAAAACATCCTTCGGCGAACTGAAAAATTGGAATCTGGATTCGCAAATAGACGCAGCGGAAAGCTTTCGCCGTTCCTGCAAAAAAATAATCAACGAAAACAAAAAATTTATGTCTGATGCCGAATTACGCCTGCCAACGGATTCTTACAAAAAAATCTGTCAAAAATTTCTGAAAAAACAACCCATAGATACACCTTCTTTCAAAAAATTCATTGAAGAAAACTTCACGCCTTTTCTTGTAACCGAAAACGGAAAAGAAAAAGGAAAATTCACCTCTTATTTTGAAGCATCCGTCAATGCTTCCCGCATACCTGATAAAACTTACAAATATCCCATATACGGAAAACCTTTCGATTTGGTCGAAATAAACTTGAAAGACTTCGATTCTGAGCTTCCGAACCGCCGTCTGGTCGGTAGAATAGAAAACCAGAAATTTGTTCCCTATTACACTCGCCGGGAAATAGAAAAAAACAAAATAAATGCTCCCGTACTTTTATGGGGAGACAGCCTTATTGATATACATATCATGCAAATACAAGGCTCTGCCGTAGCAAAACTAAACACCGGAGAAAAAGTACGCATCGGTTATGCCGAAAACAACGGCCTGCCTTTTAAGGGTATAGGCTCCGTTCTTCTTGAAAAAGGTTTGGTAAAACCGGGAGAAGCATCTATGTCTCACATAAAAAAATGGTTAAAAAACAATCCTGGAAAAGCTGAAGAAAATCTTCATGAAAACAATCGTTATATATTCCACCGTCTAACAAACAGCGACGGCCCCATCGGTGCTCACGGCGTTGCTCTTCAAGCAGGACGCAGTTTGGCCGTAGACCGAAAATACATACCTTTGGGAGCACTGCTCTGGCTGGAAACCACCGGACCTGATAAAGAAAAAATAGAAAAACTGGTTGTTGCTCAGGATATAGGAAGCGCCATAAAAGGAATAGTGCGCGGCGATTATTTTTGGGGATCAGGTGCCGATGATGTTTTGGATAAAGCCGGAAGAATGAATTCCACGGGAAGATATTTCATTTTTATTCCCAAAGAAATGGAGAAACTTTATGAATAATAAAAAAACAAAAAAGCCCAACAAGGCCGAACTCTTGATATATAAAGCCCTGAATAAAGCCTTGGAAGAAGACAAACTTCGCCTGTACCTTGATTATGGAAAAATAAACCGTCCCGGATCCCCCGTATATGATCCCTGGGAAAAACTCCTGCCTGTTTTAACCCCCGTTCTTATCGGCATGCTGCTGATAATCTTCGATTATATCATATCCGGACTATTGTTCATCACAGCCGCAATTCTGATATACATGAACTATTTCAAGAAAAAAATATATCATCGCATTATAGAAAGAACAAAAAAATACATAACTCAAAGCTACGATTGTTGCCAAAATTTATGGAACTTCGGCGGAATAGTTTTGGTAAATACCAAAAACAAAAAATCCGGCTGCATCTCCCCCAATGGCGACTGGAAAGAATTCATCGTTCAAAATTTCGCCGATTACATGATCGATTCTCAAAAAGATGAAACAGTAAAAAATGACGAAACAGAAACAAAACTTTCAGCCTGAACCGGACAAAGAAGACACCCGAGCTTGGGAAGAACTTGTCCAAAACATAAAAAAACTTCCGGATTCTGATAAAATAGAAGATGATTCCGTTTTAACAATTGATATTCGACCGGTCGTAAATATTTTTGACGCCTACCACGGAGAAAAATTATCCGATTTGGAAGAAGGATTTAATGCCGGTATAGACCGCAGCACCTTAAAAAAATTCTCAAAAGAAGAATTTCCCGTTGAAGCCGTTCTTGACTTACACGGAAAAACCGAAAAAAATGCCTTTGAACTCGTTCGAAATTTCATAACAAATGCTTACATGCAGAACAAACGCTGCATCATGATTATCACAGGCAAAGGAAATTATCACAAAGAACAGGAAGAAGATATCTTCGCTGTCCGGGGCATACTAAAAAACAGTGTTCCAAACTGGCTCAACACTCCCGAACTCCGCCCGTTGATTTTATCATACCGTCATCCTTCGGAAGCCCGGGGCGGAAACGGCGCTTTATATATTTTACTGCGGCGCCGCAGAAACACTAAGCCAACCATACGGCGTTAGAAAGCTTGGACGCAATAAAATCTTCATGAGCCTTAATTTCTTCCTCGCTCAAAGGAAAAGGACGAGGTTCTCTGAAAACACGTTTCTGTCGAATAAAATCGGCATCCGAATGTTTTGAAATTTTTTTCTCTTCCATTAACATGGAAGGTTCTTGTCCGCCCAGCATTTCAAGATAAACTTCAGCCAAAAGCTGGGCATCAAGTAAAGCGCCGTGAAGTGTACGGCTGGTATTGTCAACGCCATAACGACGACACAAAGCATCCAGATTAACTCTGGCTCCGGGGAAAAGCTTACGGGCAATTTCCAGTGTATCAACCACTCTGTCCCAGGAAAGCTCTTCATACCCCAGTCCTTTCAGCTCAAAATTAACAAACTTCATATCAAAAGAAGCATTATGAGCCACCAGCTTGGCATCGCCGACAAAATCCAGCCAATCTTTGGCTACATCTTTAAAAGTCGGAAAATCTTTCAAAAATTCGGTACTGAGACCGTGCACTTTAAAAGCATCCTCCGGCATATCTCTTTCCGGATTAATATATTGATGAAACTGAACACCTGTCGGAACATGATTCAACAATTCCACAGCGCCTATTTCAACCAGTTTATCACCCTCTTCCGGATGAAATCCCGTTGTTTCCGTATCAAAAACAATTTCTCTTAACATATTTCGTCCTATCCGCAATACAAGCCGCCGCTGCTCTCAACACATTCACCGGCTTGTCCGTATCAACAACAAAATCAGCCAATAACTTTTTAGCTGAATTATTCATCTGCACACTGTTTATTTTTTCAAAATCATCCGCCGTAATATGATCTCTTTCCATAACTCTTTTCTTCTGAAGTTCATAAGCAGCATCGGCAACAATAACATAATCGCAATAACAATCCCATTTCATCTCAAACAATAAAGCAACATCAAGAAAAACCAAAACATCTCTCTGACAATTATTGCGAATAACTTCCTTCAGCATTTGTTTCAAAAAAGGATGTATGAGATTTTCCAGTTTTTTCAACTTTTCATTATTGTCAAAAACAATTTTCCTTAACTTTTTCTTATTTATCCCGCCGGCTTCGGCTACCTCGGGAAACTGCCCGGCAACAACTTTTACAAAAGCTTTTTTGTTATATAAACGTCTGACCCACCCGTCAACATCATAAACAACATAACCAAGCGATTTTACCTGTCTGGCCAAAGTTGTCTTACCACAACCGATAGATCCTGTAATAGCAACAAGTTTCATAAAAAGTCCTAAAAAAACAATATGTTGTTTTGTTATACACAATTTTGAACTTGTCTGTGCATAACTCAGCTCTTTTTCTTATTTATACAAATTAATCCTCATAATGTAAAATTTATTCTACATATTTACCCACAGCGCCCGTCTGGATTCGTTTTGCTCCTGAAATAAAAATTTTACCTGTTGCAACATAAAATTGCTTTACAAAAACTGACTCGGTAAAAATATTAAGATTCTATTAACTTTTAGTTTTTTCGTCATGTCAGATTCGTTAACACATTATTAACAAACTTATAAAAAATCCTCTGAAAAACTTATCCACACAACTCACAGGTATATACAAATAACCACATAAATTTAAATAAATATGTTTGGGCAGGCAGACTGTGCATAACCTTTTTTCAAAACAAACATTTGACTCTTGAACATTTAAATCATATAAACAAATCAATCTTAAGCAATTTCCTGCTTAAATTTCCACTCAGACATTTAAGGTTTATAATGCACTTACAAGAATTAAAACAAAAGTCTCCGAAAGAGCTTTTAACCCAGGCTGAAGAGCTGGGCATTGAAGATGCATCTTCAATGCGTGTTCAGGATCTTATCTTTGCAATTCTGAAAAAAGTAGCTTCCGATGATGAAATTATATACGGAAACGGTACAATTGAAGTTTTACCCGATGGCTTTGGATTTTTGCGTTCGGTTGAATCCAATTATCTGGCCAGTCCTGATGATATTTATGTTTCACCGGCTCAGGTAAAAAAGTTCGGATTAAGAACAGGTGATACGGTCGATTGTGAAATCAGAGCTCCGAAAGAAAATGAACGTTATTTTGCTCTGACAAAAATTAATAAAATAAATTTTGAAGATCCGGAAAAATCAAAACTTCGTGTTAATTTTGACAATCTGACACCGCTTTATCCTACGGAAAAACTGAATTTTGATATTATCTGCGGTGAAAAAGATTATACCACCCGGGTTATTGATTTGGTTGCCCCTCAGGGAAAAGGACAACGCGGATTGATTGTCGCCCCGCCCCGGACAGGTAAAACGGTTATGCTGCAAAATATAGCCCATGCCATTGCCGAAAACCACCCTGAAGTCTATCTGATGGTCTTACTTATAGATGAGCGCCCGGAAGAGGTAACGGATATGACGCGCTCCGTCAAAGGTGAAGTTATATCTTCAACTTTTGACGAACCGGCAACACGTCACGTTCAGGTTGCCGAAATGGTGGTTGAAAAAGCCAAAAGATTGGTTGAAACCAAAAAAGATGTTGTCATTCTTTTGGATTCTATAACCCGTTTGGGACGAGCCTATAACGCGGTTATCCCTTCTTCCGGAAAAGTGCTGACCGGCGGTGTGGATGCCAATGCCCTGCAACGTCCGAAACGCCTACTGGGAGCTGCGAGAAATGTTGAAGAAGGCGGATCTCTGACTATTATTGCTACGGCTTTGATTGATACAGGTTCGCGTATGGATGAGGTTATATTTGAAGAATTCAAGGGAACGGGCAATTCCGAAATTATTCTTGACCGGAAACTTGTTGACAAACGTTTGTTTCCGACCATTGATATTACTCGTTCGGGAACACGCAAAGAAGAACTTTTGGTTGATCGTCAGACCTTGGCTAAAATGTGGGTTCTCCGTCGCGTTTTGATGCAGATGGGAATGACGGACGGAATGGAATTTTTGCTGGATAAATTAAAAATATCCAAAAACAACCAGGATTTTTTCAATAATATGAATAGTTAAAAAAAAGAGAGGATGTTTGCTAAAACACCTCTCTTTTTTTATTAATTTTGATGATAAAAATCAACCACCTTTGCTACCCAGCTGCTTCTGTAAAAATTTACATCTTTAAGAAGATTATCCAGACTTTTTTGCACAATTCCCGGATTCTTTTCTTCAAACTGTCCTAATGATGTAAAGAAAGCAACCGCCCTCTCCTCATCATCACCGCCAATCGGATCCAAGTGTAAAGATAAAGAAGAAACCATAGCAGCAAAATCTTCTGAATAATTGTTCAAAACAAAATCCTTAATCTCTTTTTCGGTTAAAACGGCATAAACCGGACTCCAACACCAAGAAAAGGAATTTGCATTACCTGGTTCGGCTGCCTTTTTGATTAAAAGAAAAAGTTTGTTTTCACATCCTTTCAACATTTCAGGATGCATGCGGATATTGCTGAAAAATTGATGCATGCCGCCATCCTCAAAATCTTTGACGTTTTTGGGGAAAGATTGTTGAAACAATAGCAAAGCAGCTTCAGCCATTTGTTTGCCGGATTCCTTTATCTTAAGATAGCAATCCTTAAAAGAGGCTATAATCTCTTTCTCTGTTTTTAGATTTTTTTCAGCAGAAGTCAGAAGTTCAAGTTCTTCTTCGGCTTTCTTTTGGGCGCTGAGGCCGTTTCTGTACCATTCAAAAACTTTTTTATCCATAATTATAAAATTTAGTAATAAATTTAACGCCCTCAATCTAATCTTTCGCACATTTTTTGTCAAACATTAATTTTTATAAACTCATATAAATCTTTCATATTATAAAAGATATCTTTAATTCCTAATTTTTTGACTTTTTGTAAATAGTCTTCATTTTGATAAATACTGCTTCCCAAAAAGGCAACAACTTTCATTCCCGCCCTTTGCGCCGCGGTCATTCCGGCTATTGAATCTTCGATAACCAGACAGTTTTCCGGTTTTTCTCCCATTTTTTCCGCTGCAAATAAAAACAAATCAGGCTCTGGTTTTCCTTTTTCAACATTGTCGACCGTAAAAACATGATGTTCGGGAATGAACTTTTCCAAACCGATAATGTCTGTTTTCAACTTTGTTTTTGCTTTTGTTCCACCGGTTGCCACACAATGCTTAAATCTTTTGTCTACCAATATCTTTTCAACGCCGGGCATTTTTTCAATTCCGTGTTTTTTCATAAAAGCAACATCTCTGTCCAAAACATCTTTCCAGAATTGTTCATCGGTTTCATATCCCAGACGGCTTAAAATTTGTTTTTTTGTTTTATCGCTTGTTCCGCCGAAATATTTGTTGATTGTTTCAAAATTCCAATCAACGCCTAAACGCTCTTTAAAAAAAACTCTACGGTTTTCCAGCCATATTTTTTCGGAATCGGCAATAACGCCGTCAAAATCCCAAATAATTAATTGTAGTTTGTTTTTCATATCAAAAACCTTTAAGTGAAAAAAACGAGTCCGTATAAAGCCCGTACAAAAGAATTTTAAATACTCTATGATACTTTGGTTAAATAAACTTAAAAAAACGCTGAGGAGTCCTTAAAAACGGATTTTTAAAAACTTGCATAAATTTTTGAATTTTAATATACCGATAATAAACAAAATTTTTATCAGGAATTTGTTATGGACAATAAAACAATTTATGCTTTATCTACCGTATTGGGAAAATCGGGTGTTGCCGTTATTCGCATTTCAGGCAGCGAAGCTTTGCAGGTAGTCAGATTAATGACAAACATAAGCCTTGCTGATATTAAACCGCGTTATGCCTATTTTACTAATCTGAAAGATATAAAAACCGGACAAACTCTTGATAAATGTTTGTTGCTTTACTTTAGAGCGCCAAATTCTTTTACCGGAGAAGATATTGTTGAATTACAGACACACGGTTCCCGGGCTGTTATTGCAACAGTTCTTGAAAATCTCAGCCTCATCCCCGGATTTCGTCTGGCTGAACCCGGTGAATATTCAAAACGGGCTTTTTATAATCAAAAAATGGATTTAACCGAGGCTGAAGGCCTCGCTGATTTAATAGATGCCGAAACAAAAGCGCAGCAGCAATATGCTTTGCGGCAAATGGAAGGCAGCCTGAAAAATTTATATGAAGACTGGCGAGCCCGGCTACTTAATATTATGGCATACCTTGAGGCCTATATTGATTTTCCCGATGAAGAAATTCCCGAAGATATTGTTTCTAATATAAATAACACTGTATTTAAACTGCGGGAAGAAATAAAAGGGCATTTGGAAGAAGATAATATAGGTGAACGCTTGCGGGAAGGTTTTCGTGTTGTCATCGTTGGACGTCCGAATGCTGGAAAATCGAGTTTGCTGAATACCATAGCTAAAAGAGACGTCGTCATTGTTTCCGATGTTGCCGGTACAACCCGCGATGCTGTTGATATTCATTTAGACTTAAACGGTTATCCCGTAATTATCACGGATACGGCAGGCATCAGAGAAACTGAAGAAGCTATTGAACGCCAGGGCGTTGAAATTGCTTATCAAAAAATAAAAGATGCTGATTTTCTTCTTTGTTTGTTTGATGCATCTCAAGACACTGTTCAGGTCTTTGAAAATATTGAAAAATCATTTAAAAACAAAATGTTCTTTTTTGCCAACAAATGTGATGCTTTAACAAAAGAACAGTGTTCCGAAATTCAAAAGCAGGGAATTCCTCTGATCTCTGTTAAACAACAGAAAGGAATTGATATTATTCTTAATAAAATAAGTTCGGTTATCAATGATAAATTTACCTCAAACTCAAGTCTTCTCATAACCCGCACACGCTACCGTGAAGCTTTAAGAGAAGCTTTACAATCGCTTAGTTTGTTTAATCTGAATAAAGAAATAGAGTTGTCGGCTGAAGATATTCGTTTAGCTGCGCGGGAAATAGGAAAAATTACCGGACAAATAGAGATAGATGAAATTCTTGATAAGATATTCGGTAGTTTTTGTATTGGAAAATAACACTGTATTTAAACTTTATGTCCGTAATTTGTTTAAAAAAAGCTTTTTTTAACAAATTAATCTCTTGCTAAATTATATAACCTGTTGTAAACCCTTAAAACAATATTTATTTTTGGACATTTGAATAAATGAACAATAATCAGAAATTTGATGTAATAGTTGTTGGCGGAGGACATGCCGGATGTGAAGCTTGTGCCGCGTCAGCTCGTATAGGTGCAAAAACGGCTTTGATTACGCATAAAATTTCCTCAATAGGAGAAATGTCCTGCAATCCGGCCGTCGGTGGTTTGGGAAAAGGACATCTTGTCAGGGAAATAGATGCTCTTGACGGATTAATGGCTCAGGTTATTGATAAAGCAGGCATACAGTTTCGCATGCTGAATGCATCAAAAGGGCCGGCGGTTCGTGGACCGCGTGCGCAGGCAGACAGAGATTTGTATAAAAAATATATGCTTGAAGCTTTGCAAAAACAAAAAAATTTAACACTTATTGAAGCATCTGTCGAAGGTTTATTGTCTGATAAAGAAAAAATATGTGGTGTTATTCTGGCAGACGGAACCGAAATAAAATCAGAAACGGTCATTCTCACATCAGGAACTTTTTTAAACGGAATAATGTTCACCGGTCATCAGACAACGGTTGGAGGACGGGTAAATGATGTTTCTTGTATGGGAATAACACCGTATTTAAACGCTTTTGGACTAAAAACAGGAAGATTAAAAACAGGAACCCCTGCCCGGTTGGATTTTGATTCCATAGATTGGGAATCACTACCCAAACAAAACGGAGACGAAAAACCTGTTCCTTTTTCTTTTTTAACAAAAGATATTCTTCAACCACAAATACAATGCGCAATTACTCATACTAATGAAAAGACACATCAGATTATTCGGGATAATTTTGAAAAATGTGCGTTGTTTTCCGGATTGATAAAAGGGGTTGGCCCGCGTTATTGCCCAAGTATTGAAGATAAACTGGTAAAATTTCCGGATCGTAACAGTCATCAGATTTTTCTTGAACCTGAAGGCTATAATTCCAAAGTTGTTTATCCAAACGGAATATCAACATCTCTTCCGGCTGATGTGCAGGAAGATTTTATTCACACCATGGATGGTTTGAAAAATGTCAAAATTCTGCGCTATGCCTATGCCATAGAATATGATTATGTTGATCCGCAGGAATTAAATCACAGGTTGGAATGTAAAAAAGTCCCGGGACTTTTTTTAGCAGGACAAATTAACGGAACAACCGGCTATGAAGAAGCTGCCGCTCAGGGAATTGTTACCGGAATTAATGCGGCTTTAATGGCAAGAAAAGAAGGGCGGGAATTTACTGTTGACCGTAGCGAAGGATATATAGGTGTTATGATTGACGATCTTATCACCAAAGGCGTTGATGAACCATACAGAATGTTTACTTCTCGTTCTGAATATCGTTTATTACTCAGAGCTGACAATGCTGATTTGCGTCTGACTGAAAAAGGTTGGCAGACAGGATGTGTTTCTGAAAAACGATACACTGTATTTAAAGCAAAACAGGAAAAATTAAACCAATGTCGCACTCTTTGTGAAAAACTGATAACCAAACCGTCTGAACTTGAAAAAAGAGGAATAAAAGTCAAGCAGGACGGTACCAAACGGACTGCATATAATATAATGTCTTATGATAATGTTTCACGTGAAACAATCAATGATCTTTGGCCTGATTTATTTTCTGTTCCAGATGAAATTTATGAACAAATAGAAATAGAAGCCCGCTATGCCGGATATATTAAACGCCAGAAAGCAGATATTGAAGTTTTCAAAAAAGATGAAAACTTAAAAATAAGAGAAGATATTGATTATAAAAAAATAGGAGGTTTATCCCGTGAAATGGTACAAAAGTTAACCAAAGTCAAACCGGCAACCATTGGAGAAGCTTCCCGCATTCCGGGGGTAACCCCTGCCGCCGTTACGGCAATTCTGGGATATATAAAAAAATAAACACTGTATTTAAACATGAAAAAATATCCGAGTATCAGAAATGCTGAAAAAATATGGAAAGAAGGTGTTTTATACAGAGAAACACATTATCCTTTTCCTGAGAAAGATGAATATATTTTTCATTCCCGGGGAGTAGGGCGCTGCTGTCGCATTATTGCCGAAAATTGCTCTGAGCTGAATGTTGAAAAAGCTTATGCTCTCGGATTACTTCACGATTATGGAAAACGAATTTCCGAAAAAATTACGGGACGTTTTCACGGGCGGGAAGGTTATGAAATTATGATGGCTATGGGGTATGATGATGTTGCCAGAGTTTGCCTGACTCATAGCTTTTATGCTCCGGATTTCAAAGATAATGACTATCCGTCTTATAAAAAAGAATGGCTTCTTTGGGCAAAAGAAAAAATGAGTTCTTTAATCTTTAACGATTACGACCGTCTAGTCCAATTATGTGATTTGTTTTTTGAAGGTTTGGAAAAAGTCTGTATAAAAAAACGAATAAAAGGCATCTCCTTTCGCTACAATTTAAAAGAAACAGATACAAAAAATTTTTATGACAATGCTGTAAAAAACAAAAAATATTTTGATGAGAAATGCGGTTGTGATATTTACAAGTTGTTAGAGATAAAAGACGAATTTTAACACTGTATTTAAAGGGAAACAAATGAGCTGTCCAAGCAAAAAAGAAGCCGAAAACATTTTGAATAAAATAATAGATGTAAGAAATGCCACACAATATCCTTTTTCTGAAAAAGCTGAAATAGCTTTTCGGGCTCATAGCCGGGATGTCGGTATGGTTGCCGAAATATTTGCTAAAAAAACAAAATATTTAAATCATGAAAAAGCTTATGTCTTGGGACTGCTGCATGATTGTGGATATATCCTTGATGAAAAGAAAGAACATATTTTTCACGGAGTGGTTGGCTATCATTATATGATGTCTTTAGGATATGATGAGGTTGCCAAAGTTTGCCTGACTCATAGTTTTTATACGGAAAATTTCCGTGACGAAGATTATCCTCATTTGCAGGATTTCATTCCTGAATGCCGTAAAATAATGGAAAATTTTTCTTTTGATGATTATGACAAGCTCATCTCTTTGTGCAATATGATGAACAACGCGGGAAAAATTTGTTCAATTGACAGTCGGATTCAGTCCGTCTCTGCAGAGTATCAAATCCCTTTGAAACAGTTAAATAATATAAAGAAAGATTTATACGAAATTAAATCTTTCTTTGATGAGAAATGTCAAAATGATATTTATAATTTTTTAGCGATTAAATGATATTTTTCTCCGCAAGGAGGAAATATGCAGCTTTTTTCTTACCATACGCATACCAATAGTTTGGGAATTTTTGACGGAATAAATACTGCCGATGAAATGATTTCCCGTGCTGAAGAACTGGGCTTTCAAGAAATCGGAATTTCCAATCATTTAATTTGTAATCCGGGAATTTGCGAAATAGATAAAATGCAGTCAATGTATTTTCGTAATTATGCTCAGGCCGAACAAATTTATAAACAAGTCATTGATGAAATTCGCAAAACGGCTCTAAGGCATAAAATAAAAGTTTATGTCGGATTCGAGGTCGATTATTTTGATAACAAAGAATGGCTGGATTTTTTTGATAGAATGCGAAAATCTTTGGATGTTGATTATTATATCGGAGCCAGCCACTTTATTTACAATAATAATTTTAGTAAGATATTAAAAATTTCCTATTTGAAACGACGTCCGGACTTGTTAGATGATGAAATTATCAAAAAAGGCCTTGAAAATCATTGGAAAAATCTTGTTGCCGCCATTAAGAACGGATGGTTTTCTTTTATGGCGCATATAGATCAGATAACATCAAAAGGTTTTTGCCAGACATCAGAATGGGATGCTGCCAAATGGTCTGTAATAGAAGCTTTGGCCGAAAGTCGCACAGGATTCGAATTAAGCACAAAAGGGCTTCGGAAAACAAATCATTTTTTTCCAGAGAATTGGATTGTTGAAGAGCTAAACAAACGCAAGGTTCCTGTCGTTATCAGCGATGATGCGCATTCTGTTGCTCAATTGGGAGAAAATTTTGATAAAGCCGAGGTTTTTCTTTCAGAAATTAACTATGTAAATCGACTAAAGTTTTAAAGTTATAAATAAGTAAACATCGTTTAAGTTGTTGAATTTAAAATTATTTTAAATATGCTTTCCTTTTTGTGTTTATAACTTGATTAAATGTGTTTTAAACTTTGTTGAAAGTTTATATAAATATTTTTATGGAAAATTTAATTGAAAAATACAATGTTTCACGTGAAACACTTTCTAAACTGAAGCTTTATGAAGCAAGCTTAAATGAGTGGCAGAAAAAATTTAACTTAGTTAGTAAAGCTTCTTTGCCGGATGCATGGAATCGTCATTTTTTGGATTCTTTACAGCTTCTACCGCTTGTTCCAAAAGATGCGAAAGTTATGTATGATTTTGGTTCTGGAGCCGGTTTTCCAGGGATGGTTCTGGCTGTTGTGTTGCAAGAAAAAACACCGTATTTAAAAATTAATCTGATAGAAAGCATAAAAAAGAAAACGCTGTATTTAAACTTTGTTTCTGAAAAATGCGGGCTAAATAATATTAAAATTATTAATGATCGAATTGAAAACGTCAAAACCGAAAAAGCCGACGTCATAACATCCCGGGCGTTGTGCCGGTTAAATGAGCTGCTAAAATATTCTTTTCGTTTTTGCCGGCCGGAAACAAAATGTATTTTTCCCAAAGGAAAAAAATATGCCGAAGAAATTTCCGAAGCAGAAAAATTCTGGAATTTTGATTATCGTCTGGTTAGAAGTCTTTCCAGCGATGAAGGAATGATAATTGTTATAACGAACTTGTCTGAAAAAAGGAGATAATTATGCCGAGAATTATAGCCGTAGCCAATCGTAAAGGCGGGGTCGGAAAAACAACCACAACGGTGAATGTTGCCACAGCCATGGCCGCCGCCGGTAAAAAAGTTTTGGTTATAGATTTGGACCCGCAGGGAAATGCCACCACTTCAATGGGAATAGATAAAAAAGGCCGGATGGCTTCATCTTATGAAGTTTTGCTGGGAGAAAGAAATATTTCCGAAGCGATTGTTTGGACTGAAATTCCAAATTTCTCAATAGTTCCTTCATCGGCAGATCTGGCAGGAGCCGAGGTTGAGCTGGTTGATCAGCCTCATCGTGAGTTTGCCTTAAAACAGGCAATAGAGAAGGGGGCTGTAAATTATGACTATATTTTAATTGATTGTCCTCCCTCGCTGAGTTTAGTCACAATTAATGCTTTGGTTGCCGCCAATGCCGTTATTGTTCCGCTGCAATGTGAATTTTTGGCCTTGGAGGGAATTACCGATCTGATTCGCAATATCAATATCATCAAAAAGAAGTTCAATCCGGGACTGGAACTTCAGGGAGTTGTGCTCACCATGTATGACAAGCGCAACAACCTGAGTCAAATGGTTGAAGATGATGTCAGAAGTTTTTTCGGTAAAAAAGTTTATCAGACTGTTATTCCCCGAAACGTACGCATATCGGAAGCTCCGTCGCATGGCAAACCGGTTCTTTTATACGATTTCAAATGTTCCGGTTCTCAGGCTTACATCAGTCTGACGGGAGAAGTCTTAAAAAGAGAAAAAGAATTAATCGCCTGCTAAACAAGAAAGGAAACAACAATGTCGGCAGAAAATGAAAATCATGGAAAAAGAAAAAGCCTCGGGCGCGGTTTGGGCGCTTTGTTGGGAGATGATGAAATAGATTTTGATTTGGATGAATTTTCGGCAGAAGAAAAAAAAGTTTCAGACAACAAGGCAAATTATGTTGATATTTCTTCAATTAAAGCCAGTCCTTTCCAGCCCAGAACCGAGTTTGACGAAGAAGCTCTTCAGGCGCTTGCCGATTCTGTAAAAGAAAAAGGTGTTTTACAGCCGCTTCTTGTCCGCCGCAGTGAAAACGGATATGAACTGATTGCCGGAGAAAGGCGTCTTCGTGCGTCAAAAATTGCAGGACTGAAAGAAGTTCCGGTTATTATCAAAGAAATGAGCGATCAGGAAGTTTTGGAAGTTGCCTTAATCGAAAATCTGTTGCGGGAAAACCTTTCTGCCATAGAAGAAGCAGAAGGGCTGCAGCGTCTGATAAATGAATTTTCCCACACTCAGGAAGCCTTGTCCAAAATTGTCGGAAAATCCCGCAGCCATATTGCCAATACTCTGCGTCTTTTAACTTTGCCCGAAAGTGTACAAAACCTGATTAAGGAAGGAAAACTTTCTGCCGGACATGCCCGCAGCCTTGTCGGTTTGGAAAATGCCGAAGAACTGGCGCAACTAATCATCAAAAAAGACTTAAACGTCCGTCAGGTTGAAGAGTTGGTTAACAAACTCAAAAACGCCGCTCCCCGGGAGAAAAACAAAAAAGAAGTTAATCAGGATTTGATGGATATCGAAAAATCTCTGAACAAATCTCTGGGATTGAAAATAAAAATCAGTCAGGGAAAACAGGGAAATGGAAAAGTTGTTTTGGAATATTCTTCAATAGCCGAACTGGATAAAATCATAGATTTGTTGGAACAAAATCGGAAAAATGTCGGAAATATGGTTTCATCCTCACCTGTTTCTGATTCTGTTCCGGAACCGGAAGAAAAATTTACCATGAAAATTGTCGACTGAAAAATACCGGAGAAAAATCTCCGGTATTTTTTTTGAAACAAAACAAATAAAGATAATTGATTGACCTCAGGCGCAAACTTTGCTAAAAAGAATATTATTCTTAATTGACAATGAGGTTTCACATGAAGAAACAACTGGCTCAAATGCTTTGCTGCTGGATTCCTGTCAAAAAATACAGAAAAAAAGCCATAGCTTCTCTTAAGGAATTTAATGCGGAAAAAATTCTGTGCAATTATCAAAAATATAACCATTTTTATACAGATTTTCTAAATCATGCCGTTAAACCAAAAACAGTTTTGCTCGTTGAACCAAATAATTATCACGGAGAAATTGTTCCCGGTTTTGTAAAATACTGGCAGAATTTGGGATATAATGTTGATGTTGTTCTGCGGATTTCCAATTATGAAGAAAATCCGTTTGCTTTATTTAAGAAAAACGAACTTCCGGCAGTCTATCCCTTGCAAAAATGGAGGGTTTCCCAAATTCTGAAAAACAAAATCATCAAAAATTATGACTTTGTTTTTGTCTCTTCGTTTGATTATCAGGAAACCAAAGAGCGTTATTTTGACTACTTGGGAAGCGAACCTCAAAGTCGTTTTGGGGCTCTGTGCGTTTATCACAATTGCCAAAATATCGAACCTTATGATGAAAACGAAAAATATTTGGGAAAACGCCTTTTTGTTCTGAATGATTTTCCTTTGGCAAAAGACAAAGCAAAGCTTCTCTGTCCGATATATTTCGGAAAAATTCCGGTGCATAAAAAAAATGCCAAAACCTGTTTTGTTATGATCGGACGTTTGTCCCCCAACACCAGAAATTGTTCTCAATTGTTGGCGGCGGTTGAAAAGTTAATAAATGAAAATATCAAAAACTTTAAAGTTCTGGTCATTGGTTCCGGTGGAATGGCTGTCCCCGAAGCCTTAAAAAGGCACATAAAAAAGCTGGGACGTCTGAATTTTAACGATATGTACCATAACTGCATGAAAAGCGATTTTCTTTTGGCCTTGCTTGATCCGGACAGTCCGCAGCAAAAAAGCTATAAAAACGGCACAACCACCGGTTCAAAACAGCTGTCTTTGGGGTTGAACAAACCAATGCTGATAGAACAAACTTTTGCCGATGTTTATGGGTTTTCTGCAAAAGATGCTGTTCTTTATCAAGGAGATGAATTATATGAAGCCATGAAAAAAGCCATTAATATGAAAGAAAAGGAATATGCTTCCGTTTGCCGGGCTTTGGAGCGGCATGCTGTTTCCGTCGCAACAAAATCCGAAAAAAATTTGCGGCAGACCATTGATGCAATACAAAGGAAAAAATAATGAAAAACGAAATCCCCGTTGTTTTTTGCTTTGATGATAATTTCAGACTTCCGGCGTGGATTGCCGTAAAGTCGTTGATAGCCTGTGCGGAACGTGTAACTTTTTATCATATCTTTATTTTATATTCACGGCTGAGTGAAGAAAATCAAAAACTGTTTGCAGATTTGCAAACCGACCGGGCAAAAATAACTTTTATCAAAATCGACAACAACAGGTTTAATCAGGCGCCGAAATCTCCAGCTTGGCCGTATGAGGTTTATTACCGGCTGATTATTCCGGAAGTGCTTTCTCAATATGACAAAGTCGTTTATTCTGATGTTGATGTCATGTTTAAAGGCGATTTAAGCCATTTATTCAATCAGGATTATTCCAATTATCAAATAGGTGCCGTTGCGGCGGAACGAACGGACGAATTAAACGGCATTCACCAGCATTATGAAGAATATACCGGCGATTTCATTTTCTTTTCGGGGTTGATTGTTTTTAACAATAAAAAATGTCGGGAAGATAATATTGTCAATAAATTTTTTGCCAATATGCATAAGCATAAAAACCGCCTGAAAATGTTTGATCTTGAAGTTATGAATTTGTCCTGTGATAAAATTAAGCCGCTGGGATTTGAATATTGTGTTTTGGAAAATGTTTATTATGGAAAATATCAGGCAACGGCAGAATACAAATTTTTGCGCAATGTTTATTCTGATGCTGAAATTGATGCGGCCATAGAAAGTCCGGTAATCGTCCACTATGCCGGCGCTATTGTAAAAATGTGGAAAAAAATCAAGCCGGCTCCGGATTATTACGACTATATCCGGCAGTCGCCTTATTTTTTCGAATATCAAAAATCAAGAAAGAAAAAAATCTTTTTAAGCCTGTTTAATCCGTTATGGTACCTGCTTAGCCGGATAACGCCGGTTAAGGCATACAGAAAGAAATTCCGCAATATTCTGCGGGGAAATTTTTGAGGAATAAAAATGCCTGTAAGATTAAAAAAATTTCTGATTAATTTGATTCCGCTGAAAAAAATTCGCAAAAAACTGCGATTGAAAAACCGTCATTATTTTTTGTTTTGCCCGGAATATCCGGAAAGCCATGTCAGCCGCGAAGCAAATCTGCATAATCCTGAAAATATAAAAATGGGCAAAAATGTTTATATAGGCAAAAATGTCAACATTTATGCGGAAGGCGGGCTTGTTCTGGAAGATAATGCCACGCTTGCCGCAAACGTAACAATTCTTACCACGGCCCATAATTTTAAACAGGCTTCGGCGCTTCCTTTTGATAAAAAAGGTTTTCTTCAGGAAGTATATCTGGAAAAAAACGTCTGGATCGGCTCAAACAGCCTGATTTTAGCGGGCGTTAAGATTGAGGAAGGAGCTGTTGTGGCTGCAGGTTCAGTTGTAACGAAATCTGTTCCGAAATGTGCTGTCATCGGAGGAAATCCGGCAAAAATAATCGGATGGAGAAATATAAAAGAATATGACCGGCTTGAAAGAGAACAAAAATATTTTCAATGCGACGGCATAGAATGGGAACGGGTTAGCGGTTATAAAAAATATATGGAAAAATAAGTAACTTTATTTTTACCATAATTTTATATATTGCAGGGAAAGAACCAGATAAAGGAACTTTTATGTTTTTTTTGAAAAAAGTATTGTTGGGTATAGCCGCTTTTGTTTTTATCCTTTGGGGCGGAGCCGGAACCCAGAGCAACAGCCTTTTGCTTCAGGGTGGTGGTTTTATAGGCCTTATCATCGGTTTGGTAATTTTATATATTTTTACCAAAATGGCTTGGCGGGCAATGGGATGTCTTCCGTCGTTTCTTATTTTCAGCGGAATAGTTTGTTTCATTATTTACGCTATTGGCGGTTTTAACAACGGTTTTACCAACATCGGACGCAACATCCGCACTTTTATGGGACAAGGCGCGCAAACATCCGGAACGGAAGTTTCCGGAAAATTACAATTGGCGGAAAATCCGGCTGCGTTGCCTTCTGAAAATTTTTCAGACATTTCCGACAATGCGGAACAATCTGTCTCCGAACCGGGAACCGTTCAACAATTTGTCGATTCCCTGATGGGTAAGGAAAACGAAGAAATTTTCAATCCGGAAGATTTTCCTGCAATTTATGGCAGCGCAAAAGTTATTAATGGCGACACTTTAAAAATCAACGGAGCTTATTTTCGTTTATATGGCATAGATGCGCCTGAAACCAATCAAACTTGCGCCGGAGCGCACGGCCGGGCATACCGCTGTGGTGAAGAAGCTGGAAACTGGCTACGCAGCTGGCTTCAGGATAATGTGCTCGAATGCCGGGTAATGCAGCAGGATGACAACGGCAACATGGTCGGAACCTGTTCTTTGGGACAATACGATCTGGGAGCGGCGATTGTTAATGCCGGTTGGGCTGTTGCTTACCTGAAATATACGGATATTTATTATCCTTATGAAGAAAATGCCCGGACAAACCGGAACGGATTGTGGCAGGGAGAATTTTATATGCCTTGGGATTGGAGAGTATTGCAGGCGCAAAAGCCAAAAATTAAAATCATCAAACAAAAAACCCGCAAAAAGAGGTTGTTGGATGTCTGATAAGATAATTTTTTATTCTGCTTCGGAAGATAAAACAACTGATATCGGTAAGAAACTGGCACATTTTGCCGGAAGAGGAGATTGTTTTGCGCTTTTCGGAACATTGGGTATGGGAAAAAGCGTTTTGGCGCGGGGCTTCATTCAGGAGCTTGCCGGCCGGGAAGAAGTGCCGAGTCCGACATTTACCCTGGTACAATTATATGATACGGACAATTTTACAATTTATCATTTTGATTTGTATAGGCTCAAGATGCCGGATGAAATTTTTGAATTGGGAATGGAAGAAGCTCTTTATGAAGGGGTAAGCCTGATAGAATGGCCGGAAAAAATGGGCTTGTATCTGCCAAAAAAATGTTTTCGGGTGGAAATATTTCCGGATGCTTCAAGCCGCAGAATAGAAATTTTTTCAGAAAATGAAGAAAACAACCGCCGTTTAAGGGAATATTTCGGACAATGATGAATATCCATACAACATGTATTGCTTTTAACGGGCAGGGGGTTTTGATTTTCGGAGCTCCCGGTTCCGGAAAGTCCGATTTGGCCTTGCGTTGCATTGCTCACAAAAACGCGGTTCTCGTTGCGGATGACCGTACCAATATAGATATTAGGGAAAAGCGCATAATAGCCTCATGTCCCGCAGCGATAAAAGGCCGGCTTGAAGTGCGCGGCGTCGGCGTACAAAAAGTTCATTCTTTAGATTTTTGCGAAGTAAAAATGGCGGTGGAACTGGCTAAAAGTTTTCAAGACATAGAGCGCCTGCCGAAAGATTGTTTTTATGATGTCTGCGGTATAAAAATCCCGTTGTTAAAATTATATCCGTTTGAAAATTCTGCCCCGGATAAGCTTGTTATAAAGTTAGAGAGTCTTATTGATTAATTTCTGCCGTTGCCGTAATATCAATAAAAAATCCACCTGAAAAAAGGGAAAATTTCAATGGAAAACAAGATTCAGAGTTTTTTGCAGGCATTGGGTAAACCGCTTGTTGTCTTTTTTATGCGTCTGGGAAATTTGACAATGTTTATCGGCCAGTCGCTGTATCACTGCATCACCCCGCCTTTTTATTTTAAATTGCTGGGACGCCAGTTTTTGGATATTGGTTTTTATTCTTTGCCGGTTGTTGGTTTAACAACGGTTTTTGCCGGTATGGTTATTGCTTTGCAGAGTTATACGGGGTTTGCCCGTTTTGGCGCTGAAAGCGCGGTTGCTTCTGTTGTTCTGATTTCCGTAACGCGGGAGCTGGCGCCCGTTTTATCCGGATTAATGGTTGCCGGACGCATAGGGGCGGCCATGGCTGCCGAAATCGGAACCATGCGCGTAACGGAACAGATTGATGCGCTGCGCACCTTATCTACAAATCCGTTTAAATATCTGGTTGCCCCGCGCATTATTGCCGGAATAATTGTTTTGCCGCTGTTGGTTTTTATCGGCGATGTTATCGGCATTTTCGGCGGTTATGTCATCGGCGTCTATAAACTGGGCTTTAACCCGGCTAACTACATTAATTCGACCCTGCAAAACATGGAAACGTTGGATATTGTGTCCGGTCTGGTAAAAGCGGCGGTTTTTGGTTTTATCATCACATTAATGGGATGCTACAACGGCTACCGTTCCCGCGGCGGAGCTCAGGGCGTGGGCGAGGCAACGACTAATGCCGTTGTATCGGCTTCCATTCTGATTTTAATATTCAATTATATTATCACCGAACTGTTTTTTGCAAACTGATTGGAGAAGGTTAAGATGAGCGAAACAAAAATAAAAATTACCGGCCTTCGCAAAGCTTTTGGCAAAAA
The DNA here is from genome assembly GCA_949289935.1 of uncultured Pseudomonadota bacterium. Classification (GTDB taxonomy): domain Bacteria; phylum Pseudomonadota; class Alphaproteobacteria; order RF32; family CAG-239; genus HGM16780. Next base: position 39,339 of record CASEQD010000003.1, on the reverse strand, counting down.
GGTTGTCTTAAACGGCGTTGATTTGGATGTTGAAAAAGGCGAATCTCTGGTTGTTATCGGCGGTTCGGGAACGGGAAAATCCGTTTTAATCAAATGCATTCAGGGATTGTTGCAGCCGGATGGCGGATCTATACAAATCGACGGAGAAGAAACGGTCGGTGTCAACGAGCGCGAACAAAACCGCCTCCATTCCAAAATGGGAATGCTTTTCCAGGGCGGTGCTTTGTTTGACAGTCTTCGGGTTTGGGAAAATGTTGCTTTCGGCCTGATTGAAAATCAGAAAATGCCCCGAAAAGAAGCCCGCACCGAAGCCGTCCGGGTTTTACGCCAGGTTGGTTTGGCGCCGGATGTTGCGGATTTATACCCGAGCGAACTTTCCGGCGGCATGCAAAAAAGGGTAAGTCTGGCGCGGGCAATAGCAACCAAACCTGAAATAATCTTTTTTGACGAGCCGACAACCGGGCTTGATCCGATTATGGCCGATGTTATTAATGATTTGATTATCGAATCTGTCAAGGGGTTGGGGGCAACGGCGCTGACAATCACGCACGATATGGCATCGGCGCGTAAAATAGCCGATAGAATTGCCATGTTATATCAGGGAAAAATCATCTGGCAGGGAACGGTCAAAGAGCTGGATAAAACCGAAAACGAATATGTCCGCCAGTTCATCAACGGCAGTTCTCAGGGACCGATAAAAGTGGAGATTTAACCTTGTCTAAAAAAGGGAGCGAATTCGTCTGTCAAAACTGCGGGGCTGTTTATCCCAAATGGCAGGGAAAGTGCGATGCCTGCGGGGAATGGAATACAATTGCGGAAGAAAAATCCGGAGGAGAAGGTTTTTCAAACATTGCCCCCAAAAAGAAGGGAAAAATAATAGATTTCGTTCCTCTTTACGGTGAAGAAAAAGTTTTGGACAGAATCAAAACCGGTATTAAAGAGCTTGACCGGGTTTGCGGCGGCGGATTGGTGCCGGGATCGGTTATCCTTGTTGGCGGCGATCCCGGAATTGGAAAATCAACTTTGCTGCTTCAGGTTTCAGCCAGCATTGCTTCTGCGCCGGAACGTCGAGAATGTTATTATATTTCCGGAGAAGAAGCTATTGATCAGGTGCGCATCCGCGCCAAACGGCTGCATCTGGAACAATCTCCGGTTAATCTTGCCAGTGCGACGGAAGTAAAAGATATTATAACCACTTTGGAAAAATCCCGGGCAGCGGTGGTTATCATCGATTCTATCCAAACGATGTATCTGGAAGAGGTGGAGTCCACGCCGGGAAGCGTTGCTCAGGTTCGGGCATGTGCTTATGAATTGATAAAGCTGGCCAAACGGAAAGGTTTTGTTTTGTTCCTGGTAGGACACGTAACCAAACAGGGAGCCATAGCCGGTCCGCGCGTTTTAGAGCATATGGTCGACACGGTTCTCTATTTTGAAGGTGAAAGAGGACATCATTTTCGCATTTTAAGGGCGGTCAAAAACCGCTATGGAGCCACGGATGAAATCGGTGTTTTTGAAATGCAGGATCAGGGATTGATAGAAGTGGAAAACCCTTCGGCGCTCTTTCTGGCGGAAAGACAGGGCAACATCTCAGGCTCGTGTGTTTTTGCCGGCATAGAAGGATCCCGCCCGGTTTTGGTTGAAATACAGGCTTTGGTTTGCCCGACCAGTTATGCCAGTCCCAAAAGAGCGGTTGTCGGCTGGGATTCTAATCGTTTGTCAATGGTTTTGGCCGTATTGGAAGCCCGCTGCGGGATGAATTTGAGTTCACAGGATATTTATCTGAACATAGCCGGCGGGTTGAAAATATCCGAACCGGCGGCAGATTTGGCCGTAGCGATGGCTGTCATTTCATCAATGACCAATAAGCCTTTACCGGCAGATGCGGTTATTTTCGGCGAAATTGGGTTATCGGGTGAAATCCGGGCTGTCAGTCAGCCGTCATCCCGTTTGAAGGAAGCTTATAAACTGGGGTTTAAAAGCGCCATTATTCCGGCTAATTTTGCCGCCCGGGAGAAAAAAAACAATCGTGTTGAAATGTCCATCCATGAGATTGGCAATGTTCAACGTCTCATAAACTGGTTTAACTGAGGAATTTACCATGCAGCTGAATAATCTGGATGTCGTGATTTTAATTATTGTTGGTATTTCGGCATTAATTGCATTAAGCAGGGGATTGCTTAAAGAAGTTCTGTCTATTGTCGGCTGGGTGCTGGCCTGTATGGCAATAATCTATCTTCTGCCGATTCTTAACCCCATTACGGAAAACTATGTCAAAAACGGCACCATGGCCGGAATTTTAACATCTGTTGTTATTCTGATAGTTTTTCTTGTTTTTTGGATTCTCTTAACGGCAAAACTTGTCGGCAAAGTACGTTCCAGCAAACTGAGCAATCTGGACCGGATGCTGGGATTATTCTTCGGCATTGTCAGAGCCTGCCTGCTTGTAATTTTATTAAATATTCTCATCAGCTGGATTGTTCCCAAAGAAAAACAGTCTCCTTTTTTCCGTGAATCGCGCTATTTTAACTTGGCGGGAAATTTTGCCAAACCGATTGAAGATCTTATTCCCGAAACAACTTTGGAAAATATCAAGAGTAAAGCGCAAAATTCCGAGTTTTTGAAAGAAGATAAGCCCGAAGATATAGAAAAAATAAAAATTGAAGAAAGAAAAGACGGCGCCAAAGAAGGTGATGAACTTTTTGAAAAATTGGCCAAGCCGAAAATAGAAAATGTCAAAAAGAAAGCAAAAGAAAAAGTCAAAGAAGAATTTGACGGCTATAACAGTGCCGAACGGGCAGACCTCGATCGTCTGATTGACAATATTGAATAAGGCAAAAGAAAAAACAAGGCAGGTTGTAAAACCTGCCTTAAAATCATTAAAGTTAAAATTCAATAACGGCCCAAACCTCACGGTTGCCATTATCTTTTCGAGAGCTGACAATCCCTCCTGTTCCGTATTTATCATCAAATTCCAGTTCCCAGGCATTCCATGCTGAAGATTCTGTTGACGACCATCGGGAATACCAGTCATCTGTAAAAACATTTCTGTTTTCATACATATGATGAAATACTCCGGCAGCGGGAAGACACCATAATCCTTTTGTTTCCGGAGCATTTTCCGGAGCATAGTCAACAGCAGCCCAAGCCGCCGGATATTTACTTTTATCTCCATTTTGAATAATTTTTTGTGTATTGCCGCAACTGTCAAAATCATTCCAGGCCTCTTCGGCAGAAATAGTTGAAAAAGCGCCCGTTTCGTTATCTACGGTCGACCATGCTGCTGATGTTACGGGAGCAATGGCTTGTCCGCAGCCTTCAACACTAATATAAGCTACGGTTCCGATTGGTTTTTTATTGGGTTCTTCTTTATCTGTACATGTTCCGTCGCTGTTCAACAACTGACCTAGTCGGCAAAACTTGGCATAACCGGAACAATATCCCAAAGAAGTTTCTATCATGCTTTTTCTCTGGCATTTTCCATCTTTCCATTCATATCCGTTCTGGCAGTTGCAAAAAGCATATTTCCCATTACAGGAGCTCTCCCCGCCGCCTTTATATCCGGAACCGGAACAGTCATATTTGAAACCATATTTTTCGCAAAATTCTGTTTCTGTTGTCGGACAAGCCCAAGTATCGCCAAAGGGACATTTAATACCTTTGCCGTTTGGGCAAGATGTTTCAGTATAACCTAACGTGGCACAATCAGTTGTTGCTATGCATTGTGCAGAAGCCGCCAGCGGAATTAAAAACAATCCCGCCCCTGAAAATAAAAATTTGAAATTCGTATTCATGTTACAACATCCTTGTTTTTTAGTTAAAACAAAAAAATCCTCCCGGAAAGGAGGACGGATGTTGACAACCATATTCACATAAATGGCTCAGCGTCTTCGTGCAAAGCCTTATAACGCTGACATCCGCCCATAAATAGCAGATATCAGCATACTCTTATTTTAAGTCGTTTATGCCGACGACTATGTGAATAAAGGGTTGTCACGCCCTCAGCGGCCAATTCAACCGCATAAAAACAGTATAGCGGAAACAAGTTAAAAAATAAAGAATATTTTTATAGAACCGCATCGGAAACATAAAAAGAGCGGAATTTTTATATTCCGCCCATATTTTTAATTATGATTAAAATCCTGTGTTGAAATCTGCATTTTTTTGCGAATGGCTTTTCTCGCTTTTTTTATCGGAATAAGGCAGCAAAGCGCATTGACCAGAACTCTCTTAAGCGCAAAAAATTTCCGATGCAGACGAAGCCTGATAACTTCTTTTTGCGAGGCTAATTTCCGGTTTTTTAACAAAATCTGAAATTCTTCTTTTCTGTCGGAATATTCATTTTTTTTGTTATGAAAATTCAGCTTGGCAAAAGTAATATGCTCATTGAGTTCCTTAATTTCCAAATTGTGATAATCCGGCTTCATATCCACAACAATAAGGTCTATATTCTTGCCGGGAAATTTTTTTTGCAAAATTTCCAGAGCTTCAATGGCTTCTTCTTCCCTGACGGAATCATTGCTGGCATTCAAAAATAAAATGTTGCGAGCCTTTTCAAGATGCTCATATAAACGGGCAATCCGACGCTCAAACATAGCTTTGGCCTTTTGACAAGCCTCTTCAAAAGGCAAATCCTTTTCTACGCAATGATAAAACAGATAATGTTCCGGATATTGAATATAAGGCAGATGGTTGCCGTTTTCTCCCTCAACCCGTTCCAAACGTTCCGGAACAAAAAAATCTTTAAAACCATTGGCAATCAGCGTTGCCGGAATAACCACGCTGTCAAATCCCACCCAGTCAAACGGATAAGATTCAACCTGCAAACCATTATGCCTCAAATGAAAAGAGGCTGAACAGAAATTTCCGAGAGGAATGGCCGCGTCATATTTTTTCATGATAAAACCTTTCGTGAATTCAACGCCAGCTGAATGGTTCCTTCATCCATATAATCAAGCTCGGCTCCCATGGGAATTCCCTGTGCAAGCGTTGTAACTTTAACGCCGGAATCTTTCAGCTGCTGAAGCAGATAGTTTGAAGTAATCTGCCCGTCAATCGTAGCCGGCAGAGCCAGAATAATTTCACTGATATTTTCTTCTTCGATTCTCAAAAAAAGTTTTTCAATATTCAAATCTTCCGGTGATACACCGTCTAAAGCGGATAAAATTCCGCCCAGCACATGATATTTTCCCTTAAACATTGAAACACGCTCCATTGCCCATAAATCGGCCACGTCCTGAACAACGCAAAGCTGATGAGCGTCCCGGGTTGTTGAAGCACAAATGGAGCAGGGCGATTCCGTGTCATAATTACCACAGATATCACAGACTTTGATATTATCGGCAACATTTTGCATTGCATCAATCAAAGGCAGAAAAAGCGATTCCTTTTTTTTCAGCAGCTGCAAAACAATTCTGCGGGAAGATCTGGTTCCCAGCGCCGGCAGTTTGGCTACCAGCTTGATTAGTTTTTCTATGTCTTTTCCGGCCACGATTCCCTCGCTAAAACGGAAGTTTCAATCCGGGAATATTCAGTCCGCCGGTAGCGTCTTTCATACTTTCGCCCATCATCGATTCGACTTTGTTTTTGGCATCGTTTCCGGCTGCGGCGATTAAATCCTCCAGAATGTCAACTTCGTCGGCAACCATCAACGACTTGTCAATTTCAACCTTTTTTATTTCAAATTTTCCATTCATCGTTACCTTAACCAATCCGCCGCCGCTGACGCCGGAAACTTCTTCCTGGGCAAGCTTGTTTTGCATTTCTTCCATTTTTTTCTGCATGGCTTGTGCTTGTTTCATAATTCCCTGAATATTAAGCATGTTTTTTTAATCCTCGTCTTCGTTGTTGTCTGTATAATTAAAGTCGTTTTCTTCCGTCACAAAAGAAGAACTGTCTTCTTCTTCGGTTTCTTCGGTAAATTTACGGGTGAGAGTTTCAATTTTTGCTCCTTTAAATTCCGCCATAATAGCTTTCACCAAAGGATATTCCATAATATTTCTTTTTTCTTCTTCCGTTTTGGCATTTTCTTTTTGAGCCAGAGTCTGCCCGGGATTTCCCCGGCGAATGTCAATCTTCCACTTCTTTCCGGTAGCTTTTTCCAGAATTTTATGCAGGGACAAAACATAATCCTGATTTATTTTTTCCGAAACGGTCATCTCAATAAAACCGTCTTCAAAACGTTCAACGGAAAGATCGTTTTTGAAAGAATAAAGAACAAGCAGTTTTTTTGTTTCTTCCAAATAACGGATAAAATCTTCAATGGTTTTGATATTTTTAAACGATTCCGGACTGTTTTGTTCGAACAAAGCCGGCTTTTTCGGGGCAGGAGAAGAAATTTCCCTTGCCGCGGCCGTTTGTGGCGGCAAAACAAAATTGGCTTTCAGCGGGCTTAAATTAGAGTTTTTTTTTACGTCGTTTAAAATTTCATACGGCGTGGGAAGATGAGCGGCATAGGCGATTCTGATTAAAATCATCTCCAATGCGTCAATTTGCTGCGGAGCAATTTGAAGCTCGCTAATCCCCTTAATCATCATTTGCCAGATTTTTGATAAAATGGCAATTGATACACTGCCGGCCATCCTCTTGGCAAATTCTTTCTCTTCTTCCGAAACCGCCGGATCATCGACAGATGAAGGAATGATTCTGGTTTTTGCCGCCAAATGCGTGATATTTATCAGATCCTGTAAAATGGTAATCGGATTGGCGCCGTTTTTGTACTGACTGTCCAAAAGCGCCAAAACCTTATCTGTGTTTCCGGCAACCAAATGTTCAAATAATTCGAAATTTTGGGTTTTATCGGCTAAGCCGATCATATTTTTTACCACATCAAGCTTAACATTTCCCACACCGAGAGATATGGCCTGATCTAGCAAAGAAGTCGCATCGCGCGCCGAACCGTCGGCGGCTCTGGCCAGAAGCTGCAAAGCTTCTTCATCAGCCTTCAAGCCTTCTGCGGCAATAATTTTATGAAACATTTTCATCAGCTCGTCGATTCTCAGACGCTGCAAATCAAATCGTTGACAGCGTGAAAGAATGGTAACGGGAACTTTTCTGATTTCTGTCGTGGCAAAAATAAACTTTACGTGAGAAGGAGGCTCTTCCAACGTTTTCAACAAAGCATTAAAAGCATTTTTCGACAGCATATGAACTTCATCGATAATATATATTTTATAACGGGCATTCGTCGGTTTATAGCGAACACCGTCCAATATTTCTCTGATGTCGTCAACACCGGTACGGGATGCGGCGTCAAGCTCCAAAACATCAATATGCCGTCCGGCCGTAATTGCTTTGCAGTTTTCGCATACCCCGCAGGGATGAACCGTCGGTCCTCCCTTACCGTCGATTCCCGTACAATTTAATGCCTTGGCAATAATTCTGGCGGTTGATGTTTTTCCAACCCCGCGGATTCCTGTCAAAATATAAGCGTGATGAAGCCGGTTGTTTTTAATGGCGTTAGTCAATGTTTGCACCAGAGCATCCTGCCCGAGCAAATCTTCAAACGTCTGCGGGCGGTACTTTCGCGCCAGAATAACATACTGGTTGTCTTTGTTTTCGTCTTCAGCCATCAAAAAAATCTTTACAAAAATTACTAAGGCGGAGGGACACTGACCTTAATTGGTTCGTTACGGCTGCTTTCTTCCGAACCTGACCGGATTGGCGAATAATTAACCCACTGCCCTCCATCGGACTTTTCCCCGAAATACTATTATTTTCCGAAGAAAAAATCAATTATTTTTTAAGGAACGACCACATTCAGTTCTTTAAGAGATTTACGGATAATTTCCATTTCTTCGGCAGGATCCGTTTCTTCTTCCGGTTGGTTGTCTTCTTCCAAAACTTTTCCGAAAATAAAGGTTTGAACCGCGTCGGCATTCTTTCCGAAAATCTTGGGTGCTTTATAATCCGGCGTTATCAAAAGCGTATTGTCGCCTTGAGTCTGAAAATTGAGGGACGAAAATTTTTGCGGGGCGGACTGAATAACCTTATCGCCGTTTTCGGTAATTTCTACAATATCAAGACTGTGCTCGTTGGTTCCGTCGGGAAAGAGCCTGAACAAACCGTTTATGCCGATATATCCTTCAGGTGCGGCAATAAAAGTATTCAATTCCCCGGCCTCTTTTGCTGACAGGGAAGCAGCTAAAGCAACGGCGTCATAAGCCAGAGAATACAGACTTTGCGGATTTTCACCGAAAAGTTCTTTATATTTTCTTGAAAAATAATCGCCGTGGGTTCGGGATAAAGCCGGATACCATGCCCCCGAAGCCATTGTTTCCCGGTTTAAGCTGGTATTTTCCCATACCGTGGTTCCCAGAAACTTAACTTTTGGGGCATAAACGTCATAATATCCGAACATCGAAAATGCCGATCTCAAACGGGCGCCGGATTCCGGAATAAGCACCGCATCAAAATCCACATCGCCCAAAGCCTGAATTCTCTCCATTCTTTTCAATGCCTGTTTGGCATTTACGCTTCCGGAATTTGCCTGAAGCGTCAGCTGATTTCTGATTTTTTTCAACCGCTGGCTTCTGACATCAAAATCAGTCAAAGCCTTAACCGGTTCGGAAAAATTTGTCGTTTCCGGAGTATAAAAAGAAATACGTGTGATTTCTACATTGTTTTCCATGGCGGCCTTGACCGCGGCGCGTGCAATGGACAATCCTGTTTGGTTGTCTGGCAGCAGTAAGGCAAAACGCGAACGTTTTTGGGCGGCGGCATAACTGATAATTCTGTTGACTTGTTCATCAATAAGCAGGCCGAGCGTATAAACTTCGGGTTCCAAAATATTTTTGTCTGTTGAAAAAGCAATAACGGGAATATCTTTATAAGTTGTTTCATCTTTGATGGCGCTGACGGAAGAACTCATCAACGGCCCGATAATCAACCCGGCATTTTGGGCGATGGCATTTTCGACAGCCACTCTTGCACCGCTGGGAGTACTTTGTGTGTCATAAAATTGCAAAATAAGACGGTCATTCTGTACATCATCCAGCGCCATCAAAGCGGCGTTTTTCAAACCTTGTCCGTATTTTGAAGCTTTTCCGGTCAGCGGCAGCAACATTCCCACCCGGAAATTTCCGTCCTGAACAAGATTTCTGTTAACCAGGTCAATACTGCCGGAAAGAGCGTCTTGGCTGTATTCTGCCGACGGAACATACCCTGTAATGGCAGGCGCCTCCTGTTGCGTTGAGCTGCATCCTGCCGCCATCATGCCCAAAAAAACAAAAGCATATTTTTTTAACACTTGCATTTTACCCCGAAAAACACCATTCTAAACCTATAATACAGATTTAGAATAAAAAAAACGGATTGTAAAGAACAAAACATGAAAAGCGGATTATACATTGTCGCCACGCCGATAGGAAACATGGGGGACATTTCTCCCCGTGCGGTGGAAACACTGCACAATGCGGATGTTATTGCCTGCGAAGATACAAGAATAAGCAAAAAACTTTTGTCTCTTTTGGGAATAAGTCTGAACAAAACATTTATAACGCTTCATGATCATAATGAAGACCGGCATCTCAAAAAAATAATCTCGGTCATTAAAGACGAAAACAAAAGCGTTGCTCTGATAAGTGATGCCGGATCGCCGCTGATTTCCGATCCGGGATATAAACTGATTCGGGCCTGTCGGGACGAAAACATTTTTATAACAACGATTCCGGGATGCTGCGCGCTGATTTGTGCCTTACAGCTTTCCGGCCTGCCCACCAATCGTTTTTTGTTTGCCGGTTTTCTTCCTGTTAAAGACAAAGCGCGGCAGGATGCTTTTCTCGAAATAAAAAACCTTAAAGCGACGGTTGTTTTTTACGAAACAGCCGGTCGGATTGTCAAAACGCTTGAAACGGCGCAGGAAGTTTTGGGCGGAAGAGAAATGGCCGTTGCCCGGGAAATTTCAAAAATTTATGAAGAATGCATCACCGGAACGGCTGAAGAACTCATCAGGCATTTTTCGGAACGGGGAGCAAAAGGGGAAATGGTTCTTATGATTGCGCCGGCAGAGGAAGAAACGACGGAAATTTCCCGGGCGGAAATGCAAAATCAGCTGAGGCAGAAGCTGCAAACCGCAAGCTTGAAAAGCGCCGTAAAGGAAATTGTCGAAGAATATGGCGCTAATAAAAATGAAATTTACGAAATGGCGTTGGGCATAAAAAATGAAAAATAATTTTTCCGGACATTTGGCCGAGTTTATGGCGCGTCAGTTTTTTCGAGTTCAGGGATACGGTATTATTGCCAAAAACTATGTCACCGGCAGAAGAACGGGAGCAGGGGAAATAGACTTTATTGCCCGGCGGGGAAAAACAATCGTTTTTGTCGAAGTAAAAAAACGCCGGGATATGGAAACGGCCGCTGAAGCGCTTAAGCCGAAACAAATAAAACGCATTCGTCGTGCTGCGGAAAACTTTTTGGCCGGACAAAGCCGCTTTCAAGGCTGTGATATCCGGTTTGACGTTGTTTTAATCTGTTTTCCTTTTCAGATAAAACACATCAAAAATGCATTTTAACCTGCTTTTTCCAGGGTTGCAATCAAAACGCCGGCTTGTTCGGACAAATCATTGTAAGAGAGCGTAAAACCGCTTTCAATCCATATTTTTTCCAACTGGTTTAATATTTGTCGGATATGGCGATGGTCTGAAATCCCTGCGGCAATAACGTCTTTTCCTTTGAAAGAAAAAACGGGAATTTCAAGATTCTTTATCTGATTAACGATTTCATCAAAATTTTCGGGTTCTTTTTTTCCAAGAGAAGCAAGAATCAAAAACTTGTTGAAACAAAACTCTCTTCCGTATTGATATAAAAGCTTTTTAACGGATTCGGCAGAAAAGAAATCCTCCAAAACAATATCGTTATAAACGGCCCAGCTGACAAAAAGTTCTTTTTCTTTGTTGCTGAATTTCAGCCGGTTGGCCAGATTTTCCGCCAGTTTTTCATCTGGTTCGTATAAAATAAAAAAGCGCCGCAAAAATTCATGCGGAATATGGTGCTTGTCAACCAGATTAATCAAAAACTGCAGCTGTTCCGGATTTTTTCCTGTCGGCAGAAAATGAATAAGAATTTCATTTTCAAACATAATCCTGAGAGTTTTGACGGCATTGGAAGTCAGCATGATTTTCTCAAGTTCGCTGCGGATTCTCTCAATTGAAAGGCTTCTCAGCCCGTCTTTGTTTTCAATGCAGGCTTTAAGAGCCTTATCGTCGATTTTGCCTTTTCCGAAAATGGAATAAAAACGAAAAAAGCGCAAAATGCGTAAATAATCTTCTTTAATACGCTGTCCGGCATTGCCGATAAAACGGACGATTCCTTTTTCCAAATCGTCAATTCCGTTATAATAGTCAAAAACGGTTCCTTTTTCATCGGCATAAATGGCATTAATGGTTAAATCGCGGCGTGAAGCATCAGCATTCCAATCCGAGGTAAACTCCACTTCGGCGTGCCTTCCGTCGGTCTGAACATCTTTGCGCAGGGAGGTCACTTCAAACAGCTGCTTGTTTATAAGAACGCCGACAGTACCGAATTTTATGCCGATAGGAACGGTTTTCAATCCGTTTTCTTCGCATGCTTCCACAAGCTCTTCCGGAGAAAGATCTGTTGCCAGGTCAATGTCAAAATTGCTTATGCCGGCAAGGGTGTCTCTTACGGCGCCGCCCACAAAGCGCAAAACGCCGCCATGGTTTTCAACGGTTCTGAAAAGTTTAAAAATTCCCTTGTTTTTAACAAGTTTGCTGATATCAATGTAATTGTCTCTGATCATTCCGAAAATCCTGAAAGCTGAAAAGAAATTAACATTTTTTATATATTTTTCAATTATTATGTAAAGAAATCAAAAAAGATTTGTGAGTATATTGGTATGATTAAAATGAAATTAAAGTATTTTATGATTTTTTCAACATGTTTGCTGACAGCCGGACAAACTTTTGCCGCAGCGCAGAAACCGCAGTTGATTGGCGAATATAAAGACTGGGTTGCTTATTATTACGACAGTCCGCAGGGAAAAATCTGTTATATGGCCTCAGCCCCGAAAAAAGACGAGGGAAAATATACCGCGCGCGGAGATATCTATGTTGTTGTAACACACCGTCCTTATGAAAAAAGTTTTGATGTTGTTAATTTCGTGGCCGGATATACCTACAAACCCGGTGCCAAAGTCGTTGTAAAAATCGGCAACACGACCATTGATGATTTGTTTACGGAAGGAGACAAAGCTTGGACGGTCAATGCCGCCGCCGACAAAGAACTTGTCAATGCCATGAAAAAAGGGCAGAGAATGATTGTCCGCGGAACTTCGTCTCGGGGAACCGAAACCAAGGATACTTATTCGTTAAACGGATTTACCGGTGCCTATAAGGCCATCAGTTTAAAATGCGGAAAATAAAATGCCCGGAAAAACAGAACTGACCGAACTGAGTAAGGAAGAACTGACGCAAGCCGTAGTTGCTCTCGGTGAAAAGCCTTTTCGAGCCAAACAGCTTTGGCAGTGGCTGTATTTCCATGGAGAAACCGATTTTTCTCTTATGACCAGTTTTTCAAAAGAATTAAGGGAAAAACTGGCAGAAAATTTTACCATTACCCGTCCGAAAATTGTTGCAGAACAGATTTCCGTCGACAAAACCCATAAATGGCTGTTGGAATTTTCGGACGGACAACGCATTGAAACGGTTTATATTCCCGAAGAAGACCGTGGCGCTGTTTGCATATCCACGCAGGTCGGTTGTGCAATGGGGTGTAGATTCTGCCACACCGGCAGCCAGAAACTCACCCGCAACCTGACGGCCGGAGAAATTGTCGGACAGTTTATGGTTGCCCGTGATGTTTACAAAGAATGGCCGACGCCTAAAGACGAAACACGCTATTTGTCAAATATTGTAGTTATGGGTATGGGTGAACCGCTGCAAAATTTGGACAATGTCATTAAAGCCCTTAAAATTTTAACGGATGGGGAAGGAATTTCCATTTCCCGCCGCCGGATAACCTTGTCCACATCCGGAATTGCCCCGAATATCATTCCGCTTGTCCAGACAACCGGCGTCAAATTGGCAATCAGTCTTCATGCGCCGGATAACGAAAAACGTTCGCGGATTATGCCGATTAACAAAAAATATCCGCTGGAGGAAGTCTTGCAGGCCTGCCATGACTATCAGCAGCTTGACGGCAGTCATTTTGTAACTTTTGAATATCTGATGCTGAAAGATTTTAACGATTCTCTTGAAGATGCGCACAAACTGATGGATTTGATGCGCCGTTTCAGGATTAATGCCAAATTTAATCTGATAGCTTTTAATCCCTGGCCGGGCTGTGATTATGAGCCAAGTTCCCGCAGCAAAATCATTGCTTTTTCCAAAGAATTGCAAAAGAACCGCTTTGCTGCGCCGATTCGCGTTGCCCGCGGACAAGATATCCTTGCCGCCTGCGGCCAGCTCAAATCCAAAAAAGAAGAACCAAAATAATTTGTTATTCCCCTGTTTTTTTCTCAAATAAATTTCTTTTTTCTCCATAAATAGAGATATTTTTCAAATTCTCTTTCTGAAATAGATTTCGGCATCCTGAAAAATCTTCTTTATTTTTTTCACTTCCACATAAAATTAGTAATTGAACAATAGCAAAATCCATGCTACACTAAAACCAGAGTAATAAAGTGTGGAGAATGAAATGTGTTGTGTGAGTTTGGGCTATAATAAAACTTCCTGCAAAACGCCGGGATTAAAATGCCCGTTCGGAGAATATTATTATTGCCCGAAAGACTGTGAAGACGGATACGAATGGAAAGACGGTGCCTGCCAGCCCGAAGAACCGAAAGCCGCCGTTCTCGGTCAGTGCACCGGTTACGCCAAAAACTGCAAAATCGGAGATATTCTGAATTCAGACGGAACCTGTTCCGCCGATATCGTTTCCGGAAAAAAACCGCTTGCCGTTGTGGTATATATCGGTTCTGACAACTGCGGCCAGGCAATAACTGCAAATTCGATAGGTTCATATGAATGGAAAAGTGACGACAGCTATATTTCGGTTGATTTACCGGGATATGATAATTATACATCGGCAATAAAAGACTATGACAGCTGCGGAAACACCCAAAAAATAACGCAGGAAGGTTCATCATATGAATATCCGGCAGCCTGGGCGGCAAAAAACTATTCGCCATCCGCCGCTTCAAAGACAAAAGGTAAATGGTGCCTGCCGGCTGCGGGAGTTTGGAACAGTGTTTACACCAATATGGCTGTTATAGACAATACCATATCCAAACTTGGCGGAAGCAAAAAATTTTCAGAAAGTCCTAACAGTTGGTCATCAACGATAGGCTATAAAGGTACCAGTGAAGTTTGGTTTTTTATGTCAATTGATGGAGGAACTGTTCAAGGAGGGTTGAGCAATGACCCTGCGGATTTTTCCCGTTATGTTTATCCTGTCATCGAATTTTAATGTCTTAAATTACCTCAAATTAAAAGCCTGCTTTTCAGGGCAGGCTTTCTTGTCTCTAATTTCAGGCCACAAACAAATCTTTTATCTTGTCAAAAAAGCTTTTGGCTTCCGGCTGGCAGTTTTCGTCTTTGCTGATTTCGCGAAATTCTTCCAGCAGTTCTTTCTGGCGGACTGTCAGATTCGTCGGCGTTTCTACCCTGAATTTAACAAACAAATCCCCGCGCCGTGACGAGCGGATAACACTCATGCCTTTGCCGTTTACTTTTTTCTGCTGGTCATTTTGAGTGCCGGACGCAACGTCAATCTCGATTTTTTCACCATCGATTCCCGGAATTTCTATTTTTCCGCCCAATGCGGCACAGGTCATGGAAATGGGTACCCGCACAAACAAACTGGCGCCGTCGCGGATAAAAAGCTTATGTTCTTTAACCGATATAAACACATACAAATCGCCGTTTTCACCGCCGCGGATGCCGCTTTGCCCTTCATTTGGAACCCTCATCCGGGTATTGTCTTCCACCCCGGCCGGAATTTTGATTTTCAAAACTTTTTCATTATGAATAATCCCTTCGCCATGGCAGGTTTTGCAAACATCTTTTACCAGACGGCCTTCGCCGTGACAGTGCGGGCAATAAGTTTCCACCAGCATAAAACCGTGCTGGGTGCGGATTTTTCCGCTGCCGTGGCAATAAGGACAGGCCGGGGCTTCTTTGCCGTCGGCGGTTCCGTGTCCGTGACAGGTTTCGCATTCTTTCGTTGACGGAATTTTGATTTCCTTTTCAACACCGGTAAAAGCTTCTTCCAGTGTAATTTCCAGATTATAACGAATATCGGCGCCGTCCTGGGCATAAGCGGCCTTTTTGGAATTTTGCCGCCCGCCGCCCATAAATTCCGAAAAAACATCGGAAAAAATATCGGAAAAACCACCGCCGAAATTAAAATCAAATCCGTTGAACGGATTTCCGCCGCCCATTCCTCCGTTGGCAAAGGCCTGATGTCCGTAACGATCATAAGCGGCGCGCTTTTGCTCGTCTTTCAAAACATCATAAGCTTCGTTAATTTCTTTGAACTTTGCCTCGGCGTCTTTATCTCCGGGATTTCTGTCCGGATGATATTTCATCGCCAGCCGATGATAAGATTTTTTGATTTCGTCGCCGCTGGCTGTTTTTGCCACTTCCAGAAGTTCGTAATAATCTTTTTCGGTAGTCATGTTTTCACTTCATTAAATTCATCAGATTAATCTTTAACCCTTATTTAGGAAGTTTTGTATCAAAACGCAAGCTTTTTTGTAAAGAAAAACTGCTGCAAACAAAAATACCGCCCGTTTTATACGGACGGTATTTTTTTCAAACCGGAAATTATTTGACTTCTTCAAAATCAGCGTCAACGACCTTTTCGTCTTTCGGCTGCTCGGCGCCGGAAGCTCCGGCATCAGGCCCTTGGGCAGCACCTTGCTGAGTTTGAGACTGTTGAGCTTTATACATGGCTTCACCAAGTTTCATTGAAGCCTGCATCAAAGCTTCGGTTTTTTCTTTGATAACAGTCATGTCTTCGGCTTCAATTGCGGTTTTCAGCTCGCCGACGGCTGTTTCTATAGCTGATTTCTCTGCCGGGCTGATTTTATCGCCGTGTTCTTTCAGCGTTTTTTCCGTCGAGTTAATCAAACCCTCAGCCTGGTTTTTGGCTTCAACCAGCTCTTTTTTACGTTTGTCGGCTTCGGCATTGGCTTCGGCATCTTTTACCATTTTTTCGATGTCGGCATCAGACAAACCGCCGCTGGCCTGAATGCGGATGGCCTGCTCTTTGTTGGTGGCTTTATCTTTTGCCGAAACATTGACAATACCGTTTGCATCAATATCGAAAGTAACTTCAATCTGGGGCATGCCGCGCGGTGCCGGCGGAATACCGACCAAATCAAACTGTCCGAGCAGCTTGTTGTCCGCCGCCATTTCACGTTCACCCTGAAAGACGCGGATGGTAACGGCAGTCTGTCCGTCTTCGGCCGTTGAAAAGACCTGTGATTTGCGCGTCGGAATAGTTGTGTTGCGGTCAATCAGCCGGGTAAACACGCCGCCCAGCGTTTCAATACCCAAAGACAACGGGGTAACGTCCAGCAACAAAACATCTTTGACGTCGCCGACCAAAACACCGCCCTGAATAGCGGCGCCCATGGCGACGACTTCATCCGGGTTAACGCCTTTATGCGGTTCTTTTCCGAAAATTTCTTTAACTTTTTCCTGAACCTTCGGCATACGGGTCATACCGCCGACCAGAATGACTTCGCTGATTTCGCTGGCTTTCAAACCGGCATCGGCCAAAGCCTTGCGGCAGGGTTCAACCGTCCGGTCAATCAAATCTTCAACCAGGGATTCCAATTTTGCCCTTGTCAATTTGATATTCAGATGCTTCGGACCTGTTGCATCGGCAGTAATGAACGGCAGGTTAATTTCCGTCTGGGTTGCCGAAGACAATTCGATTTTTGCTTTTTCGGCAGCTTCTTTCAAACGTTGCAAAGCCAAACGGTCATTTTTCAAATCAATGCCGCTTTCTTTTTTGAACTCATCATTCAGATAGTTAACCAGCCTCTGGTCAAAGTCTTCGCCGCCGAGGAAAGTATCGCCGTTGGTGGATTTAACTTCAAAGACGCCGTCGCCGATTTCCAGAATGGAAATATCAAACGTACCGCCGCCGAGATCGTAAACGGCAATCGTACCGGAAGCTTTCTTGTCCATACCGTAAGCCAATGCGGCCGCCGTCGGTTCGTTAATGATGCGCAAAACATCAAGCCCTGCGATTTTTCCGGCGTCTTTTGTCGCCTGACGTTGGGAATCATTAAAATAAGCAGGAACGGTAATGACGGCCTTCTCTATTTTCTCGCCCAAATAGCTTTCGGCATATTCTTTGATTTTTTGTAAAACGATGGCTGAAATCTGGGATGGGGCATATTTCTGTCCTTTAACCTCTACCCAGGCGTCGCCGTTGTCCCCTTCAATAATCTTAAAAGGAACAAGTTTTTTATCCTTTTCGACTTCCGGAGAATTATAACGGCGTCCGATTAAACGTTTGATGGCAAACAGGGTGTTTTCGGGGTTGGTTACGGCCTGACGTTTTGCGGCTGCGCCGACCAGTCTTTCCGTATCCGTAAAGGCAACCATGGAAGGCGTTGTTCTTGCGCCCTCGCTGTTTTCCAAAACCTTGGGATCTTTGCCGTCCATCACGGCAAAGCAGGAGTTTGTCGTACCCAGATCAATACCAAGAACTTTGTTGCTCATGTTTCATATCCTTTGTTAATTAAACAATTTTCTCTGTCTACAACTTTATATAAGAGGCAACAAAGCCCGAAGCAAGAGGCAAAACAAATTTTTTTATAAATTTTCGACCAGAGAGCGGTGGGTTTGTTTTTGTTTTATTTCTTCTTCTCTGCAGCAGCGTTGCAAATTAAGGGCTGTCCGCAAAGTATTGATGGCCAGAAAAGGAGAAACGAGAGGTTTTTCCGTTCCCCGGATGGCATTAAGAAAATTACGCAGTTCTTTTTGCAGAGATGTTTCGGAAGTCTTATGTTCATGTACTTTAATATTGTTGCGGATAATTGTACCGTTTAAAAAGTCAATTTCCCAAAAATCATAATTATGATCCTTAATCAGCATACGTCTGTCTCTGACGGGAGACAGACGACTGGCCACCAGCTCTGCAAAACAGGAGCTGGAATAGGCTATTTTAACTTTGGCATCGTTTTCCCAATGATTTTTTTTCATCATTTGGGCGCTGAGAACGGAATGCCGCCGCGGCATCAAATCAAGAATAATGCTGATATCATGAATCATCAGTTCCAAAATAATGTCGGCATCATATTTGCGCTTTTCAAAATTATCGACGCGATAAGCTTTAACTGTACGGAAGGGAAGGGCGATGGCTCTTTTAAGAGCCTGATATGTCGGGTTGTAATGTTCAATATAGCCGGGCAGAACAAACGTGTTGTTTTCTTCGGCGGTCTGAAACAAATCTTTTGCTTCTGAAACATTTGTTGTCAACGGTTTTTCAATCAGGCAGGGGATGCCCTTCTTCAAAATCTGCCGTCCGAGAAAAGTATGTTTTTGAGCCGGTGCGGCAATAATAACGCCGTCAACGTTTTCTTTGCTGATATCATCAATACTGTTAAAAAAAGGAAGGTGAAATTTTTTTGCTTTCTCTTCGGATGTTTCCGGTGAAGAACAAAGAATACCGGCAATTTCGGCATTATCTTTAAAATAAGCGGAAAGGTTGCCGATGTGTTTTGTTCCCATCCGCCCGGCGCCGATAACGGCAATTCGTAATTTGTTCATTTAATCCTCATCGTCCTGCGGCGTAATTTCATAACCGTTATAGCCGTCGACAACAGAGTTTGCAAAAGCAAAATCGGTAGAATTGCAGGAATGAATTCTGAAAAGGGTTTCACCCTGATAAACGGAATCTCCGACTTTTTTCAACAAATCAATTCCGGCGCCGGGATATTGTGTTGCACCGGCTAAAACGCCGATTTTATTAATGCGTGAATTATCAATGGCATCAACCACGCCGTTAACATTAGCCACAACATCGCGAGTCAGTTTGCCGGGCTGCTGAGGATCTTTTTGCCCCTGAGCTTTGATAATGCGGTTCATCATTTCCAAAGCCTGTCCCGAATCAAGAATTTCCTGAGCAGCGGCATATCCCTGCCCGCCGCGCAGCTTTGGATCAAATTCAAGCATCCTTCCGGCCAAAAACAATGACTTTTCTCTTAAATCCTGAGGCGCATCTTTTTTATTGCTTAAAACTTTCATCACATCGCGGGCTTCCAAAACAGCGCCGACGCCGTTACCGATGGGTTCGCTTCCGTCGGTAATAACGGCATCGATTTCAATGGAAAGCATATCGCCGACATATTCCATAAGTTTTCGCAGCCGCATGGCTTCGTTTGTATTTTTTATGCGGGATTTGGGACCGACGGGAATATCAATCAGCAGATGCGTAATACCCGCTGCCATTTTTATGGCCAAAATAGATGCCGTGATATGTTCCGGCTGAGTAATGCTTATTTGCCGTTCGACATTGCCGACGATTTTGTTTGCCCGGGCAATGTCCAGGGCATTGTAACTGACAATGGCGCCCCGGTTTTGTTCAATGAGTTCTTTCAGGTTTTCCTCGTCAAAATCAACATTGGCCAGAACACTCATCGTATCGGCCACGCCGGCGCAGGAAGTCAGCGAATAAGATGCCGTTTTGGGAATGGAAAGCCCGTAAGCTGCAACAATGGGCGTAACAATCAAATCTGTTTTGTTTCCCGGAACGCCTCCCAGACAGTGGTGATCTGCAACAATCGATTCTTTATCCCATGAAATTACTCTGTCTCCGATAAGTGCTTCGGTCAGGGAAAGGACTTCCGGCGCCGACATAAAAGAACCGGAAGCCACCAGAAAAGAAACAATATCCATATTAGAATAACGTTTGGAAGCAATATCATTGACAATGGCGCTGTATTCTCCCGAACTCAGAACATTACCGGCTATTTTTCGTTTAATGGAATTCAGGCTCGGCGGCGGAGCCGAAAGCGTAATGGAAACCTTTGCGCCTTCCGGCAGATTTGTCATTTTGAAAGCTTCCGTATTCAGAGCAATTTCATTAGGCTTGACCAGGCGGGCATCATCAACAATCTGCAAAAAAGCATAAACAGTCTTTAAACCGCCGTGAATTTCTATTTTTGTCAGCTGATTAATGTCATCCACTTTATATGCTGTACAATCACGGTGAAGGTAAGCGAGATTTTCATTAAAAGATAATATGGGCAGATGTTTGAGCGTCAGCATTTAAAAAATTCCTTTAATTTTGTTTTTATGACAATAACCGAATTTGTTTGATTATTAGTTAATAATAAGATATTGATTCAACTCAGGTTTGAAGTGGAAATAAAACCGTCGGACTGCATTTTGTAAAGTTTATAATAAGCGCCTTTTTTGCGCAGCAATGAGGCATGAGAACCTTCTTCAATAATTTTTCCTTTTTCAAGCACTAAAATCCGATCCATTTCACGTAAGGTCGACAAACGGTGGGCAATGGCCAAAACGGTTTTATTTTTCATCAGCCGGCTGAGAGAACGTTGAATATTTTTTTCACTGTCGCTGTCCAAAGCAGAAGTTGCTTCATCAAAAATCAAAATCGGTGCATTTTTCAAAATTGCCCGGGCGATGGCGATTCTTTGCCTTTCTCCGCCGGAAAGAATAACACCCCGTTCTCCGACGATTGTATCATATTTTTTTGGCAGAAGCTCAATAAATTTGTCTGCCGATGCCTGTTTGGCTGCTTTTACAATATCTTCCTCGGTTGCATTTGTTTTTCCGTAACGGATATTTTCTTTCAGTGAGCGGTTGAACAAACTGATATCCTGAGGAATAACGGCAATATGCCTGTGCAGGGATTCCTGCGTAATATCCCGGATATCCGTCCCGTTTATTTTAATGGCGCCGCTGTCAACGTCGTAACAACGATCAAGCAGTCTGATGAGAGTCGATTTTCCGGCGCCGGAATGTCCGACCAATCCTATTTTTTCGCCGGCTTTGATGCTTATGTTCAAATTTTTGAAAATTCTTCTTTTGCCTTTATATTTAAATCCTGCATTGTCAAAAACAATAGAAATCTTGTTTGCAGCAAATTTTTTTGCGCCGGGTTTGTCTGAAATTTCCGGTTCGGCCGCCAGAGTATCAAGAGCAGACTGCATTGTTCCCAAAAGCCGCGACACATTGTTATAAGTCCATGTCATGCCGAATACGATGAAAGAAAGATTGGCAAGCAGGGTTGTGGCATAAATAAATTCGGCGGTAGTAATACGGCCGCTCTTAAAAATCGTCAGAGACAGCAAAAAGAACAATAACATGGAAAATACGGTCAGCAGATTTTGCGTCAAATGAATATAAGCTTTCATTTTTTGTTCATGGCCGTCCGCCCGGCGCAATGCCTTTAAATGTTTCAGCAGATTAATCTGCTCAAAACGAAAATTGGCAAAACTTCTGACTTCATTGTAGTTGGTAATGCTGTCTACGACGATTCCGTTGACCAGGCTTTCTTTCTTGCCGGTTTCCTTTCCGAGTTCCAAACGTTTTTTACCGAGGTGTTTTGCTGTCAGACAAATAAAAAACAGCCACAGCAGCAGAGGTGGCAGAAAATAAAGGCTGATAAAGCTGAGAATACAAAAGGTAACCAATATCCACAAAAGGCCGTCGGCGGCATTCCAAAAAGTCATAAAAAATTCGTTGACGCTTTTTTCCAGCTGCGAAAATTTTGTGGCAATTCTTCCCGACATTTCATCATTAAAATAAGCGGCGGAAAGTTTATTGACATGGCTGAAAATGTCAGAAATTATAATAGTTCTCATCGGCGGTAAAAATTTGGCCATAATAAAAAAAGAACATTCATACCCGCCGGTTTTTATCAGCGCAATAAAAAAACCGCTCAGAGCCAGAAACAGCATGTCGCTCCAATATGTCGGGGAATGGCTGCCCTGTCCGGCGGCAATATCATAAATTTTTGCCGGAAAATAAGGATAAATCTGCCCCGCCGTCGCCGAAACAATCAGACAAATAAGCGTAAAAATAAAAAACCATTTAAATTGTCGCATATAATGCCGCAGAAATTTTATTGCAGATTTTTCCATTTTATTAACTCTGAATTGACTTATTTTGTGTAATGATATACCATATTTCAAAAATATGTGCAATCACTAAAGGCTGAAACAAATGGAAAATCAATATTACACACTGATTGAAAAACAGGATTTTTACGAAATCATCGAAAATAAATACGGAGAACTGGCTATTTTTATTGATGCCCGCGACAATGCTCCCGTAAATCCGGTATTGGAGTTTGACGGAAAAAGCAGGGCTTTGCTGAAAAGAGACGACCGTTTGTCCGTTTTGCTGGATGATATTCATGAAGAAACCCGCGAACCTTTGGCTGAGGCCGAATTTGTCCTTATTGTCGAGCTGGAGGGAAAAATAGTAAACCGTACATACGGCGTCCCCGTGGAAAACGTTGAAGAAATTGTTTTAAATGGCCGGCGGACAAGAGCCGATGAAATCGTCAAAGCCAAGAGCCGGGAAGAACTTATCAAAAGTTTCGGCGCCGTTCATTGTTGGAGTTGCGGCAAAAAGGCATAATAACTTTTTTGAAAGAAGAACAGAGAAGATGATAGGTTTGGTTTTGGTAACGCACGGCCGTCTGGCTGAAGAATTTATTTCTGCAATGCAGCATGTTGTCGGTCCTCAAGAACAGATAAAAGCAGTATGCATCGGACCTGAAGATGATATGGAAATCCGCCGCCGTGAAATTTTAAATAAAGTAGATGAAGTAGACAAAGGCAGCGGCGCCATTGTGCTGACAGATATGTTCGGCGGCACGCCGTCCAATCTGGCTATTTCAATTATGGATAAAGCCAAGGTTGAGATTATTGCCGGCATCAATCTGCCTATGTTGATAAAATTAGCGTCCCTCCGCAAAGACAAATCTCTGAAAGAAGCAGTGGAAGGCGCACAGGAAGCCGGAAAAAAATATATCAATGTTGCTTCTAAGTTATTGGGAATGTAAGGGCAATGAACGGAGAGATTCTCAGCGCAGAGCTGAAAATTCAAAATAAAAAAGGGTTGCATGCCCGGGCGGCTGCCGCCTTTGTAAAAACAATCGAAAATCTGGATGTTGAAGTAACGGTTGAACGTTTGGGACAAACTGTCAGCGGCTGTTCGATTATGGGACTGATGATGCTGGCGGCGTCTCAGGGAACAACCATAAAAATCAATGCCTCGGGAAAAGAAGCCCGGGAAGCTGTGGATGCTTTGACAAATCTGGTTAACAGCAAGTTTGGCGAAGACTGAATTTTTTCTCATGACTTCGGAAAAAGCACCCCGCAATAAAACCTTGGAATTAACGCCGAAAGAAACAAATGCTTATGCCCGCCGCGCGCTTAAGCTAAATTTTAAGGCGTCGTTGGATTATGTTTTGAATAAAACCATCCTCCAGGATGTGTTCAAAGCTTTGGATTGCCTGCCGGATGCCTGTGCTGATTTGATTATTGCCGATCCGCCGTATAACCTGACCAAAAACTTTGGAAACAGTGTATTTAAAGAGCGGGATTTTTCTGAATATAAAAAATGGTTGAACAGATGGCTCAAAAAACTCCCCCGTCTTATGAAGGAAAATGCCAGTCTTTATATTTGCGCCGATTGGAAAACCTCCATTTCCATTCCTGAAGTTGCCGGAAAATATTTCATCTTACGCAACCGGATATCATGGGAAAGGGAAAAGGGGCGCGGAGCCAGGGACAATTGGAAAAATTGTCTTGAAGACATATGGTTTTTTACGAAATCAAAAAAATACACGTTTAATCTGGACAGCGTTAAAATGCTTCGCCCGGTGGTTGCTCCTTACCGTGATGACAGTGGCGCGCCGAAAGACTGGCGTCGTGAAGGAGAAAAATGCTGCCGGCTGACTCATCCGTCAAATATTTGGACGGATATATCCATTCCTTTCTGGTCCATGCCCGAAAACACGCCTCATCCTACGCAAAAGCCCGAAAAACTAATGGCCAAGCTTATTTTGGCTTCCAGCAATCCCGGCGATGTTGTTCTTGATCCTTTCTTGGGATCAGGTACAACTTCGGTTGTCGCCAAAAAACTCGGACGTTGCTACATCGGCATCGAACGTGAAAAAGAATATGTGGCTTTGGCTGAAAAACGCTTGGAGTTGGCTGAAAAAAAACGTGAGATACAAGGGTATGAAAACGGTGTATTTAAAACCAGAAATTATGATTAAAAACACTGTATTTAAAAACATCGGTTTTTTATTTTGCTTTTGTGGAGAAAATATCTATACTAAGATCGGACAACAAACAAAATAAGGGATTTGTCATGAAAAAAATAACCGTTTTCTTTTTAGGGATATTCTGCTTTTGCGCTTCTTTTCCATCCTTGGCTCAAACAACCGAAGACAGCCGGAAAATAGAAACATATCTGAACGGAATAAAAACCCTGAAAGCATCGTTTGTCCAGACAGCCGGCAACGGAAATACCGCCGAAGGAAAACTCTATATAGAAAAGCCGAACAAAATCCGTATGGAATATGATTCGCCGGTAAACGTGCTGATAGTCGGCGATGGCAGGGATATTGTTTATAATGACAAAGATCTTGATCAGGTAACTCATTTTGATTATGACGATATTCCTGCCAGTCTCATTCTGTCAAACGATGTAAAAATTGATGGCAAAAATTTCAAAATTGTTGATTTTTATAAAGATGCCGGCACGACAGAAGCTGTTATAGAGTATCAAAAAAATCAGGATATCGGACCGATAACACTGGTTTTCGGCAACCGGCCGTTCGAGCTGAAACAATGGAAAATAGTCGATTCTCAGGGAATTGAAGTTGTCGTGTCTTTGTATAATTCCGAAAAAGATGCGGAATTGCCGGCCTCTTTATTTAAATTTAAAAAACAAAAAAATCCGCTTGATTTTAATAAAATGAGATAGAATTATGAAAGACAAAGACTTTCGTTTAGCAACATGGAATGTCAATTCCGTTCGCATCAGGCTTGAACTGTTAAAAAAATTTATTTCTGAAGAAAATCCCGATGTTTTGTGCCTTCAGGAAGTTAAAGCCAGGCGGGAAGATTTTCCCTTTGATGAAATCCGCGCGCTGGGTTATCCTCACATTGCTCTATACAGTCAAGCCGGTTACAATGGTGTGGCTGTCTTGTCAAAATATACCTTAAACGGCATTGAAGAATTAAACTGGGTTGGAAAAAATGACGCCCGCCATATCAAAGTTAATATTTTTGAAGATATTGAACTGCATAATATTTATATACCGGCTGGCGGGGATGTTCCTGATCCGGTTGTTAATCTTTCCTTTGCCCACAAGCTGACTTTTATGGATGATATTGCTGAATTTTGGGAACAACACAAAAATGAATATTGTGGCAAAAAAATGATAATCTGCGGAGATTTTAATGTTGCCCCTTATGAAAACGATGTTTGGAATCACAAACAACTTCTTAAAATCGTCTCTCACACGCCGGAAGAAGTTGAACGTTTGAATCGTTTGAAAAAATCGTTGGATTTTATAGACATTTCCCGCGAGTTTCATCCTGAACCGGAAAAAATTTACACTTGGTGGAGTTATCGCAATCCCAATTGGCAAATAAACAACAAAGGCCGCCGTCTTGACCATATTTGGGTTACACAGCCGTTAAGAAACAATGTCAAATCTTACAAAATATTAACAAAAGCCCGGGCATGGGAACGTCCTTCCGATCATGTTCCAGTTTTGGCGGATTTTGCTTTTTAATAGCTGAAGAGGGCTTAAAATCTAAAACTTCAATAAATATCCGCCCTCTTCGGTCATAATCATTTGAGCATCCGGGTTGTCGTGTTCAACTTTTTGCCTCAAGCGATAAATATGGGTTTCGATGGTATGGGTTGTTACATCGGGGTTGTATCCCCAAACTTCCTGTAAAAGCTCATTTTTACCGACAATTCTTCCTTTTGAATTATATAAATATTTAATCATTGCAACTTCTTTTTCCGTAAGCTTGATATGCTCTCCGTTTTTTAAATTAACGATTTCTTTTTTTGTCGGCCGGAGCTGATAACGGTTAAACGATAAATAACCGTCGCAGCTGTTTTCAAAACGATTGATTCCCGCACGCAGCATATCTAAAAAATTAAAAAGTTTAAAAGGTTTGATGAAGACATGACTGGCGCCGGCCGGATTAAGATTCTCATCCTTGGTTAAAAAAAAGACCGGAGCCTTGGCGGCAAAAGTTTTAATCTTATCTGTTTTCTCGTCAAAGATAATAATATGATATGTCTTCAGAGGAAGTTCTTCCCGAAAAATCTCAAATTCCGGTGCGTACAACTTAATTTGCTCACATAAATCTTCGGCAAAAAAATCATCATCTGTCAGCAATAAAATATTTGGCATTTTCAACCTCTAAAAATTGATTCCCAGTCCCGTAATAAAAGCATATCCGCGGTTGTTGTTTCTGATATCCCGATTCTCTCCTCTGAAATTAGTATGTGCCGCAATGGCATAAACATTAAAATGTTTATTAATTTGAAAATCGTTGGAAAGCAAAAAGATTTCATCTTTGTTGGGAAGATTATCCGCTTTTGCTTCAAAATAAGAAAGGCTGACTTTATACGGGCCGAAAGCATAACCGATTCCCGCACTCCAGGCTTGTCCCTCGCGATAAGCGTCAAACCAGTCCGGCGTACGGGGATTTTTGCTGTCGGACATAATCCGGTTGTCGTTTCCGTCAACATATGTTTTTCGATAGGAGGCGCCAAACGACCAGTTCCCGTGGTAAAGAGTCAGTCCGGCCGTAAAATCCTTATCGGTTTTATGATAAACGCCATATCCCATAGAAGCAGCGGCAGAAGCAAAGCCAAAATCAATTTCTTGATACAAAGCGGCAACATAAGCGTCTTTACGGGAATAATCGGCATAATTGCTGACCAGCCCGGTACGGCTGTATGTATCCGGAACATACGAAAAGCCGGCAATGATTCCGGCAATTTGCGGCGTATAGTAAGAAATTTTCGGTGCCAGCCCGTCTGTGTTCATTGATGTCGAATTAAGTGTTTTAAAACTGCTGTATTTATGGGTGCGTCGATACCAGTTTGGATTGCTGATAAAATCGACGATTCCCGAGTTGTTTATGCCTAAAGGGCCGTGAGCCGTAATTCCTTGTTGGAGTTGAGCGGCAGCATTAACTGTTTCACCGCCGGTAATTTGTCCGAACGGTGTATTTAAAACGCCGAAAATCTGTTTTCCCCAGTTGCCGTTTGTATAGTTTTGAATCTCTATGCCGCTGCCTCCCGCCAGGTTAAAATATAATCCGCCGCTGTAATCATCATTAAATTCATGTAAAACCGCTGTGTTCAGCTGAAATTTGCCGACATAATTATTATTCTTATCAAAATTTTCATACCGTGATGATACGTCAGAATAGCCATACAACAAATCAGACCTTCCGGAAACGGAATAACTTGTTTCTCCGGCAGAAACAGGTAATGAAAAAAAACACAGTAAAAACAAATATCTGAGAAATTTCATTGATAAACTCATTCTTAAAAGGACTGACATGAGTTTATGAGGAAAAACTTAATATATCAATAAAACTTTTATGAACATAAATTACAACAGCGCCTCAGAATATTCAAATACAAAAAAAGACGTCTGTAATCAGAACGTCTTTATAAAATGGCGCACTCGGCGGGGTTCGAACTCACAACCTTCTGATCCGTAGTCAGATGCTCTATCCAATTGAGCTACGAGTGCACATAACGTACTTTTAATACAGCGATTTATTTTATTTTGCAAGCAATTTTTTCTGATAATTTAAAAGAATTTTAAAAATTTAACTCTAAAGTACTTTGCAAAGCAGGATGCTTTCTTGCTAAAAAAGTGTATTAACTCTTGTTTTTTTACAAAAATCCCTTTACAAAAGAAGATAAAAGTGTAAAACAAAAAGAAGTTATATAACAGGTTTTTTTTAAAGGTACGCTTATGAAGAAAATAGCCATAAAATTGTCTTTAGTCTCTGTCTCAATGCTGATAATAAGCGGCTGCACTTTCAGCCGGGATGCGCTCTTTCCGTCGCTGATAGGTGATGACGGGCAGGAAGAGGCTGCCGAAAGCTATCAAAATACCGGAGTCCTTCCGGCGCTGGGGACGACTAACTTTGAACCGATTGAAATTGAAGAAGGAACCCGGACGGGAACTTTTGTCGGACAAAAGGTTATATCTTTTCGCAATGAGCTGACCCAGTTGCAGAATTCAATCAAAAAACATAATGAAGAATTGCAAAAAGTCAGGGCTTCAGTCATAAGCAATGCCATGCAGTACCACAAAACCATCGGTACAATAGAAGCCAAACTGCAGGTAGGAACGACGCCGGGCAATCCGAATATGTACACATTGCTGCAAAAAGCGCAGAACAATGTTCAGGTTATGAATATCAATACGGATGCTTTAAATCAGCTTTCTGCGCGTGTTGCTTCAGATGCCGCCATGACGACATATCTTCTGGATTCCATCCGCGCGGCATACGGTGTATCAGGAGCCATAGATGAAGACCACCGCCAACTGCGTATTTTGGAAAACGAAACCAACCAGACGTCAATCCTCATCAATAGCTTATTGTCTGAAGTAAACGCCGATATTTCCCGCCAACAGCAATATATTGAAAGTGCAAGGAATTATATTGTGGATTTAAACGCTTCCATCAAAGTCGGCAGTTACGGGGTAAATAATCTTCCTATGATCGGCAAATCAGAAAGAGGAACATCAAACAACATGCCGATTTTAATAGGAAATTCGTCTGTTTCAATGTCAAAACCGTTATTTGTTGCAAAGTTTAACAAGGCAGATGTAAATTACCAGGAGGCATTAAAACAGGCTGTCGGCAATGCGGTTTCTGCCAAACCGGGAGTGAAATTTGAAATAGTAGCAGTATCACCATCCGGAGCGGCTCAATTGTCTAAGACAAATTTGCAGAAAAATGCGGCGGCAATCTTTGAAGAAATGATCGAAATGGGTGTTTCTGCCAATAAAATTTCCCTTTCTTCAAAAACAGGCGGAGATGTAACATCGCCGGAAATTCGCATTTACGTAAAATAAAAAACAAGTAAAAAGCCTTCAAAAAGAAGGCTTTTTTTAGCGCGTAATGTCTTTTTGATAAAAAGCCTGCAGAGCAACCGGATTCTTTTTTTGAGCTTGAGGTAAAGATAGCGAAGAAAGTTTTTCTTTTTCTGAAATTCTTTCTTTAAGAACATCTGAACGAAACATTCCCAAATCCCGTTTGAATTTATGTGTTACGGCGGCTTGTTGTTCTTCATTTAATGACATATTTTCAAACATTTTAATACTTTCGGCCATCCAGTTTAAATACTGATAATCAACTTCTTTCATACTGATGCCGGCATTTGTAAGTTTATTATATTTTTTTATCGTCCGCCGGGCCAGATTCCTGTCCATGGCGCAAAGTTTTATAAAATCGGCGCTGCGATTATTGATATCGGCATTTCCAAAATCAAAAACACCGTTCAATATATGTTCCCGGGATGAGTCAACAGCCAGATTCCCGCCATGCAAATCATTGTGGCAAAAAACTTTGTCTTCAGTCAGAGATGTTCGGAACTCATCCAAATCAATTCCGAATTTTTGCAAACGTTTTTTATTGGCGCCATAATCAAAATCCGGATTCTTTTCATAATCGTAATTAATTGTTTTACCGGCATAGGGCGGAAGATTTTTAACGTCTTTCAGTGGAATTTTATGCAGTTCGGCAAAAAATACGGCCAGATCTTCAGCCAAAAAGTCTTTTTGTTTTTCTGAAAGCCGTTTGTATAATTTTTCGCCTTTTGAACCTTCCAGAATATCCCCGGGAACAATTTCATGATAAGCAAGGGAAATATCATCATTGGAAAAAATTTTAACATCGGAAACGGTTGTTTGTAAATTTTGTTTTCTTAAAACATCGGAAATAAGGCTTTCTCTTTTCATGTCTTCCCAGGACTGCTGTTCCCGATTCTTGGAAACACGAATAATTTTGCTTCCGGCCTTAAGCGGTAAAGTCTGCCCGCCTTCCCGGATAATTTTAATTTTTTCATTATCAAAAGAAAAAGGAAGAAACCCGGCTTCATTCATTTTTTTTTAATTTTTCAATGATTTGTTCTGAAACCGTCATTGTCATCTCCTTATGCTTTTTCAGCATAACATGAAACAAGAGACAAAACAATAACAAAAAAAGGCATTGCCGAAGCAATGCCTGAAACTGGTGGAGGTAAGCGGGATCGAACCGCTGACCTTTTGAATGCCATTCAAACGCTCTCCCAACTGAGCTATACCCCCAGCAACAGAAGAACTATAAATAAACAGAAATAAAATGTCAAACAGTTTTTTAGAAAAAAACAACATCCTTCTTCGTGCAAAAACAGGGGAAGGATGTTGTTGAAATCATTCGGCGGCGCCGTATTGCTCGGGATAAAATCCCCAAACGTCTTTTTCTTTCAAATCCAGTGCATAAATACAGCAGCCGTCATTATCATCGTAATATCCGGGCAGCACAGCTTGCAGCTTAAATCCGCAGCGTTCGTAAAATCTTCTTGTCGGAGCATATTGATCTTTACTGTCCGTTTTCAGATAAATTTTACCGGCGCCTTTTTTGCGTAGCTTTGTAATCAGCCGGTTGATTAAATTCCGTCCGATTCCCAACCCGCGATATTCATTCAGGGTAGAAAGCCAGTAAATTTCGTAAGTACCCTCTTTCGCATCCGGAACTTCACCGTAACAAACATAGGCAACGGTTTGATTCATATAGTCGGCAAACAAAAACTTATGATTGGAATCTTTTTTATTAAGCAGATTTTCAGCAATTTCAACAGTGATGTGAACATCCTGCTCGTCAAAAAAACCTGTCGATTCTGCAATCTGCCGGATAACCTGAGGGTCGTTCTTTTCAATTCTGCTTCTGAAGGACAACATAATCACACCTCCTTCAGAACCGATAAGCCCTCACAATCACTTGTAAAAGAAA
The DNA here is from genome assembly GCA_949289935.1 of uncultured Pseudomonadota bacterium. GTDB lineage: Bacteria > Pseudomonadota > Alphaproteobacteria > RF32 > CAG-239 > HGM16780. The sequence goes on along the minus strand of CASEQD010000003.1, from coordinate 8,321 downwards.
AATCAGAACTGCTAAAATGTTGAAAATAATTATAGTTTCTTAATAACAAAGACCTGAAGGGGTCTGAATCATTATTGCTACTTGACGCTGTAACCGGCGTTTCCGTAAACATAAAAACTCCATACTTGTTAACCCGGCGTACAAAACATTTCTGTCTTATACATTTATAATATACAATAATTTTATTTCCTTGGCAAGTGTCCGTTATAAAAAGGCTTGATTTTAGAAACAAAAAAAGTTAAAAAACAACAAGTTGTTTATTATTAAAAAAAATTATTAAATATGAAAAAAATTGTGACGTTTATCATTGGAGCTCCCTGTGCCGGTAAAACGACATTGCGTAATTTTCTGTGTGAAGAAATTAAAAAATGGCCGGATGCGGAGAAAATGCAAATTCAAAGTTTCTCAATAGGAGATTTGCTGCGCCAAAAAGCCGAAGAACAAACCGAAACCGGCCGACAGATAAAAGAACGGACGGATAAAGGCTTGTTTACGCCTTGTGAAACATGGGTTCCTCTTTTGCGGGAACGTCTGGAAGACGAAAGTAAAATAATCATTATGGATGGTTATTTGAGCGGAAAGGCCGCGTTAAAAGCCTTTTGCGGACTGACGGAAAAATACGATACTTTTATCATCCGCCGCCAAACGCCGCTGCCGCTTATTTTTGAAAGAGAAAGGCTTTCCCGCCGACAAAGAAATTTGCAGCATCGTAAAGATACGGATAATTTTTATAGCCGGCTGGAAGAATATCTGCGTTTTTCAACGCCGCTTTGGCCGAAAATTCGTAAAATTTTTAAAGAACGGGCTATAAGTTTTTCCGGCAGAAGAGAAGCGCGGGAGGTAGCTGTCGAATTATCCGGACTTTTGCAGACATTCCTGAAAGAGTAAATTTTTTAACCGTGCATCAAAAAATGATGTGCGGTTTTTTTTAAGAATCTCCGGAAAAAATTTTTTTATGCCCGCTGAAACATCCCTGCGCCCAAGCCATCAAAAGCTCGGATTCTCCTGTCTCGGAATCAACGCTTTCGGCAAGAACTTTAAACCCGTGTTTTTGATAAAATTTCAATGCGCCGGCATTTTTGGCAAATACTTTCAATTGTATATTCGGCCGTTTCCGGCGGGCATAGAGCAGCAGTTTTGTACCGATTTTCTGCTGTTGAAAAAGAGGATGAACAAACAGGGCGCCGATGTAATTATCATCCGGCAGACTGATAAAGCCTTTAATTCTGTGCTTGTCTTCAAACACAAAAGTCTGAGCCTGCGGCAGATAGTGTTTCCAAATTTTATCGGCAAGCTTTTCCCAATGTCCGGACGAAATAAAATAATGCCCCTGCCGACTGGAGTCCAGCCACAAATCCGCCAGCTTTTTATAATCTTTTTCTGTTGATTTTCTAATCATTCCGCCTCACATTCCGTGAAAACCAAAGCCTATCATTTTATTCTTAAGGAAACATAAATTTTACCGGTTAAATTTGTTGACAAAATTTCAAAAAACAATATACTTTTCCTGTTTAATGTATAATTTTAAATTTTATAATTATGGATGCAATTTCATTAATTTCAGCCTGGTTGCTGGGGCTATCGTTTGTTTTTGTTTCGGAATATGTTAATCTGAAAACAACACTGATGGTTATTTGGCGGGGAATATTGGTTTTTTGTATTTTGTCATTGTTTATACATCCTTTTCCTGTCACAAACAATGGTTTTATTCTTAACGGGTTGATATCTCTGGGCTTTGCTGCTGTTCTTTTTGTCTGGAATTATATGGTTATTTGCATAATTGCCTGGATATTTGGCTTTAAAAAAGAAAAAATAACCGATTTTCTGGCCGGTAAAAAAGAGGATTGATGAAAAAAACACCGTTAGCTTTTGAGGTTAACGGTGTTATCATTTTAAATGTCCAATTAAATATCCAAATCGTCCACAAATTTGGCGCGTTCAATAATAAATTTGAAGCGTGTTTCCGGATTTTTTCCCATCAGCCGTTCAACCTGCCGCCGGGTCTCAAAAGCTTCTTCCTTACCTTCTTCGGTAGACGTATTCGGCAGCAGCACACGTAACAGCATCCGGTTTTTCTTGTCCATGGTTGTTTCTTTCAACTGCATGGCGCTCATCTCGCCCAAACCTTTAAAGCGGCTGATATCCGGTTTTTGATTTCCTTTAACTGCTTTGGCCAAAATCCGGTCTTTATCTTCATCATCCAGGGCGTAATAATTTTTACCGCCGACCACAATTTTATACAAAGGAGGCGTCGCAATATACAAATGCCCGTTTTCAATCAGTTTGGGCATCTGCTGATAAAAAAACGTCATTAGCAGCGAAGCGATATGCGCCCCGTCCACGTCGGCATCGGTCATGATAATGATTTTTTCATAACGCAGATTGTCTTCGTTGTAGTTTTCCTTAATCCCGCATCCCAAAGCCTCGATCATGTCTTTAATTTCCTGATTTTGGGTAATGCGGTCAAGCGAAGCGCTGGCCACATTCAAAATTTTGCCGCGCAATGGCAGAATAGCCTGTGTAACGCGGTCTCGTCCCATTTTGGCGGAACCACCGGCGGAATCCCCCTCAACAATAAAAATTTCCGTATTTTCTGCCGCGGCCTGAGAGCAATCCGCCAGCTTCCCCGGCAGCCGCAGTTTTTTCGTCGGCGTTTTGCGGTTTTGTATTTTCTCTTCTTTTTTCTTTTTACGGGCTTCGGCGCGTTCAATCACATATTCTAAAAGAGCGGTGGCATTTTCCACATCCGAAGTCAGCCAATGGTCAAAAGAGTCCTTAACGGCCTGTTCCACCAGCCGGATAGCTTTGGTAGATGTCAGTTTATCCTTTGTTTGTCCCTGAAATTGAGGATCGCGTATAAACACCGAAAGCATCAGACAGGCATTGCTTAAAAAATCTTCGGCGGTAATTGAGGCGGCTTTTTTTATGTTGGCCATTTCGCCATATTCTTTCAACCCGCGGATAAGCGCGGCCTTAAATCCGGTTTCGTGAGTTCCGCCCTGCGGCGTAACAACGGTATTGCAATAAGAATAACAAAAACCGTTTTCGTCTTCCGGCCAGGTAATAGCCCATTCCACGCGCCCCTCATCGTTTGCAAGATCGGAATCCCCGGCAAACATGGTACGGTTGATGGTTGCCCTGCTGCCGATTTGATAGTTCAAAAAATCCCGCAGTCCGTTGGGAAAATGCAATTCGGCCTCTGCCGGTGTTGCATCTCCTTCGCTCAGAGCTTCCGGTGCGCATTTCCAAAAAATATGAATGCCTTTAAACAAAAAAGCTTTTGAACGCGCCATTCGGTAAATCCGGTTCGGAATAAAAACCCGTGAACCGAAAATCTCCGGATCGGGATGAAAAGTGATGGATGTTCCCCGCCGGTTAGGAGCATTGCCGATAAATTCCAAAGCAGTCAAAGGCCGTCCTTTAGAATATTCTTGCCTGTAAAGTTTTCTGTCCCGTGCAATTTCAACAACCAATCTGTCGGAAAGGGCATTGACAACAGACAAACCCACCCCGTGCAGCCCGCCGGAAACCTTATAAGCATTGCCGCCGAATTTTCCGCCGGAATGCAGTACGGTCATAATAACTTCCAATGCAGACTTATCCGGATATTTCGGATGAGGATCGACCGGAATGCCGCGTCCGTTGTCGGCGATGGTAACCGAACCGTCGGCATTGAACTTCATGTCAATATGGTTGGCATACCCGGCGACGGCCTCATCCATTGAATTGTCCAGAATTTCAGCTACCAGATGATGCAAAGCCTGTTCATCCGTGCCGCCGATATACATGCCCGGCCGGTGGCGAACGGGTTCAAGCCCTTCCAAAACTTCAATATCCCGGGCAGAATATTCGGTTGTTTTGGGTGCAGTTGATTCAAATAAGTCAGACATTTTTTACCTTGATTTTCTTGAAATTTACCCCTAACCTAATTCAAAACCCCTTATTTTTCAAGCCTTAAAAGAAAATCTGTAACAAATTTTTTATCAGGGAGGTTTTGTTGACAAAATTTTTACAACATGCTAAGACAAAAGTGAAATAAATTATTAAATTCTATAATTATGAGTAAAGCTTGTTTTTTTCGCACGGTTTTTGTCGGTTTGCTGACCATACCGTTGTTTGTTTCGCTGGATTTGCGGTTAAAATTGTTTATCGTCAGTCTGGAGCTTTTGTCGTTTCTTTGTGCGTATGGAATAGAAAGGATATTTGCGCTGGACGAATGGAGCCCGAGCCGGATTCCGCCGTTTTTAAAATATGCGGCTGTTTTTTCCGGGTTTGCCGTATATGTTGTTTGCGGTTTTCTCCGTTTGCACGTTGTGTTTTTTCTGCTGGGCGGCAGTCTTTGCCTTTTAAGCGTTGTGTTTAAGACAAAACTTTGCCGGTATGAAAAAATTACAATTGCCGAAATTATCGGCTTTTTTAACCTTTGCGCATTTGTTTTCTGGCTTTTCTTTTTCTGGAGAGTCTGAAACTTTTTTTAATCCCTGCTTCGGCAGGGATTTTTCATTTAAAATCAAAAAAACGCTTGCATTTTTAATCTTTTAAGGATAAAACACCGGTGTCGGAATGCATTATGTTCCGGCAATTGATTTAATTCACACGCAGACGAAGACGGAAAACAAAAGTTTTTTCGTTCCAGTGCCTGCCGAAAGGCAAGGTGAGGCAGTCTGCGGAGGTTTAACTGGAAAAGGATATGAAAATATGACACTTCCTGCATTTACGATGCGTCAGATGATTGAAGCTGGCGTACACTTCGGGCACCATGCCCGCCGTTGGAACCCTCAGATGGCTCCTTACATTTACGGTAAAAAAGACAATGTTCACATCATCGACCTGCGCAAAACGTATCCAATGCTTTACACGGCGTTGAACACGGCGCGCGATGTTGCTGCAAACGGCGGCCGCGTTTTGTTTGTCGGTACCAAACGTCAGGCTCAGGACATTGTAAAAGAAAGCGCCGAACGCTGCGGACAGTTTTATGTAAACTACCGTTGGCTTGGCGGCATGCTCACCAACTGGAAAACCGTTCACAAATCCATCAGCCGTTTGGTTAAGCTGAACGAAATGGAAGAAAAGAACGCTTATGAAGGCTACACCAAGAAAGAAATGCTGAACATGAAAAAAGAACAGCAGAAACTTTCTCAGGAACTGAGCGGCATTATGAATATGGGCGGTCAGCCGGATTTGTTGTTTGTCATTGACACCACCAAAGAAACGCTGGCGGTAAAAGAAGCCAAAAAGCTGGGCATCCCGGTTATCGGCATCACCGATACCAATGCCAACCCGAATGATGTCGATTTGCCGGTTCCTGGTAATGATGACGCCATCCGCGCCATTCAGCTCTATTGTGAGTTGATGTCTTCGGCCATTCTTGACGGCATGCAGGCCGAAATCGCCTCTCAGGGACTGAAGGTTGAAGAAATGGTTGACGAAGCTGCCGAAGCTAAAGCAACCAGGAAAAAATCAACCCGCAAAGCCAAGGCGGAAACCAGGGAAGAAGCTGCCGGAGAATAATCTGACGAAGGTTGTTTTCTGAAAACATTAGGTGGCGGTATGGCTTCATATCGCCACAATGGTTTAAATTTTGATTATAGGAAAGTTTGAAATGACAGAAATTACCGCTGCAATGGTTAAAGAATTAAGAGAAACAACCGGCGCCGGAATGCTCGATTGCAAAAAAGCATTGACCGAAAGTGCCGGCAATATGGAAAATGCAATTGACTGGCTGCGCAAAAAAGGTTTGGCTTCAGCTGCCAAAAAAGCCAGCCGTATTGCTGCCGAAGGTTTGGTTTCCGTTGCGGTTGACGGAAACAAAGGTGCTGTTGTTGAAGTTAATTCCGAAACCGATTTTGTCGCTAAAAACGATATCTTTCAGGAGTTTGTTGAAGACGCCGCTAAAGTCGCTTTAATGTTTGAAGGCGATGTTGATGCCATGAAAAATGCTGTTTGCCCGAAAGTTAATAAGCCTTTTGGTGAACGTCTGACAGACATGATTGCCAAAATCGGCGAAAATATGAACCTGCGCCGCGCTAAAGTTTTGTCGGTTAAAGACGGTGTTGTCGCCTCTTATGTTCACAGTGCGGCTCGTCCGGGCTTGGGTAAAATCGGCGTTTTGGTTGCTCTGGAATCAACGGCGGACAAAGCCAAATTGCAGGAACTCGGCAAGCATATTGCCATGCACATTGCGGCATCCAATCCCTTGTTCCACACAATTGCCGATGTTGCGCCTGAGGCTTTGGAACGGGAAAAGGCAATTTTCTCCGAGCAGGCTCTGGCCTCCGGCAAACCGGCCAATATTGTCGAAAAAATGGTTGAAGGCCGCATTCGCAAATATTATGAAGAAGTCGTACTTGAAGAACAGGCTTATATCATGGATCCGGACAAGAAAGTAAAACAGATTATTGCTGATGCCGAAAAAGAACTCGGTGCGCCCGTAAAACTGGCCGGCTATGTCTGTTTCAAACTTGGTGAAGGCTTGCAGAAAAAAGAAGAAGACTTTGCTGCCGAAGTAGCCGCTCAGCTGGGTAAATAAAAACACCTCTTCTCAATATAACAAAGAAAAAACCGCTGTAATAAAAACAGCGGTTTTTTTGTTATTTTAATGAAAATTCCATAACTAAAGGAAAACAAACAGAACCACCAGCACTAATAGCTCCGGAAATTACAACATATCCTGAATTTGTTCTTTGTATGCCAAAACCTATATCTTGATTCGTAAGAGTAGATGAGTATGACATCATACAAGGAAAAACCGCAGAATAATTTGTTAATTTTTTTAGGGCAGCGCCAATAGTTTGAGAATAATTCATTATATTAAACAATACCCCCATAGAGGCAAGACACCATTTTCCCTTTGTTTCGGGAGCAGAGTCCGGAAAATAATTTTTCGCCTTCCATGCCGCCGGGGCTTCATCCTCAGAAGTAGCCGCCGTAATCATTTCTGTTCTTCCGCAACTGTCAAAATCCCATAAAGCATCCTTTGCCAACGGTCCAAGTTGATCTGGCCAAGTATAATAGTCAAATTCTTCATCAAAGTAAGGAAAACCGGGAATCTCAAAACTTCCCCATTCTGCGGAAGTAGCTGTTCTCCGATATAATTGTCCACTGCCTTTCCCATCCAGATACACCACTACGCCGAGAGGCGTTTTTTCTGAATGCATCTCTTCAGAACATGTTCCGTCTGTATAATAAAAATGTCCGATACAACAACCATGATAACACAAGGCGCTTGAAGCAGAAGAATTATCATTATTCTGACTCTCCCTGCAGCTCCAATAATTTCCAAACGGGCATTTGACGCCGCCGTCGGAACAGGAGGATTCGGTGTAGCCGAGCGTCGCACAGTCGGTTGTCGCCACGCATTGCGCCAGCGCATTTTGCGAAACACCGCTCAAAAACAATACGCCCAACATCCCAAACGCCGCTTTTGCAGTCCCCGAAAAATCCGTACCACCTGTCACTCCACAGCATCCGCCTCCAGCAATATTTTTCGACACCTCCGAACATTCCGCCGCCTTAACGTTCTTTTTTGCCCCGGAACGCTCAGCCATGACGCCTCCTGCCGCCATCCCGGCCTGCTTATTTTCCATTTCAAACTTTCTCATCTTCTCCTCCTTTGTTTAATAACCACGGACTTTTCCCGGGTATTTTTCTCTCCGCCGGCACGAGGCGCACGCAGTGCTAACTCTGCCCCGGAACAGGATACCGCTTCCTTGCGGCCGCGGGGCCTCCCCGCCTCTGCCCATGCCAACCAGCGGCCAACTTGACGCTCACCTCGTCAGGTGTCCCCGCCCCAGCTTCCTTGCGGCCGCGGGGCCTCCCCGCCCGCCTAAAGGCAAAACACATAATTCGTATCGAACGGGCACTTCAACGCCTTGCCCGCACACGACTTCTGCGCATAACCCAACGCCCCGCAGTTCTGGTTCACAACACAAAAATCCGTTCCGTTACAAACACACGCCCCCTGCGCCGCATCCCAAACATACCCTTCCGCACACTTGCATTTCGCATATCTATCATCGCAGCTCTGACCTTCGCCGCCAGCATAACCAGAACCCTGACACGAATACCGGTACGACGACGAACACCCGCAGCTCTGCGAACTCTCGCTCCATTCATATCCCGCCGGACACTTGCATTCCGTATAATGCACGCCGTTATCGTCCGAACAGCTGCTCCCCGTCCCGCCGTTCGCCCCGCATACCGACGCCGGAACATATTTCGACGGATCGCATTTGATTTTGTATCTCTTCCCGCTGCACGAGTCGCATTCCCCCACGCTCACATATCCCGACGGGACGGAGGTTTCGTCATAACCTTCGCAT
>CASEQD010000002.1 GCA_949289935.1 uncultured Pseudomonadota bacterium | reverse complement strand
AACGATGCTAACTTCTAAAAATCAACAAAAATCTACCATAAACCTCACGGATACCGGTACAATTAATTTGTCTGGAGGCTTGCTTGCCAACGTAGAGGGCGATGGTAATTTGAATATTAAATCTTCAAGTGCGTTGGTCGACGGTGATATTTCCGGTTCCAACCTGACTTTTGAAGCTGACCATTCTTTAAGCAAGGCTGTTTCCGGCACAATTGGCGACTTGGCTTCTCTGAATGTCAATAAAGGTACTTTGACTTATGACGCGCCGACCGGTAAAATTGGCAATCTGAATGTTGCCGGCGGTTTGGACATTGGTACAAATACCGTAAATGCGACAAACGTTGACTTCAAAGACAATTCCAGCCTGGCTTTGCGCGTAGCTGCTACTGATAATTACGGCAAAATCAATGCGGATAACATCACAATCGGTAAAGATACCACAATGAAAGTAACGCTTGATAACGGCGTGGTCGGTAATGGCGAAAATACGGATTTGAAATTTTTGAATGGTAAAGTAAGTGGAAGTTTCACGAATAAAATTGCCGAAAACAGTCGTTATGATATTAAATGGAATGAAGACGGCTCCTTAAATATTACCGGAACAGCGACGGCTTCTGATGTTGTTACGGATGCCGGAGGTACGACTTCAAATGCTGCAACGGCCGAAGCTTGGGACAGCGTAACATCTTCGACAACGGCAAGTGCGGGAGCCAAAGCCGTAGCTTCTGTCTTGAGTGATTTATCTCAAAATGCCACAACAGCCGCAGGACAAAAAGCTTATGTAGACGCTTTAACAGCCGTGGCTCCGGAAGTTGCGCCGATGGTTCAGAAGACACAGACAGAAACGGCTAATCAGGTGTTTAGTGCTGTATCAACCCGTTTAACCGGCAGCTCTATTTCAACCGGCTCTGAAGGTATGTCTTCTGGTGACAGCAATCCTGACGTGGCAGTTTGGGTTCAGGGTATGTATAATCATTCCAAGTTGGATGACACCTCGGATTCTTATGGATTTGATTCTGATTCTGCCGGTGTTGCTTTGGGTATTGAAAAATTCATTAACAAAAATGTCAAAATCGGTGCCGGTTACGCTTATACCAATACTGACATTGACGGCTTTATGAGAAGCACGGATGTTGATACCCATACCGCGATTTTGTATGGCGAATATAAGCCGAGCAATTGGTTTATCAACGGTATCGCCACCTATGGCTGGTCTGATTATTCCGAAGATAAAAATGTCAGTGGCCAGAATGTTAATGCTGACTATGATGTTGAAACCTTTGGTTTACAGGCCATGACCGGTTATGATATGCAGTTCAAAAACTTTGGTTTAACGCCTGAGGTTGGTTTGCGTTATGTCCACATCAAACAAGATGCTTACAAAGATTCTGCCGACCAAGATATTTCGGGCAATGATTCGGATATCTTAACCGGCGTTATCGGTGCAAAAGTCAACAAAACCTTTGCACTTGACAATGGTATGCTGATTAAACCGGAAGCCCGTATTGCTGCGACATACGATATGATTAACGATGATGTTAATTCAGTCGTAACCTTGGCTAACGGTTCGGCTTATGCGGTTGACGGTGAAGCTCTTGACCGTTTCGGAATGGAGTTTGGTGCCGGCGTAACTGCGGAAGTCAACGATAATGTTGAATTTTCGCTTGGTTATGAAGGTAAATTCCGTGAGGATTATCAAGACCATACCGGTTTGATTAATGCTAAATATAAATTTTAGTCTTTAACATTCCTTTGCTTAAAAGCGCTTCGGAAGAAATTTCGGAGCGTTTTTTTTATTTTACAAACGACTTATTGTCACAACTGTCATCAAGTTAAGCGCTTGCTTTTATTTTAAATTCCCAAATCGTAACAAAATGTCATCCCAAAGTAGAAAATAAGGGGCTCCCGATAAAGAAAATATACCGCATAATATAAATAGTTAATGAGCAAAACACTATTTATAAAAGGAAAAACAATGTGGTATGTAAAATTAAACAATACAATTCTTCCAACGCCTTATCAATACTTTAGCGATTGTCTGGCCGAGTGTAAAAGATTGCAGCGGGTTATGGTGGCTGTGTTTTCTGAGCCGGTGTTTATTGACTAATTGGTATAAAGGAGATTTGAGATGTTGAAGAATTTTGAAAACTGGCTGTTGGAACAAAATTATAAACCTTCTACCGCTTTTGACTATATGGGAAGAATAGAAAGATTATGCCGGAAAGAAGAATTTACGCTCGCTTATCTGGTTGAAAATATAGCATTTATCCTGCCTCAATATGAAATTACCGGCGAAAAATCAAGCTATGGCAAACGTTCTCATACTTCTGTTCGCCAGGCTTTGAGACGTTTCAAAATGTTTTTGGTATCTAATAAACTCATTGAAAGTGTAAAATAATGGCTGATATCAAAACATTAAATGATAACTTTAGAAAAACATTTAGCGGTGGAAAGGTTATGTTGACTTGCGGAATTAATGCTAAAAGTCAAAATGAAGTTGCGGAAATTCTAAGCCAAGTCAGATGTTTTAACAATTTTACCAAAGCCAAAGATCCATACGGAGAACACGATTTTGGCAGTTTTGATTATAACGGTGAAAAGATATATTGGAAAATTGATTATTATGACAAGGATTATCAGTTTTATTCCGCAGATCCAAGCAATCCAGAAGTAACAAAAAGAGTCATGACGGTTATGTTGGCAAGCGAATATTAAATTTAAGAATCTTATATTTTGACCCGTGGATGATGATTTTACTTTCTGCTTAGGTTTTATTATGAAAAAGTAATTTCTTAGTCCACGGGTCGTTTATGGCTTAATGGGATAGGCTTATTGCAAGATATTTGCGCAAATTCAAACGACTAACCTAATTTAAAATGAAAATGAGGTTGTTTTTACTATCATGTTAAAATATAAATCAACTTTTGCAAAATTTAGCAGAAGTCAAACATAATAATACCTATTTACAATGTGTTATAACGTCATTAAAGAATCTGATATAAACGTATTGTCGCGATTCTTGGGATTTGTAAACGCTTAAATTTCCATTATGTTGTTTTTTATTGGTATCTTGTTTTTTGACAGCAGGACTCAAGGTTTTTATTTGATATAGGATTGCTCAGATTCTTGTTAAACGGCTTGTTATGGGTTGTTTTAGGCTTGTTTATGAAAGTGTTTTGTTTAAGATTTACCTGTTTGCAGACATTTGAGGATAAAATAAGATATATACTGTATCATTCATATAGTTTATAATACTTACAATCATGATGTCTTCGGTTTTGTATATTTTATCTTGATACCTTTTGCTTTTAATATTTTGATGTTTTCTTTATATTCTTGGTAAAGTCGTTCATAGTCATTACGTATTTTTTCTAAAAGAGGTTGGGATATATAAAGTCCATGATTACAACACACACCTTTATTAAAATACCATAGCCAACCTTTTGCTCCATATTTAGTATATTTGTCTTTAGTCTGTAGCATATTGCGATATTCCTGCTCATTATACTCTTTCTTGCCATTACATATAGATGTCTTTAAGGCTAATCTTATTTTACTATCTGTCGCTTCATCAAATACTTCTCTTATCCCGTGTATATGAGTTTCTTTATCAGTTATATCTTTTCTTTTATCCTTAGTCTTATTTTCAAGAATAAATGACATCATAGGTTTGTTTGATGATTTAAGGATATAGTCTAGGTTACCATATATTTTTTTGATGATAACGGCTTTTAATTCTTTGTAAGTTAAATTCTTATATCTATTACGAAAGGATTTGCTTAAGTTTAGAGTAAATGGTTTGATGTTCTTAAAAGGTTTTGTTTCTGCCATAAAATAAAAGAAGTATGCCAGTTTTTGTATCAAAGTTATATCCCTCCATAATGGCAATCTATAAACGACAACTTCTTTTTTAGTCTCATTTCCATATATATTACTTATATGAGACAAGACATCAAATTTATTTTTATGCCATTTAACTATGGAAATAAAGTCTTTGTAAGAACGTTGGCTCTTCTTTTTCTTATTTATTTTCTGTTTTTTTCGCATAAACAATCCTGCACATTTTTATTTCTAGAATTGTTTGTCGCTGCGATTTTGATAAAAAAAATTTCCATTATGTGATTTTTTTGCATACTTTTGAATTTTTTCGGTGTATATGGAAAATAGGCAAGCGGTCATATAAAAAGTTTGTGACGTTAACGACAAAAACTTTAAAAGTAAAGAGGAGGCAGCCGAAACTACCTCCGATTATTCTTAAGCCGCATTATCATCAGGTTTATTATTGTCATTTGCCGGCAGAGGTAAGGTGCTGTATAAAGCATTCACATGCAGAGGACAGAAGTGTTGACCGATTGCTTTGCGGAGATTGTTTTCATCTGTTTCATTCAACATACCGTTTTCTTCTCTTTTAAGATTTAGTTTGTCGAAGAAACCATTTGGGCAATCCATAATTTTAAGCAATTCTCTCAATGAAAAAACGCGGCAGTCTGTGTATTCTTGTGTTTCAGGATTATATCTTCCCGGATGAAGCGAATACACATCACTGATACTACCATTCCCGGTTGTAATTGTTGGGCATTGATCTTGCCATTCGTTACGTGTGAATCCTTTGTCATAGTTACCGTTGCTATATTCGCCGCTATCAGTTAAAGGTTGATATTCTGCTTCATTATCCCAAGCAGTACAGCCAGTTGGAGTATGTGCCAAGATTTTAATGATATGTTCAGGCAGTTCTCTGGCATAATGCCATGGGTCGTTTGGATCGATTTCTCCGTTACCTAAGCTCATTAAATCACCAATGACTTCCCATAACATTTTTCTGACCGAGTGTTTTTTAGGAAATTTCCACGGTTCGGTGCTTATATCTTTGCGACAACCAAGGATTATTAAGCGAGATCTGTCTTCAACACATCCATAATCAGCCGCGGTATATATACCAAAATTAAGATGATATTCTTCGCCTAAAACATCGCGTAAATATTGTCCGATACAACGAATTTCACCGTCTTTATTTTTAAGGACGTCATGAGCAATCTTAGGTCTGGCATCTACAAAGCCGGGAACATTTTCAAACACAAAATATTTGGGCTTTGCTTTAAGAATAAAGTCAGCAGCATAATAAAATTGCTTAGCCTCGGGCACATCACCTTTCTTTGGTGAATTATTTAAATTAGAAAAGGGCTCGCAACAACAGCTGGACATTATAATTTCACAGCCTTGCTTTTTATGCCATTCCAATGCTTCATTAAAATATGTCGGGTCAGTAAAATCGCCTTGCACCATGTGACAGTCAGGATATAAAAGCTCGTGCCAATGAGCTCGTGTTTTATCCCATTCCACGGCCACCCGACAATGCAAGTTTAATTCATGAACTCTGGCCAATCCAATGGAAATATTTGAAAACAGAGTTGTTATATACATCGGTTTTTCCAACTTTAAAGTTTTAGTCTCGGTTTCTTCGATATAGTCCAGTACAAACTTTGTATGTTTAAGCCTCTTATTATGTTTATTTTGCTTGGCTTTAATTGATGCGGACTTTGACAAAGCCAAAGCTCTGGTTGGTATATCGTTTTGCCGTAAAGCAAGTTCAAGCGCAGCTTTTACACCGTCCCAAGTTAAGTGCTGAAAGTCACGAGCCAACCGTGAAGAAAGTCCGTACTCTTCCTTAATAATTTGAGATTTTGTCTTTTCTTGTCCTGATGCCCGTCTTTCAGATTTTGAGCTGGTTCCGTTTAGTCTGGGAATTTGACGTAATACCTCACCAATTAAGCACTCAAGAATCAATACATACGCAGCCCGCACTTGCAAAACAGCTTTCTTCTGGTTGTATAACTCTATTGAGAATGGAGTACTTTTTAACTGACTTTCTTCGGTGTTAACCCATTCGCGAAGTTCGTTGATTTTATCTGTCAATTCTTTGCCGTTTAATTTTTCGGCAGGGAATAAGTTGTCATTCTGAGCCGCATTTATTATTTCCTTTAGTGTCTCCGGCGAAAGCTGTTTGTTCTTGATAAAATCTTCAACAGACAAAGGCTGTGATATATCTGAGGCATTTTCATTAGCTGTATTTTCTTCAACTGCTTTTGTTGCAGCACCTCCTTTCGGGGGGAGAGGGAAATCCCCCTCCCGGTTATCGTTAACATTTGAAGCAACAGTCGCCTGTACTTCGGGTTCAGCCATGACGGTAGAGCCTTTAACCTCGTCCATCATATTGTAGTTTTCAGGCATTTCGGCCAGATTTTCTTTTGCCATCATTTAATTTTTCCATTTAATATCATTAAAGCAGTAACAATCAGAATCGATATTGAATTCGTCATCATCTTCTTTCCAGCAGGTTTCGTCATCGCCAAAGTCTTCATCATCTTCTTTCGTGTCTGGAATAACTTTCGCAAAAGGGACACCTTTTTCAAAAACATAATAGTGTTTTGGCGAATTAATGAAAATTTTGATAGAATTGCAATAAATGTCGTTTAAATCAAATTTTTCACAAAAATCATTGGCATTGTTAAGAATAATGGCCAATTCTTCGTTTTCTGGCTCATAGGCCAAATTTATATTGCAAATAACATTGCACATTTTTAAATATCCAAACCCAGGGTGGTCGATAAGTTAAATCAAAGCATATTCAATCTTCACTTAAAGACTGAACCCTGCTGGCACCCGGCCAGAATTTTTGAATTAATCCCGAAAATACGGGTGTTAAATTGGCCGAAAATCGAAAAAAAACGTTTACTATTATAAAATTTGCGTTAATATACAAATCGGTATATAAAGTTAGTCGTCTTTCGAATTCGGCGAAACTTTTATCAAGGGGTCACACATCTGAATCATGTGTGGCCTTTTTTTGATGAAAGCAATTTTTCTTTATCCTTCTTTCATTTCTTTGACCTCCTTAATGACTATTAAATATATTACGCGGTATTATATAGGTCTTAATTAAATCAGAGTCAAGTGTTTTTTATAAAAAATAATTAAATTTTTTTATAAATGCTTATAGTATTTATATCCGGTCGTTATCGAAGTTTTTATATTAAATATTGACAAGATAAAATGGTATTATTATAATCAAAAAAAAGATTTTTTTTTAGAAAAGAGGTAAAAATGGCAAATATTTTTGAAACAACCAAAGAAATACAAAAAAAATTAAATGTAAAAGTAAAAGCAGAACGCAATATGACCGAAGAAATTCTGGAAATTTTTCGAGTCGCTAAAGACAAATTTAACAAAACCGAATTAACCGTCGATGAAATAACAATCGCATATTATAATATGTTTACGGAGCCGAATGGAGCGCCAATTCGCAATAAAAAAGCCATAAGTATGAAGCTGTTTTTAATGAAAGGTGGTGCTAAAGATAATGGCATTCTTGAAACAACCAGTAAAGGGGTCTATCGAATTAGAAAACAGGATACAGATAATTAATTGTAATTTGAATTTTGAAGAATAAGACAGGGAGACTTCGGTTTCCATGTTTTTTCAACCTCATTTACAATTTTAATTAGGGCATCTTAACCTATTGGCCTTAACCTTTAACGCACAAATGTTGGATGTTGTGATATATGGCTTACTAAAAAAGGCTGGAGTCATTTCCTATCTCACGCGTTATAAGGGGCCAGTTGAAAAAATAGCCTTTTTTGAAGAGATATTATTTAAGCAGAAAAAATTTAAGAGAAAAAAATAATTTGTCGTCAACGTCAAAAACTTTCATCATCGCAAGTTTCAAATCCGACTTTTGATAGATGATAATCCCAAACGGCTATAAGGTTCCAACCGCATTAAATGCTTGTAAAATAAAGAATTTTATATGAGAGGGTCCGTGTAACAAGCGGGAAACAGCCTCTTTGATAACATCTCACACGGACTCGGTTAACTTATTGATTTATAAAGAAAAAAGACGCTTTTCAGCGCCTTCATCTTGAGTGGCAGGGGCAGTAAGATTCGAACTCACGACCCTCGGTTTTGGAGACCGATGCTCTACCAACTGAGCTATACCCCTATCAAACTTCGTATAAAGTGATACACAACTATCACCAATAAATCAAGATTTTTTTTCATTAATACAAAAAAATAATAACAGGCGGCGCTCCGGTACCACAAAGATACAGGAGACGCCGCCTTTTTCCTAATTCAGGACAAACAATAAACCGGCCTTATTCTTTGGTCTGAATACGCATGGCATAGAACGAACGCCAAACAAAAATCAAAGCCAAAGCCATAAAGACAGCTCCCAGCGTCAGCGAAACGCAGCGTGGCGCCGAAACGGCAATTTCCACCGCCAGCAACCCGAACAAAGTCGTAAACTTGATAATCGGGTTCAATGCAACGGAAGAAGTATCCTTATACGGATCACCCACGGTATCGCCGACAACAGATGCCGCATGCAGATCTGTTCCTTTTTCACCCAGATCAACTTCGACAACCTTTTTGGCATTGTCCCATGCCCCGCCGGCATTTGCCATATACAACGCCTGGAACAAACCGAAAACGGCAATCGAAATCAGATAACTGGCAAACAGGTTCGGATCAAAACAAGCAAACGCCAATGTAAAGGAAAAGATAGCTACAAAAATATTAAACATTCCCTTTTGCGCGTAAACAGTGCAAATTCTGACCACTTCCTTACTGTCTTCGACCGAAGCCGCCTTCTTTGTATTAAGCTTAATGTGCTTTTTAATAAAGTCGACAGCTCGGTAAGCCCCGGTTGAAACCGCCTGCATCGAAGCGCCGGAGAACCAGTAGATAACCGCTCCGCCGAGAATAATACCGAACAAAACTTCCGGATCCAAAAGCGACAGCTTCAGATTCAATAACAAAATGATTGAGAAAATCATCGTCGCCGCACCGATAACCGCCGTACCGATTAACACCGGCTTGGCAGTGGCCTTAAACGTATTTCCGGCACCGTCGTTAGCTTCAAGGAAATGTTTTCCTTTCTCAAAATCAGGCTTAAAACCGAAATCTTTTTCAATTTCCTTGTTAATGCCCCTGATATTTTCAACCTGAGACAATTCAAAAACCGACTGAGCATTGTCGGCCACCGGCCCATAACTGTCAACGGCAATATTGACCGGTCCCATGCCAAGCATTCCGAAAGCCACCAGACCAAACGCAAAAATGGACGGATACACCATATAAGCGTCAAGCCCCGAGCTTGAGGTGATATAAGCAATTGCCATTAATGCAACCATGACAATTCCCTGCCAAAAAGCGGAAAAATTCCCGGAAACAATACCCGAAATAATATTCAGGGAAGCACCGGCTTCACGGCTGGCATTAACAATTTCCTGCACATGCTTTGATTTCGGGGATGTAAAGATCTTGGTAAATTCCGGAATCAAAGCCGCAGCCAAAGTACCGCAGGAAATAATAACCGACAGCTTCCACCATAAATCCTCGCCCATATCACCGATCATAACATAAGAAACACCGAAAGTTGCCAGAATGGAAACGGCCGAAGTCATCCAGATCAAACTGGTAAGCGGCTTTTCAAAATCAAACTCTTCCTTGCGGCCGTACAACAACTTGGACAAACCGTTGTTCAAGGCATAAGAAAACATTGATGTCAAAACCATCACCAGACGCATGGCAAAAATCCACACAATCAAACGGGCCTGTATATCTACACCGCCGCTCATCAGCGTCAGTTCGCCGTTTTGATTATACATCATTCCGGCACCCAGAACAATAAAACTGATAAGAGCCACGCCCGTAACACCGTATGTTTCAAATCCATCAGCCGTCGGCCCGACGGAATCCCCGGCATTATCTCCGGTACAATCGGCAATCACACCGGGATTGCGGGCATCATCTTCATCAATTTTGAAAATAATTTTCATTAAATCGGCGCCGATGTCGGCAATCTTCGTAAAGATGCCGCCGCAAATACGCAAAGCCGCCGCACCCAGCGATTCCCCGATGGCAAAACCGACAAAGCAGGCGCCTGCGCTTTCTCTCGGCACAAACAACAAAATGATAATCATCATAATCAGTTCGACGCAAATGAGCAAAACACCGATTGACATACCCGAACGCAGCGGCAGGCTCATAACCGGAAAAGCTTTTCCCTGCAAAGACAAAAATGCCGTACGCGAATTGGCATAAGTATTAATCCGCATACCGAACCACGCCACCGTATAAGAACCGAGAATACCCAAAACCGACCACATCAGAATGGTCAAAACCTTAGACATCGGCGTCGAATTCAAATAGTAAAAATAATAAAAGATACAGGCAGCAATAAACAGCTCCAAAACAACCAACAGCTTCGACTGCTGTTTCATATAGGTTTTGCAGGTTTCATAAATCGTATTTGAAACATTCAACATGGCCTTATGCGCCGGAATTTTTTTGATTTTGAAAAATTCATACAAACCAAACATCATCCCCAAAACGCAGATAATCAGCCCGTACATCAGAATTTCGCTTCCGGTAATAGCCCGGCCGAAAATATTATATCCGACGTCCAAACTCGGAATATTCAAATCAATTTCCGAAGCCTGCGCCTGAGAAATCCCCAAAAACAAAAGCGAAAACAACGCCAGAGCCGGAGACTTTAGTTTTTTCAAAACTGACATTCTCAGATTCCTCTAAAAGTTAAACCAAAAATTCAATAAACATCATCACAAAAAAATCCTGTGATTCCTTTTATCATGGCGTCATCTTAGATTCCTGATTCTAAAAAATGGGTTAACTCTTTAAAATGATTCAATAAAATAATTTTTTCACACCCCAAACAACAAGAAAAAAAGACGCCGGATTTTCCATCCGGCGCCCTTTATATTCTCACTTTGCAGAATTTCCTCCCCACAGTTCATCAACCAACTCCGGCTGCTGTTTTGCCTGTTCCGCCTGCTGTCTCTGATATTCCTCCGACTTTTGCCGGCTTACTTCCCTGTTTTGCTCAATAATTTCCTGATTTTTTCTCCATTCCTCTTGTTCTCTTTGCCGTTGAGCTTCAACTTCTTCCTGTTTTTTATTATAAGCCTGCTGATCGGCATTGGAAACGATTCCCTGCCCGATGCCCATTGCCGTACCGAGAATACCGCCCAAAACGCCGCCGCCGCCCATCGTCGAACCTTCATGTCCGGCATTAAGCGCATTGCTGACCGTCCCGGCCGTCTGCCCCACTTTATTATTCAGCCGTCCCATGCTGTCTTTGAGCCCTTTGCCGCCGCTCTCGCTGTTTATCCAGTTTGAAACCAGATTGGTATTTCCGCCGTCTTCTCGTTCATTTGCATTAATGTTGCGCTGCTGCTGCGTGGCAAAAGCATCCTGCGCACTGTTTGCCACATTGCCGATACCGCCCAAAATATTACCCAGCCCGGTATTGGCGGCATAGCTCATATTATTCAGCGCACCGTAGGCATTACCGACAGCGCCCAAAATTCCGTCCAAACCGCCGCCACTGCCCTTAATGGCATTTTTCAGCACATCAGCATTCTGTTTAATTGTACTAACAGCCGATTTTGCCGTCTGAACCGTATTATAAGCCCCCCGCACGGTATCAATACCCGATTTGATGGAACCGACCAAATCCTTCTTCCAGTCCCATTTTCTTTTTTTGGCCTCAACAGTTACTTCCGGAATCTCTCCCTCGCGAATTTTCGTATCGCCGCCGCCGGCAGTTCCGTTAATTCCCTGATACCGGCCGCCCAGATAATTGCCGTATTGCAGCTGAGCCGCCACATTGCTGTTTCCCGTAAAATACATGATAAACGGCCCGATCATCGACAACAGAAACAACCCGAAAGCTATCGCAGCAAAGTGCATTCCAAAACCGGAAATAACATAGGCAATCACCCGCAAATCAATCAAAAACATCAACACTTTGCAGGTAATCTGCGCAAACACTTTGGTATTGCCCGAACCCGCGTCGGCGCAAATACCGCCCAGTCCGCCGCCCCCGGTCGCTTTCTGATCGCCGCCGCCGTTTAGTTTATCCTGTTCATCTCCGGATGCCCCTTTTTTCGTATCAACTCCGGGAATATCCTGTTTTGTGTTGCTCTTTGGATCTTTATTAGCGGGATCTTCATTGCTTTTGGGATTCGAAGCCGAAGATTTCGGAAACAATTTGCCCAACGATTTTACTACCTGATCAACTGCCGCCTGCTTAGCCTTGGGAGCTTCAGCCTCATTAACCTTCACGCTGTCTTGTACGGCAAAAATACCTGTATTAATTGCATCTCTGCGATCTTCATCAGAAATAGAGGTAGCCCCGGGCTTTGCCACCTTATCAATATATCCCATATAAGCTTTCAAATAAATGCTATCCATTGGAGAATTTGTGGAAAGAGTATATGTCCCGTCACTGTTTTTCGTCAGTTGTTCCGTATTAAAAGCATACAGAGCTACCTGTTTCTCCGACAACGTCCATGTTTGTACCTGTTGAGCCCGGGCACTCCCGGAAAAACATCCTGAAAACAGCAGAAATAAACATACCAAAAAACAAACCGCCTTCCCGGCCGGTCTGCTGCAGACATTTTCTTTTCCGCACATTTCCGCATCCTCCGCAATTATTTTTACAATTATAACATATAATACTAAAAAGATAAAGACAAAAAAATACCGGAAATTTTCATTCCGGTATTTTCATTTTCCTCCTGATAAAAAGCTATTCTTTCAGATTTTCAACCCAGTTGTCTGCCTGCTGATAAAAAGCGATTGCCTCGCTCATCTGCTTGGCCAGAGCCTCATCCGAAATCTTCGGCCCCTCAACGGAATGCTGCCTGACCGGCTTCAAAATAACATCCGTCCCGTTCTTGACATAACCGATTTTTTGATAATTACTGACAAAAAAGCGCGATTCATAATCGGCCGACAAAGCATCCTGTCCATAAAACCGGGATTCATAATCAAAATTCAATAACCCGAGCAAAGTCGGCAAAACATCAATCTGGCTGACCGGCGTATCAATGCGCTGTGCCTTAATGATTTTCGGAGCATAAAAAATCAGCGGAATATGATACCCTTCCAGATTAATTTCCTCTTTACCGGAAGCCCCGGCGGTATGATCGGCGACAAACACAAAAACCGTATTGTCAAACCACGGTTTGGTTTTAGCCTCTTTTACAAACTCGCCGATGGCATAATCGGCATACATCACACCGCCGATTCTTCCCCATTTTTCAGGCTCAAGCGGAATACGTCCTTCCGGATAAGTATACGGCCGGTGGTTGGAAATAGACAATGTAACGGTAAAAAACGGCCTTCCCGCGGCATAAGATTTATCCGCTTCTTTAATAATCTTGCGATAAGTATCATCATCTGCCGCCCCCCAGGCATTGGCAAAAGTAACTTCGCCTTCATCCCAGACGGCACGGTCGACCACCTGAAAACCATTGTGGCCGAAAAAATAATTCATATTGTCAAAATAACCGTACCCGCCGTAAATCCATTTGTTGTCATACCCCTTATTCTTAAAAATCGTACCGATATTATACAGATTTTCATTATTCGGCCGACGGACGATGGACATTCCCGGCAGCGGCGGCACAGCCAGCGTCAAAGCTTCGATTCCCCTGACAGAACGCGTCCCGTTGGCATAAGCCTTGCTGAAAAACAATCCTTCTTTTGACAGTTTTTCCAAATTGGGCGTAATCGGCATATACCCTTCCGGCAGATTCTCATTCATATATTTGGCGCTCATGCTTTCCATCAAAACAATCACCACATTTGCCTTCATTTCCGGTTTATCCGACGTAATCTGCCGACGGATGTTTTTACCCGGCTCCAAAAACTTCACATTTTTTCCGCCCAGTTTGTTTTTCAAAATTTCCAAATTCATTTCCGGATTCTGAATAGGATAAAACCGGTCATAATCAAGCTCATTTTTCAGAAACGCGCTGAAAAGACTGTAAGTGCCTTCTTTGGCCGCCTCGTTGTTATAATAATTTTTGCAGATTTCCAGCCTCGACATATCCACGGCAAAATACGAAACCGTCAAAACGGCGGCATAAACAGCAAAAGAAAACAGTTTCCGGACAAACCCGGGCGCCGGAATTTCCGTAAACAAATGCCTATAGGTCAGCTTCACAATCACAACCGTCGCCGCAAACAGTGCCAACAGCAAAGCATTCACCGGATAAGATTCATAAATATTATTGATTACCTCTGTTGTATAAACCAGATAATCGACGGCAATAAAATTAAATGCGGCCTGAAATTCATCCCAGAAAATCTGCGTTGCCGTCCCTTGAAACAACGTGGCATAAATAAACACCGAAAAAACACTTGTCGTAACAATTCTGTCCAAACGGCCGTTTTGCTTTCGCGCCGGCAGAAAGAGCATATACAGAACATACGGAATCATCATATACATAAAAGCAATAACCGACGTCAGCAGCAAAACACCCAAAACCTTGGCCATTTCCCACGGCGCAAAATCAAAACCGTCAAAACTCTGATAAATTTTCCCGCATAAAATCAAAAGCTCTAAAACGACAAACCACCCCAAAAAAGGTTTAAGCCTCTGCCACAAATACAATTTCATTTCTCCTCCGTATCCGGTTTCCGTCAAGCTGTTAAAACGCTTCTCCAAAATAACCCGAAGCTGCAAAATAAATCAAGTCTAAATTTCCGAAATTTGACAACATCACATTTTTCAACAAACCTCTTGTATAAAAAAAATAATAAATATATATAAGCAGATGGAAAAAATCGGGAATAAAAAACAATGATACAAAACATGACTTCCGGCTCACCGGTCAAACTCATTATACAATTTACCATTCCGCTGCTGATCGGCAATATATTCCAACAGCTTTACAGCATTTCCGACACCATCATCGTCGGCCGTCTGCTGGGAATAAACTCTCTCGCAGCCGTCGGGGCAACCGGTCCTCTGTTTTTTTTGTTAATCGCCGTAACCATCGGTTTCACCAGCGGACTGACCGTCATTACGGCTCAGCGATTCGGCGCCAACGATTTTGTAAACATGCGCCGCTCGGTTGCCGCATCAACCGTCATCAGCACGATTTTCACGCTTTTTTTCAGTTTAATTCTTCACTTTTTTCTGCCTGAAATCCTCCGTATGATGAATGTGCCCGAAGAAATTTTCAAAGAAGCGCTCACCTTCATCTCCATCATTGCCTATGGCTTGATCATGATTGTCTTTTACAACCTGCTGTCCGGCATCATCCGTGCTCTGGGCGACAGCCGTACGCCGCTTTATTTTTTGATTTTCGCCACAATCATAAACATCATCTTAAACTGGTTTCTCATCTACGCCTGCGGATTCGGCGTGGAAGGTTCCGCTCTCGGAACACTGATATCCCTGAGCATATCCGTTGTCTGCTGCCTCATTTACATTTCAAAAAAATTTCCTATTCTCCACTTGCACAAACAGGATTGGAAACTCGACTGGAAAACCTGTAAAGAACATATCGGCATTGCAGCGCCGATGTCGGTGCAGTTTTCCATCATAGCCCTGAGCTCCATGGTCATCCAAAGCGTCTGCAACACCTTTGGTCCGCTGACGATTGCCGCGTTCACTTCGGCCATGCGGATAGAGCAGCTGGCGGCGCAGCCGATGGTATCCTTCGGCATTGCCATGGCGACATTCACGGCTCAGAATTACGGCGCCGGCCTGATCGGACGCATTCGCCGCGGCGTTTACAATTGCTCCGTTATTTCGTTAATCCTCAGCATTGTCATGGCCGCCATAATTTTTCTCGCCGGAGAAAATCTGGTTGAAATATTTACCAAAGAACGAAACGAAATCGTCATCGGCGAAGCCAAAACCTATCTGAACATCAGCGTTATATTCTACTTTTTCCTGGGACAGATATTCATTTACCGCAATGCCCTGCAAGGTCTCGGACAGCCGTTTATTCCGCTTGTATCCAGCATCGCCGAACTGGGCATGCGTTCTTTTGCGGCAATTGTCCTGGCGCATCATTTCGGTTTTATCGGCGTATGTTTCGCCAGCCCGATAGCCTGGATCGGCGGCGCGGCGGTTGTCACAATCGGTTATTTCATGGTCATTCGCAAAATCGGACGCAAATATCTGTTTTGCCACCACATCACCGAATTACCCTGGCATTAAACTTTGCCGTGTATATCTGCATTTTTATCTTGCTTTTTTAAAAACCCGGGAGTTAGATAAAAGTCAGAGAATAACACAAGGAGAAAATCCATGGAATTATATAAAGAAGAGATAAAATCTCTGGTAATGAAAAATTTCGTAGAAGTATTAAAAACCCAGTATATGGATTTTTACGGAAAGACAAATCTGACCGACTTCACCAGATACTTTTTAATCTGGTTAGGCGTGGTCGGCTTTTTTCCGGCTCTGGAAATGATTTTTCCCGTTTTTTTCATGCCGGCAATCCGCATCATCGGCGGCCTGATATCCATCGCATTAATCATGCCGACAATTGCCATCGCCATCCGGCGCCTGAACGATGCGCAAATTTCTCCCTGGTATCTTCTGGCAGCGCTCATTCCTGCCGTCGGTCCCTTGTTTGTTGTATTTTTGCTGTGTGCTGAAAGCAAAAATAAAAAATAATTATTCATGGCTCTGAAACAATAAAAAATATTTTTTATTGACATCGCCGGTTCCTTCATATATAAAAACCGGCGAAAGCATGGCCGACATAGCTCAGTTGGTAGAGCAGCTGATTTGTAATCAGCGGGTCGGGAGTTCAAGTCTCTCTGTCGGCACCATTTTCAAAATATGGATTTATAATTATATCCACAAAAAACATTCTGCAGAAAATAATGTTTGCCCGCATAAAACAAAAATTTAATTCTCTGTATCTGGTACAAAACTATCGTAAAATTCTCGTTTACGTTCGTCCTTATTGGTTCCGGGCATTGATTGCCGTCTTAATCACCATTCCCATCGGCAGCATGGATGCGGTTATCGCCTGGTCGCTGCGCCCTTACATGGATGTGGTTATGGTCGAAAAAGGGGCAACAGCTTCATCAACCATCCTCATTCCTGTTTTAATAATTATTTTCAGCTGCATTCAAAGTTTGTTAAACTATACGGCAACTTATTTAAACACCTGGGTCGGCCAAAAAATATCCATGGACGTAAAATTAAAGCTTTTCGAAAAACTGATGCGATACAACGCCGCTTTTTTTGATAAAAGGAACTCCGGAGAAATTCTCTTTCGCTTTAACAATGATGTAGACATGGCTTGCAGTGGTCTGCTGTCAAATCTTAAACTGTTCACCACCAGAGTTTTTTCATCCCTGTCTTTAATCGGTGTTTTGTTTTATAACTCTTGGCAGCTGGCCATCGTCGCCGTTATCGTCTTATTGGGAGCATTGTTTCCTCTCACCAGAGTCCGCCGCCGGATTCAAAGCATCATGAAAAAAACAATTTTTTCCGGCGCGGCTATCATGACGCACTACAACGAAACTTACAGCGGCAACAGAATAATTTCCTCCTATAACTTATATAACTATCAGGAAAAAAGATTCAAAGACACCTTGCACAGTGTTTTCAAACTGGGCATGAAAATGATTCAGCGCACCGGCATGCTTTCGCCGCTGATGCATTTTATTGTTTCTTTGGGAATTGCCGCCGTCATCTGGCTGGGCAGCTACCTGATCGTAACGCATCAAATCACGGCCGGCAGTTTTGTTTCCTTTATCACCGCATTGATAATGCTTTATACGCCGATAAAAAGCATCGGCAACAACTTCAATTCGGTTCAAATGTCGCTGATGGCCATGGAACGCGTTTTTGGATTGATGGAAGCAACCCCCGCTATCACCAGCAAACCAAATGCAAAGAAACTTGAAAAAATCGAAAAAGGCATTGAATATAAAGATGTCTGTTTCGAGTATGTTCCCGGCAAACCCGTCTTAAAACACATCAACCTTAAAGTCAACATCGGCGAAACCGTTGCCTTTGTCGGAAATTCCGGCGGCGGAAAAACAACCATGGTTAACATTCTGCCGCGTTTTTACGACATAAAATCCGGCTCGCTGACCATTGACGGTATTGACGTTCGTGATTACGAGCTCAATTCTCTGCGCGACAAAATCGCCATTGTCTTTCAGGATAACTTTCTTTTTTCCGGCACCATTCGCGAAAATATTCTGCTGGGCAAAGAAGACGCCACAAAAGAACAGCTGGACAAAGCCGTTAAATATGCCTGCCTTGAAGAATTTATTAAAACTTTGGAAAAAGGCCTTGATACGGAAATCGGCGAACGGGGAGTTCTGCTTTCAGGCGGACAAAAACAACGTATTGCCATCGCTCGGGCTTTCATCAAAGATGCCCCGATTGTCATTTTGGACGAAGCAACTTCAGCGCTGGATAACAAATCCGAAGCCGTTGTCCAACAGGCCATTGACAACCTGATGAAAGACCGCACTGTTTTCATCATAGCTCACCGTCTGTCAACCGTCCGCAATGCCGATAAAATCGTCGTTGTCAATTATGGAGAGATTGTCGAAACCGGCACACACGACGAATTGTTGAAACAAGAAAACAGCATCTATGCTTCGCTCTACAAAACTCAGCTGAAATAACTCATTCATTCGAAAAAAAAACAAAGGGCTGCACTCATAAAATGCAACCCTGTTCGAATTGGCTGCTTCACATGGATTCGAACCACGATTAACGGAGTCAGAGTCCGCTGTCCTACCATTAGACGATGAAGCAATCAGTAGAAAGCCTTGTACTACATTTCCTCATTTAAGTCAACCCCTTTTTTTATATTTTTTTCACTTCCGCATGAAATTAGTGATTTACACGCATCAAAATCCATGTTACACTAAAACCAGTGATGATAAAGTGTGGAGGATGAAATGCGTGCGATTCTTTCCGCCGGCAAAAAGGTATATTTTACCTTGTGGTTATACCGAAACTTCCGATTCCGGAAATTGCGTAAAATGTTTCTTTGGCGAATACTGGTTTTGCCCTGAACCGGAAGAAGAAAAAGCCGTCCTCGGCCAGTGCACCGGTTATGCCAAAAACTGCAAAATCGCCGATATCTTGAACAGCGACGGAACATGTACGAGCGATAAAGTCTCCGGCAAAACCCCGATTGGAGTGGTTGTTTATATCAGTGGCAGCACGGATAAATGCGGTTACGCCATGACGGCCAGCCCAATAGCAATAGGTATTGCATGGTCAACGGAAAGGATCAATACAGGTGCGTTTCAGTCATCCGACTGGCAGGAAGCAATCAAAGATTTCGATGTCAGTGGAAATATGACAAAGATCATTCAGAGTGGCAATACTAATACATATCCTGCAGCCTATGCCGCCTTGAATTATGCTCCGAGTACAGCGCCGACATCTAAAGGTAAGTGGATGCTTCCGACAGCAGGAATTTTACACAGCCTTTTTATAAATTTAGATGCTGTTAACAACACAATTTCCAAACTTGGCGGAACACAACTGACCAAAGATAACGAACATATTTGGTCTTCGTCTGAACTCTCAAAGAGCGACGCATGGGTCTTCTGTACTGTCCATGGACATGGCGGCATATACAGCGACACAAAACCCACCGGCTCCAACGGTCGGGTCGTTCGTCCGGTGCTTGCTTTTTAACCTGCTTTTCTCTTCTTCCGGATAAACTCTTTTCTGAGATAGGAGAGGTGTTTTTTTCATAAACCATAAGTTAAGAAATTTTAAGTTATAATAATCCCGTTAATCAGATTAACAACACAAGGATTAAATCTCATGAAAAAACTTCTCTTTTTCTCAACCGTCTTGTCAGCTTTGTCCGGCTCGGCTTATGCTGCCTCATACAAATATGACAATTGGGAATTTACCGCTTCCGGCCTGATGGGCGGTTATTACGGCATTTCTCAAACAAAAAAACAATATGCGACCAATTCCATGCCCAACCGCTGGGTATACCGCACCGATGCTCTTTTCGGAGCAAACTATCATTTTTCGCCTGACCACCAGTTGGGTGTTTTCGGAAACTTCACACTGGTTTTCCGTGAACACGACAAAGATTACCGCAACGGCGACTGGCGTTTTTATCCTTTCATCACCGATAAATCCAAATACGGTGAACTGACCGTCGGTTATGTTTACAGTGCCGCCCATGAATTGCATAAAGGCGCCAAAGACATCACCTTCTTCGGCATTGACGATTCCAATATGATTTACTACCTTAGCAATCCGAACTGGGGCAACGGCAAACATTCTACAAAATTTGCCACGCCAAAATCTACGTCAATCATGGTTGACGGCCGTGCGGCAAAAATCAAATATATCACGCCGGAACTATTCGGCAACACCAAATTCGGCTTTTCATATACGCCGGAAAATGACAACCGCCGCGGTATGGTCAGCCGTTATGCTGATTATGAATCAAACGAAGACGGTGTCACCGCCGCCATGCAAAACCGCTGGGAACTTCCTGACGATTCGACTCTCTACACATCGTTTGGTTACGGCATTTTCAACGGCACCGACAACGAAATGTCTTTTGGTGTAACCTGGGTTAAAGACAAATTCAACATCGCCGCCGGCTACAAAAACGCCTGGGTCAACGGCAACAAAAACCCGATTACTTATAAATCGGACAACCCCTACTTGCCGGCTTTGTTTGACAACTATCGTGAATCTGATGCCTACAACATCAGCGTCGGCTATCAGTTTACCGAAAAATTCAAATCAAACCTGGCTTATCTGCATACGGAAGCCAAAAACACCCGCAACAGCGATGACCTTTATATTTTCTCAAATGTCTATTCCGCCAACAAATATATTGATTTGTTCCTCATCGGGGCATATCTCAATGCCAAAGGCGCCGACAAATACGCGGATGACAACAGCAAAGGCTACGCCGCTATTACCGGTATTGGTTTGAAATTTTAACCGCATCCGCCTTGCAAAAGAACAGCTGTCCAAACAGCTGTTCTTTTTTTATTCAGTTTATAATTGCCTGTTTTTGTGTTACACACAAAAAACACAATCTGCAAAATACGGAAAAGGCCGGTATTTCTACCGGCCTTTCAATATCAACTGATTAAAAACTATTCAACCGCCAGCTGGCGAACTTCTTCGCCATACTCATCTTTCACGGTTGTTTTAATCTTCATCAGTTCGCGCCACTTCCGGAAAGTTCCCCACAGCACAAAGACCATGAGAATCATAACCAGCGATCCGAGAGAAGCCAACAGATACTGTTTATTCGGAATATATTGCGTAAAGACCTGCAAATATCCCGCCCAGAAAGTGACCGCAATCATAAATAATCCCGGAATTGAAACCGCCAGAGCATATTTTTTGCGATCCAGCCTGAGCAGCATGGTCGTGCAGACAATCAAAGCGCAGGTAGCCAGCAGCTGGTTGCTCAAACCAAACAGCGGCCAAATGCTGCTGATATTTCCGGTATAAACCAGATATCCCCACAAAAACGTGAAAATAGCACTGGTAATGACCACACCCGGCATCCATTCTTTTTCCGAAAACTTCGGATAAACCTTGCCAAGCATTTCCTGCAGGAAAAAGCGTCCGACACGGGTTCCGGCGTCAATTGCCGTCAAAATAAACACCGCCTCAAACATAACGGCAAAATTATACCAATAAGCCATCAGATGATCCATATACGGAATATTCCGGAAGATATGAGCCATACCGACCGCCAGCGAAACCGCTCCGCCCGTACGTCCGTGCAAATCAAGCCCTATATGTTCTTCAAAGAAAGGCAGATCAACGACTTTAAAGTTCGGATGAGCCTGAACCAGAGCAGCATAAGTTTCCGGCGTGGCATTAATGGCAAAATAATCGCCCGGCATCATGGTGCAGGCGGCAATCAAAGCCATAATGGCCACAAAACCTTCCGTCAGCATGGCGCCGTAACCGACAAACAAAATTTCACGCTCGTTGCCAATCATCTTCGGCGTTGTCCCTGTACCAATAATGGCATGAAAACCGGAAATAGCGCCACAGGCAATCGTAATGAAAATAAACGGCAGAACCGGACCGTTGATAACCGGACCGCCGCCGTTAATAAACGGAGTCAGGCTGTGCATCATCAAATCCGGACGAACAAAAACGATTCCCAGAGCCAACATCAAAATCGTACCGATTTTCAAATAAGTAGACAAATAATCCCGTGGAACCAGCAAAAGCCACACCGGCAGAACCGATGCCACAAAACCATAAGCCGGAATAGCCAGAGAAACAGTATCTTTATCCCAGTTAAACATCCAGCCCAAAACATCTTCCTGCATCAGGGAATGTCCGGAAATAATGCCGATAAGCAGCAGACCGATACCGATAATGCTGGCCAGAGCCACACTGTTTTTGCGATAACGCATAATCAGCCCCATCAAAATGGCAATCGGCATGGTAATCGCAACAATAAACAGCGACCACGGCGCATTATGCATAGCGCTGACACAAGCCAGCGACAAACCGGCAAGCGTCAGAATCAAAATAAACAGCACCGCAAAACCGGCAACCGTCCCCGTAAAAGGACCAACCTCTTTTTCCGTAATCGTCGCCAGACTTTGAGCCTTATGCCGGACGGAAGCAAACAAAACCACCATATCATGCACGGCGCCGCCTAAAACACAGCCGATTAAAATCCACAACGCACCGGGAAGATAACCGAATTGAGCGGCCAAAACCGGACCAACCAGCGGGCCGGCAGCGGCAATTGCGGCAAAATGATGTCCGAACAAAACATTTTTGTTTGTCGGAACATAGTCATGCCCGTCTGCATATTTGACAGCCGGCGTAACGCGGTTTGCATCCAGGCGCAGAACCTTGTTTGCAACAAACAAACCGTAAAAACGATAAGCTATGGCAAACACGAGCAAAGCAACGAACACCAGAGTCAACGCGTTTAAACCTTCAAAATGACTCCAAAAACCGGATACCATCTCTTCCTGAGAAAGGGTTTCAGCCCCCGCCTGAGATGCCATACCGCCCAGAGCCACCATGAACATAAGCAACATTTTCATAGCGATAACTCCTAAAATTAACCTTTAACCATTTTAATATACAACATAAAAATTAACAAATCACTGAAAATTGCGGAGTTATACCAAAGTCGTCTCACCTCTCTGCAAGCACAAAAAAAGAGCCCGCGTTTCACAACGCAGACCCTTCCAAGCTAGGCTAAAAAAGCTATAAATAAAACTCTTTTTTGCAAATCCGTTTTTTTACTTCTTCATATGCGCAGCATGGACTGTCGGCGCATACGACCATTGTTTGCAAATCAGTTTTTTTACTTCTTCATATGTGTAACATGGACTGTTGGCACATACGACCATTGTCAGCGGAGTAGAAAATATTTCCCGGGCAATATCCTGTACATCCCGGGCGGAAACCTGCCAGGTTGCATTAATCCGTTCCGAAATATCATACATCTGTCCGCGTCCAAGAATTTGCCAGGCCGGTTCAATCGACGCATCTTCACGCTGGGTCAGCTGGAACAACTTGTCAGTCATGGCCGTATTGCGGGAAGTTTCCATCCGTCGGTCGGAAGCCAGCTTCTCTTTCAAACGCCAGATATTGTAACAAACAATATCAATGCAATCGTTCATGCTCTCTCCGGTATTAAGCGTCACTGCCACCCGAAGTGTTCTGCAGTTTCCGTAATACCCGGCAATTTTAACTTCCGTGGAAACATTCATCCCGGCTTCGGCAAAACTTCTTTCCAGACGTCCGAACAACATCGACATCAGCACATTCGCCTCGGCCACGTTCTGAAGGTTGGAAACATCCCAGCCCATCATCACTTTCTGAAAATTCGTCCGTGCGGAAATTTTGGCATAACCGCCGGTATAGAACTGCTTGTCCAGTTTCTGCTCTGTTCCGGAAGGATAATCTTCAAAATGAGCCTTCACCAGATCACAGAACTTATCCCCCTTCACCAAAGGACCGGCAATACCGATAACCAGATTCTTACCCGAATAATAGGTATCAATCAGCTTTTTCAAATCTTCCGGAACAATACTCCGGATAGAAGCGATATAAGCCTCGGTATCCCAAAGCACCTTGCCTTTTTTGAAAGCCGTATGCTTATACAACAGTTTCATCTGCCGGTTGGGAAGCACGGCTCTGTCCCGCGTATGCTGGATAATGTCATTTACCGCAGCATCAATTTTTTCCTGGGAAAGATCCGGATTTTTAAAAACCGCTGCCAGCGATTCGACTGCTTTACCGACATTTTCCTTGGAACATCCTGTCAAAAATGACGTAATTGTTCCGCCGTAAACCGCCGAAGTACTTTCCAACTGCGAAAGCAAAACCTTTTCGCAAACCGCCGCAATTCCGAGTTTGGGCTCATTAACATGTCCTACGCGAACTGTTGCTGATACTCTGTAATTTGCCCCGCCGCTGGCGTTCGAAATAACAAAAACCTTCACTCCGTTAGCTAAAGTAAAACTTTTCATAATGATTATAATTAATAAGTTAAACATAAAAATAATTAAAACAGAAAAGACATTATTGCTGTTTCTAAATTTTGTCAAGACAAAATTAAGGATTTATTAAACAAAATTTCCAAAATCAATAAAAAACAAGTTCCTGAAAAACCTGTTTTTTTATTGACCGCATCGGCCAGCCGTTAAAAAGCCGTCTTTCCTGCCGCTCAAAAGCTTATGCAGATAACACTGGTGCGGCACGTCAAAAACAATCTTGTCAACCTTTCCATCCTGTTAACAAAAATTTCAAATCAAAATAATTCATGACCAATATCGAAGTTTACTCTAAATCAAGCGGTATTTTTACGATTTCACATAATTTTATATTAGAGTTAACTCTAGGTTTAATTTTTGGATTGACAAATGCAGAATTTCTGCCTAGCCTTAAGCCTGAGGAGGAAAAAAATGGGATATTCTATCGGACAGATCGCCCACAAAACCGGCTTGTCGACGCACACGCTTAGATACTACGAAAAAGAAGGACTGCTGCCTTTTATCAGAAAAAACAGTGCCGGCTTGAGAGTCTTTTCCGATAACGACCTCGGCTGGCTGGGAATGATTGAATGCCTGAAAGAAACCGGCATGCCCCTGAAAGGCATAAAACAATATATTGACTGGTTTATTGAAGGCGATTCCACCCTTTCCCAAAGGCTTGATATGTTTCAAAAACAAAAAAAACGCATTGAAGAACAAATAGCTTTGCTGCAAAAACACATGGAAAGAATAAACTATAAAATCAGCCTTTACGAAGAAGCCGTCAAAAAAGGCAGTCTCGACGCCGCTTTTGCCATCCCGGAATTAAACGAAAAAAGAAAACAGTTTTTAACCAAAACAGATAAAAAAATTCAATAAATACAAACAAAAAGCCGAAAACATGAACAAAAAAATTTATTATCTGAGAATTGGAATTGTCGTCATTATCGCAGCTTTGTGTCTGGCCGCATTTGCCGGCATATTTTATCCCGTAAAAATTTTTGATATTCAGTTTGTTTCCCTGTTGCAAAGGATTCTTTCCGGTGTGGCTTTGGGAGCAAGTATTCTGTTTTTGCTGCTGTTGACTTTAACTTTCCTGTTTGGCCGCATTTATTGTTCAACGCTGTGCCCGTTGGGGCTTTTTCAGGAATTTCTGATGTTTTTGTTCCGTCGCAAAAACACCCCTCGGAAAAAACATATTTACAAATATTTTATCGCTGCGGTTGCTTTCGGCTGTTTGGCGGGAGGTTCGGCCGCCGTTTTTCGGCTGACGGATCCCTATACGCTCTCGGGCGCGGCGGTAAGCGGCAGCATCATCGGTCTGGTAGCAATTACCCTTATAATGTTTTTGGTTTGGTTTCGCGGAAGATTTTTTTGCACCAACATCTGTCCTGTCGGCACCGTCCTCGGCCTGATTGCAAAGCACTCTTTTTTCAAAATAAACATCGACAAGAACAAATGCATTTCCTGCGGTTTGTGCGCCCGGCAATGTCCAACCGGCAGCATTGATTTCAAAAACAAAACCGTTGACAACGAAACCTGCATCAAATGCCTCAAATGCCTCGGAGTCTGCCGCAAAAACAGCCTTACTTACGGATGCAGCTCTAAACCGCCGGTATCATTTAATCCGCAGAGAAGACAACTGTTGACAGGCGCAGCCGTCATTGCCGTTTTTGCTGTTGCCGCCAGATATGGTGTAAAACTGGCCGGTGCCGCTTCTGAAAAACTGAAAAAAATCATTTTACCCGCCGGCGCCGGAAATATTGAAGATTTCGCCGGGAAATGCCTTAATTGCAATCTCTGCGTTCAGAATTGCCCGATGAAAATTTTGAAAAAAGCCTCTGATGACTGCCCGGTTGTACATATTGATTACCAAAACAGCTTCTGCAGCTACGATTGCCACAAATGTTCTGAAATCTGCCCGTCCGGAGCCATCCGGCGCATAACTCTGGAAGAAAAGCAGAAAACCCGGATCGGAACTGCCGTTATCAACAACGACGCCTGCATCAAATGTGGCCTTTGTGTCATGAAATGCCCCCGGCAAATAATCAGCAAAGAAAATGGCGGCTTTCCTCAAATCAACTCTGATGAATGTATCGGCTGCGGCGCCTGTCAGGCGGCCTGCCCCGTAAAAGCAATAACCGTCGCTGCCGCCGCCCAACAAAAAATCTTATAACTAAGGAGAACAACAATGTCTTTAGGATTAACCGAAATTGCCCTGATTTTAATCGTCGTCCTCATTCTTTTCGGCGGCAAGCGCATTCCTGAACTGGCAAAAGCCTTGGGGAAAGCCCAGTATGAATACAAAAAAGCCAAAGAACTTTTGCAAAACGAAGCGCGTGAACTTAAAGATTCCGTCCAAAATGCCGCCGCAGAAGAAGAAAAAAAAGCATCAAAAAAAGACGAAGAAAAATAACCGATGGAAGACAGGGACGAAAGCCTGACAACACACCTTGAAGCTTTACGCAAGCTGCTGATAAACTGCTTCACGGCACTGGGAATAGGCATCCTTCCGGCATATCTGGCGGCACCGTACGGCATCAGCCTGCTTATCAAAATCATGGTCGGAAACAACAATATAACGCTCAACTATTTTTCACCGATGGAAGTATTCATTCTCCAGATAAAAACGGCTTTCGTGCTCGACCTGCTGTGCTGTTTTCCTTATATTGCAAAAAAAATATGGGACTTTATTCTGCCGGCGCTATATGATAACGAAAGAAAATTCATCCGATCAATAGTCCTGACTTCAAGCTTTTTATTCATTGCCGGCACATTGTTTTGCATTTTCTTCATCTTGCCGATGATTATCAATTTCGGCATAAGCTTTGCCACGGAAGACATCAAAGCAGTGTTCGGCATTTCCGGAACCATCACGCTGGCTCTATGGCTGTCGGTGGTTTTCGGGCTGATGTTTCAGTTCCCTTTGATAACCTGGTCTCTGATTCGTTCGGACATTGTCGCCTACGAAAACGTCAAAAACAAAAGACCTTACATTTTTGTTGCCATATTAATCATCGCGGCACTGCTGACCCCGCCGGATATTGTCAGTCAGTTAATGCTGGCGCTGCCAACCTACCTGCTGTTTGAAGCCGGACTGTATTTTTCACGTTCTGGTAAAAAAACAAAAAAAACGCTTGACTTAAAGTAACCTCTAAAAATTATTCTGGATAAAAAATCAAAAAAAGGAGGATATCTTAATGAACAGACGCGAATTTTTAATGAACTCTCTGGCAATGTTTGCTCTGGCATCACTGCCCAAACTCACTCTGGCGGAAGCAATTCCCGTAAATGAAACTGTTAAAAGCAAAATAAATCCGTCAAACAAACTCGGTTTCGGCTTCATGCGTCTGCCGTTGAAAAACCCTCAGGATCAAACCGCCATCGACTATAATTTGTTAAACAAAATGGTAGATACTTTCCTGAATCACGGTTTTACATATTTTGACACCGCATGGATGTACATGGGATATGAAAGCGAAATCGCCATCCGCAAATCTCTTGTTGAACGCCACCCGCGCCGCAGCTTTACCGTTGCCAGCAAATTGCCTGTCGGTTACCTGAAAAGTGAAGAAGATCAGGAAACAATCTTTAATAAACAGCTGGAAAAGACCGGACTGGATTATTTTGACTACTATATGCTGCACAACATCAATACCGACACCATTGGCAATGTTCAAAAATATAACAGCTTCAAATTCATTGCCGACAAGAAAAAAGAAGGGAAAGTCAGACAAATCGGTTTTTCTTTTCATGATTCGCCCGAAATGTTGGAAAAAGTGCTGAAAGAACATCCGGAAGTAGATTTCGTCCAACTGCAAATCAATTACATTGACTGGGACAATGCCAGCATTCAATCTCGTAAATGCTATGAAATTGCCCAAAAATACAACAAACCGGTTATCGTAATGGAACCTGTCAAAGGCGGTACTCTGGCACAGGTTCCGCCGGCCGTTGAAAAAATCTTCAAAACCGCCGAACCGAATATGTCCGTTGCCTCCTGGGCCATTCGTTATGCAGCGTCGCTGCCGGGCGTTATGATGGTTTTAAGCGGTATGAGCAATCTGGAACAAGTGGAAGACAACACCGGCTACATGCAAAACTTCAAACCCTTGAACGAACAGGAAATGAAAGTCATAGAAGCCGCGGTCAAAACCCTTCATGCCTCCGTCACCATTCCCTGCACCGCCTGCAAATACTGCGTGGAATTCTGCCCGATGAAAATAGCAATTCCCGATTATTTTGCTCTCTATAACGCGGAAAAGCAGGAACGTTCGGACAAACCATTCAACGCTCAAAAACTCTATTACGACAATTTGACCAAAACTCACGGCAAAGCCTCTTCCTGCATCAGCTGCAAATTGTGCGAACAACATTGCCCGCAGCATATAGAAATTCACAAATGGATGAAAGAAGTCGCAAAAACCTTTGAAGCATAACCACAACAAGGAGAAAAACATGCATAAAATCTTATTGGGAACCGCGGTCTTTGCTGCATTGGCCTTTTTCGGCTACAAAGCTCTGGCTCAAGCACAAAAAGAAGAACAACTCATGACGGAACAACCCCAAAAAATCCTGATTGCCTACTATTCTTACAGCGGCAACACCAAAGAAGTCGCAGAAGCCATCCATGAAAATATCGGCGGAGATTTATTTGAAATCAAAGCAGAAGGAAGCTATCCCGATGAAGATCGCCCCATGACCGAACAGGCAAAAAAAGAAATTGAATCCGGTTTCCGGCCTAAATTGACAAGCAGCGTCGCCGACATATCGCAATACGATGTTGTTTTTATCGGCTCGCCGAATTGGTGGGGTACCATCACACCGCAAGTCAGCAGTTTTCTCGAAAACTATAACCTGAACGGAAAAACCGTCATTCCGTTCATCACCCATGGCGGCGGTGGCAAACAAAGAACAATTTCCGACATGACGACTCAATGCAAAGGGTGCAAAATTGAACAAAACGGCTGGGTAGGATACGGCAGCCGCACCTTCGGAATTTCAGGCTGGCTTAAAGAGTTGGGACTGAAAAAATAACCGGTTCATTCGGTACGATACGAAAAAAGACGCTGCAAACCAGCGTCTTTTTAATCAAAATGGCAGTGTAGTAAACCCCAACGGTATTAAGCATACGAAAGATGAAATTTCGCTAATATTCTAAAACGATGACCACAAATCTTTTCGAACATCGAATCACAAATGCATCATTGCCTCACTGCAATAACAGGGAATCTACAGGGAAATTTAATCTAATTTTATGTGCAAAACTCCTGCAAACATACAGTTTTGCTCGGATAACACCTAACTAGATGCAAATTTATCAGGGAATTTAAAATTAGAAACAGGGAATGTTTTTAACAATTATAAATTTTCTTCTAAAACTTCTTCATCAACTGGAGATGAAAATGCAATACCTAATAAACTTTCTGATCATTACCTATCCACCAGCTTATCAAATACCACATATCATCTGCAGGGTAAAATTATTTTCCGCGGTGTTTTTGCTTGTAATTGTATTTCCTTCAAGATCTATCATTCGAACAAAGATTGCATTAATGCTGTTTTTTCCATTTTTTGCAAATTTCAATTCAAAATCACCGATAAAAACCTCTAAAATATTCGCATTTTTTCGAATAAACTTATAATTCTGCGGAAAAGCCAGATCAGAATGGAAAGCTGATGCCTTACTATGCATAATATCAAAAAACAGAACCAAAGGACAACTGTCATCGTCGCCAATTCCGACCATCATGAAATCAGGTGCATTTTGCTTAAATTTCTTTAGCACCGGATCCGTATTTACCTTCGACAATACGCCTTGAAGCTTGAGTTTAAAGGAGGCTTCCCTTTGTGCCAAATATTGTTTGCTTTGCAAATCTTGCTGTTTGGGCAGACTGCGTTTAAATTGATCTATTTTCTCATAATCGGCGATAATACGATCAGCATCTCCGACTTTAAAATAATTGGAATCTCTACAAATCTGGTACACATCCTTATAATATTCCAAATACATCTCCCCATTTTCGATATCCAGACCTTTAGTTATTTTACATTCGCCATATTTTTGCCGATTTTGAATAACTTCATCTACAAAACTAAGAGAAACAGCTTTGCTGTCTTTCTTATTCATTTCTTCAAGCTGTTTTTTTAAGGATTCTCCATAGTTTTTTAAACATTTTTGATTCTCCTTAGAATAAAAGATATCAAAACTTTCCGTTTTTAACTGTTTACATGAATTTATTCTCGCTGAGGAATTTGATTTTATCATCCATGCTTCTGCTAAAAGCTCAAACTCAACCTTTTCCTTTATTGCAGAGCAACCAACTAACAATGCAATTCCGCACAATAAACCCATTTTCCGCATATAAGCTTCCTTTCATGATTTGAACGTTGTCCGGTCATATTTTTCTTCCCTTTCATCCTCAAGATGCCTAACAAGATGTCCGCACCGTTTACATTTTTGCCAAATTTCATAATGATGAACCAATACAGGAACCTTTATTTCCTCCACTCGCAGCACATTTCCATTATTGTCTTTTATTTCTTCTTTTCTGACTTCAGTTTCAATGTCAGTGTTTAGCAGTTTCTTCTTTTCTTGCCGCATTACCCACCATTTTTTGCATTTCGGACAGCGATATCTCCAAATAAAGCCTATAATATTGAAAACGACATAACAAATAACGATAACCGGAAATGCGACAGAAACCAACCCACCGGAATCTGCTTCCATTGAACTGTCATTTTGGGCATATGCAGCAAAAGGAGCAATAAAACTAAGAAAAAAGCATAAAAATGGCATTGTTACTCCTTTATATCTCAAATTCCGCAATTATCGGGTAATGATCAGATAAATCCTCAATCTCCGCCGTATAATCAACACGCGGATTATGAGCGGTAAACGTCTGGCTGGCAAACATCCAGTCTATCTGTCTATTGCCGTTATGTTTAAATGTTGTTTCATAACCGCCGTCAGGAAAATGCCCCAAACAATCCTTGAGGTCAAAGGTTGCCAGCCGCTCAAAAAAGTTAAAATTCTTGCGCGATTTCCCCTTATCCCATTGCGGCCCGGCATTCCAATCGCCGGCAATAATAAATCTTTTGGCAGACGAAAAACCGTCCAGCAGCGGCGCGGTATCGGATAAACAGCGATGCAGATT
The DNA here is from genome assembly GCA_949289935.1 of uncultured Pseudomonadota bacterium. GTDB lineage: Bacteria > Pseudomonadota > Alphaproteobacteria > RF32 > CAG-239 > HGM16780. The sequence goes on along the minus strand of CASEQD010000002.1, from coordinate 99,922 downwards.
GGCCAGATACGAAAAAGCCGTTACTTTTTCATAATCGCAGACATTTTTGCCATACATGGAAATAACGGCAATATCCGTTCCTGCAATCTGTGCAACAGTCATGCTTCCCGGATAGGCTGTGCTATATTTTAACTCAATTTTGTTCAAATTGATATTCTCGGCAGCCAATATCGCCGTTCCCCATTTAGGGCGGCTATTGTTATTGCTCGTATCGATCGAAAAATCCATCGCGCCCCATAATCCTTGCCCCTGCGGATTATAAACGGGAATGTCAGAATAAATCTGGTTAGGATAAAGACACCGCAACTCGCTTGGATCAAAAATTTCCTGCGCCAAAATAATATCCACATTATTTTTCCGTAGATATTCAAGGGCTTTTTGAACTTTCGTCTTGTTGTTCTTGCTGGGTGAACCAACAGAACCGTAGCCAAAGTTCCAAGTTACTGTGCGCAATATCCTAACCATAACCTACATCCTTTATTTCGACAGTTCTCTCAGCTTAAACATGGCTCTAACGCCTCTGTTGCCGATATAGGCAAAAAACGCTCCCGCAAAAAATGACAACATTCCGGCTTCATCAGGATTCATCCTGAAACCCATAATAAGAAATACCTTAAGGTACCCCATGGTCATAATAAAAATGAGAACCGCATAAATAAACGCAGCCAGCGGTGGCAAGCCGGGCAATTTTGTTTTTGGGGTTTCTTTTTTAACTTCCTCTGTCATTTTTTATCTCCTTTAATATGTGTATTTTCCCAATCTTGTAATCAAACGGTGGCTCTTTTGCCAACCGGCTAGGTGTTCCTGCGTAACACGGAAGACTTTCAGATCTGCCTGATACTCATGTTCAACCCAATATATTTTAACCGTAGCTTTATAGTCCTTATCTTCAAAAAACCATTTTGCCTCCGTATTGGCCTTGTAATCTCGATCAACCTCGAAAAAACATAAATCAGCCTGATACTTCTCATTGACGGCAAATACTTTTATATCCGCCTGATATATATAATCCGTAACGTAAACTAACGCCATTTTATTTATCCTTATGTTGGTTTAATTATTTTGTTTAGTCAATAAAATTATATTGTTTTATCACAATACTTTTATCAAAAAAGCTATTGTATCATCCCAATATATTTTTAAGGGGTGAAGCATGCTTAATGAAAAAGAGTTTTTAAGGCTGGTTAGCGATTCCATTCGAAAGAATCGTCAGGCTAAAAAACTTTCCAGCGAAAAATTATCAGAATTAAGCGAAATGGATTATTCTTCCATCAATTTGATAGAGAATCAAAAACAAAATCCACGTTCTTACAGCCTATACAAGCTGCTTTATGTTTTGGATATTGATATTACCGCTTCCTTAAAAGATAATTCTCCTTATCTTCAAGAAACTAAAGAAAAAATCATCCGTAAATTAGATTTTATGGATGAAAAACAACTCGTTTCTCTATTAAGTTTCATAGATAATTACACACTAACCAGCAAGTAAGTTCTAAAAACTGCTTATCTGAACTTTCCTCCGAAAATATATTTTTGGGGCTCATATCTTGCGGCAAGATGGCTGCTATCGGCATGTCCATAGCCTGTTCCTCTGGAGCATAACGCCATTTGGGGCGTTGCTTGAATATTATTCTCATTGCAGTAGTTTAAAGCCTGACTCAGCGCATCACATTGATCCTTAAAAGAAGAATAAGGGAAAGCTAACAGCTCTTTCTTAAAATCATTAAACCAATCTTTGTATTCAGTCGGTAATAACAATTCCCCTCTTTCGATTTTCAGGCTGACGATATTAAATCGTTGCTCCTTCGAGCGATGGCAAGAACAGGGTCTTATATTCGATATTTTATTTCTCAACATTTGATAGAGCTGAATACCGGAAGATTCATTTTCAATAAGAGTTATCGTCCGATTATAAAATATTTCTTCAAATTTTTGATGCACAGTTTCAACCTTCGTTACTAAATCTGGAAATTCCAACGTTTCCCGGATAACTTCAAGCAAATAATACTTATTATCATTTCCTAATCCGACAACAACACAAGCAGAGTATGCGCAATTGTCATTGGTTTTTGCCGCTGTATCCCAAGATAGAAGAACCCTATCCAATCTTCCTGGATAGGTATAGTATTTAAGCCATTCAGGTTTTATTATACCACTGCCAACCGATATAGGGTTTTGTTGGTATTGTGCTGAGAAAGCAAAGCTTCCCATCGAATTTTTATAACTATCCACAATACGCTCTCCTTCTCTTTGGGGATGCAATAATTCGCCTTTTTTTCGCTCATATATAGTTATCTGTCCGGTAATATGATTTTTTATTTGCCATTTTTCATCTTGTTCCGCAACTAAAGACAAAACAACAGATTTAAAATCAGGATCGTTTTCAAACAGAAAACCAGATAAATCATGCATATGTAAACGTTGCATTATCACAAGTATTCTTCCTGTATTTTTATCATTAAGTCTGGAGATGACGGAATTTCCATAGAGTTCATTAACTTTTTCTCTCTGTATATCAGAAAAGGCATCGCCTGATTTTAGCGGATCATCTATAATAATCCAGTCTGCACCACGACCTGTGACCGCTCCTGAAATTGTCGTTGCAAACCGTCCACCGTGTTTTGTCGTTTCAAAATCCATAATAGATCTTTTATCTGCCCGGATTCTCGTCTCAGGAAAAAGGACTTTATACCAGTCCGCCTCCATAACGCACTTGCAATCTGCCGCTAAGTCGGAAGCCAACTCCTCACCATAGCTGATACACATAATTTTGGCTGACGGATTATGCCCTAAAATAAACGCAGGCAAAGCTATAGAACATATGACCGATTTTAAATATCTTGGAGGAAGATTGATTATCAATTTCTGATTTTTTCCCTCAATCATATTTTGGATTTGATCGCATAATAAGTCTATATACATGCCTTTTATAAATGTTTCTGATGGGTTTAATTCATAAAAACACTTCTGTACAAAGCTTGAAAAACTTTGGCGTAATATCGCATTTTTAACCAGATTTTTATTAGTCATTTTGGCTCTCCTGTTTATTTTGTTCTAAAAATTGTTGTAAAATTTCTTCATCGCTTAGAGACAATTTGCTTGTTTCTAAAGATTGCTCTTCTTTCATGTCTAGCTGTATCATATACGGGAAAAGCGCCGCAATGGCCTTAATCTCGCCTTTTACCGCAGCATTGACCAATTGCATCAGCATTGCCTGCTTTTTGGTAATACTGATGGTTTTGCCCTCTTGCTGGATTTTGATTTTCTGTTCCAAAACAGCATCCAGAAGTTTCAGCGTGTTTTTGCTTCCTTTCGGCCTCCCAGCCGGATTACCCGAACACCTCTTCTGAAATCGCGAATGTTTGGGCGGATTTTTATAACCGCTTTCATTCATTGTTTCTCTCCAATTTTTCTTGCAATAATTGCTCATATGATTTTTGCGAACTTTGATGAATGGCCAAATTTCCGGTCAGTTCATGGTATCGGCGGATAATTGTGTCGGTATACAAGGGCTCATATTCGATTCCATAACAAACGCGTCCGGCCTTTTCCGCCGCAATCAGCGTTGTTCCGCTGCCGAGAAACGCATCCAGCACAATATCGCCGCGTTTAGAAGCATCCAAAATCGCATCGCGGACTAATTCCACAGGCTTAACGGTTGGATGCATTTTAAGATTTTTCTGTTCGGAACCAAAACTGTTAACACCGGCATAGTGCCAGATATTCGTCCGATAGCGCCCATGCTTGCCTAACTCCACATTATTAACATGAGAACCTTTGCCATGCTGAAAAACGAAAATCAGCTCATGCTGCGAACGGTAAAAACTTCCCATTCCGCCGTTTTTCTTGCACCAAACCACCATATTCAGCATTTTAGGATAAATATCCCTCGCCGCTGAAAGCAGCTCGTATATATGCCGCCAATCCATGCAAACATAATGAATGGAATTTTCAGCAGAATATTTGGCTATATTCGCCATTGATGTTTTCAAAAACGAAATAAATTCAGCCTCATTCATCTCGCCGGAACCAAAAGCAAACTCTTTATGCTTCGTTTGACCTGCGCCGCAAACATGTCCTTGAATTTTAACATTGTACGGCGGATCAATAAAAACCATATTGGCTTTAACCTCTTCAAACAAACGCTGATATGTTTCCTCTTGCAATGAATCTCCGCAAATAATTTTGTGTTTTCCCAGAAGCCAGACATCGCCGTGTTGACTGACTATTTCATTTTCAGGCACATACGGAACGGAATTAAGTTTTTCATCCGCTTTTTCGTTAGGTTTATTATCGGCCAAAAGAACATCTATCTCCTTAAAATCAAACCCGGTAATATCCAGATTCAATTCATCTTCTAGATTCAGAGCCAGTTTCTCAATTTCTGAAAATTCCAGCTTCAACAAATCCGTATCCCATCGACCATTCTCCGATAATTTATTGTCTGCTATGCGATAAGCCCGTTTTTCCGCTTCAGAAAGATGTATGAGACGAACTACCGGAACTGCTTCCAGTTTCAACAGCCTTGCGGCCAACAGACGACCATGACCGGCAATTACCTCTGATTTTTCATCAATCAAAATGGGATTATTAAAACCAAAACGCTCAATCGATTTAGCGATTTGCTGAATTTGTTTCTCATCATGAACCTTAGGATTTCCTTTATAAGGGTTAAGATTTTCCAAGGCTGTATATTCAATTTTTATATGCTTGTTAAACATGATTTACTCCTTACTTTTTTGTCTAAACAAGGCTTTTTCCTCTTCAGAAAAACGTGGTATATAGTATACAAAAAATTTTTATTTATTTACAATGTATTAGAAGCAAGCTCTTTCGTGTGACACCAGCTTTTACACATCTTGTTTTTTGTCTAAGCTATCTATTAGAGTTGACTTCTTGTCTCATGTAAGCGTTACTGAACTTACAAAATACGCTAAAACAAGGAGTTGACTGATGAGAAAGAAGATTTATCTGCCGAAAAGCACTAAAGAATTAAAAAAGCTAAATCACCAGAAACAAGCTGAACTATGGGCGCGGTATCATAACAGTCCCTATGAACGACAGTTCCGCGCGCTATGGTATTATATCGCCTGCGAAAATGCCAATCTTAAAATTGAACGCAAGCACCTGACTAAGCTGGAAAAATATGCCGAAAACCCCGATGAGTGTATAGTTAAGGTTTATAAGACCAAATACAACCTGCATCCCGGTACCGAAATCATTAAGACCTATCTTGGTCGGCAATATAAAGTCACTATCGCGGAAGCCAACGATTTTATCTACAACGGACAGCATTATAAAACCTTATCCGCTACAGCCAAAGAAATCTGCGGCATAAAGGTCTCCGGTTATGACTTCTTCGGATTAAATAACAAACGGGTATTAAAGGAGGCGGCTCATGGTTAGAGTAAATTGTGCGGTTTATGTCCGTAAATCTACCGAAAAAGGCTTGGAACTTGAGTTTAACTCCTTGCATAATCAGGAAGACGCCTGCCGCAGTTATATTATGTCTCAAGCCTTTAACAACTGGGAATATTTCAAAACCTACACCGATGGCGGCATCTCCGGCGGCACCATGGAACGTCCGGCATTAAAACAGATGTTAGAGGATATCCGCCGGGGGTTAATTCAAACGGTGGTGGTTTACAAGGTTGACCGCTTATCACGCTCCATCATGGATTTCCACAATATGATGAAAGAATTTGATAAATATGGCTGCAGTTTTGTTTCAATTACTCAGGCTTTTGATACATCAACCTCCATGGGCAAGTTGACCTTAAATATGCTGCTGTCATTTGCACAATTCGAGCGAGAGGTATCATCAGAACGTGTCCGTGACAAAATCCGTGCCAGTAAAGCCAAAGGCCTATGGACGGGCGGTGTTCCCAAACTTGGTTACGATATTAAAGATAAAAAACTAGTCATTAATCCGGTCGAAGCCGAACAGATACGCAGCATTTTTGAAGGCTATCTGCAATGCGACTCGCTGGCAGAACTTGAAAAATTTGCTGAAATTAAAGGCTTCAAACATAAAGGCTGGATAACCAACAAAGGCGAACAGAGGGGCGGCAAACCTTTTAAAATATCCGCACTCCACCGCTTACTACATGAAAAATTATACCTCGGCATGATTGAAAATAAACGCACCGGACAAGCATTCAAAGGACAGCATGAGGCTATCATATCAAAAGATTTGTGGGAAAAGGTACAAGCCAAGCTCAAAGAAAATGACAACTGCGGCAATCATACAAGGAACCGAAACAATAACCTGCTGACCGGCAAGTTATTTGATGCCAATGGCACTATTTTTACCAATCAAGCTAACAGCAAAAAGAAAGCCACCAAACGACATTACTATTCTATTAAGGGCTTGTTCTTACCCACGGAGCAAATTGATAAGCTCGCCAAAGATGCCATTATTGAGATTCTTAACGGCAATCTCAATGGCTTAAACAAAGACAGCGCAATGGCTCTAAAGCTGATAAACTTTAACGATATGGACTATTTCGCACAACGCAATTTTATCCGCAACTTCATTAACAAAATCATCTATCAAAAAGATCGCCTGACCTTCTTCTTTAATACCGATCCGATAATCCTCTCGGCCTATACCGGCGATTCGCTGAATGAAAGCAACAACCCGCTGGAGTTTATTGCTGATAATGCCAACAATCAAATCATCTATGAAAAACAAGTGGTCATCAACCGCGGGCTGTCAAGCAATGTCTATAATGCCGGAAAGGTCGGACTGATGAGCATCAATGACAACAACCGCCTCATCGTTAGAGCCTTCGCCTACGCTTGGCGATATAAAAAACTTTACGAAAACGGTATGGCAACCGATGACATCGCCAAGCAAGAACACATCTCCAAACGCACAATTTATAAATACCTAAACCTTGCTTATCTCTCGCCAAGAATAGTCAACCAGATTCTTGATGGTTCTCTAACCGTCAACCTGCAAAAACTATTTGAAATAGCTTCTAAATATGATATTTTCGAAAAACAAGAAAGGTTTATTAATGGATAGGAACTTTAATGTCTAAGCTTTATATAATTGGCAATGGTTTTGATTTGGCTCATAACAGAAAAACAAAGTATACAGATTTTGCAAAATTCTTAAGAAGTAGTAATGACACAAAAATTCAATTAATTATTAAAAATTTTGAAGAAAAAGCTTTTTCCGCTTTTGACTACTATATGGAAAAAAATAGTCAGCTATGGTCTGATATTGAGCACGCTCTTGACTTAATGTTTCAACCTGAAATTGTTCAAGATGAACTGGAAGAATACCGAAAATTAAATGTTTCCTATGGTGACGATGATTTTCGTAGCAGAGATTATCATAACCAAGAAATAGCCATTGATGATAATTATTCATTTTGTAGGATATTCAAAAAATATTTACCTAAATGGATTAATTTTATTCACCAAACACCATGCCTGCCTCTTTATAATATACTATTATCTTCTAGTGATAAATTCCTTTGTTTTAATTACACAAATACTTTAGAAAAAACATATAATATACAGCCTCAACAAATTTTATATGTCCATGGAAAATGGTCTGAGGAAAATTTGGTAATGGGGCACAATACATTGTGTGAATTTCCTAAACAAACAGAAGATGATATATATGAAGATATCGCTGGTATTCGAGCTTTTGAAACTGTTCAAAACAGTGTTTATAAAGATGTAAAACACATAATATCCAATAATCATGAATTTTTTGATAATTTAATCTCAACAGATACAATCTACATTTTAGGGCATTCAATTTCAGATATTGATATTGGTTATTTTAGGACAGTAAAGCACAGTGCTGACAACGACGCAAAATGGTTTGTTTCTTTTTATGACGATGAGGATAAAGAAATAAAAAGAAATAAACTTCAACAACTTGAAATTCCTGATTCAAATTTTGAACTAGCTACAATAAAACAAATATTATCTCGCTGAAGTGACTTTGCAAAAGTCGGCAAAGTATGTAACGGTCTTAAATTTCGCATTTTCTAACATAAAACGAGCTTACCATAGTCATTTCGGCGGAGTCAACCGCTCGCAAAGCCCGCATTTCCGCCAGATACGAAAAAAGACGCTGCAAACGAGCGTCTTTTTAATCAAAATGGCGGAGAGAGAGGGATTTGAACCCCCGGTACGCTTACGCGCACAATTGATTTCGAGTCAACCGCATTCGACCACTCTGCCATCTCTCCGAGATTTTCCGACTTTCCCACCACAAACAAAAATCTCTTACAAGTTCTGACAATAAAAAGAGAGGAACAAACCTCCTCTCCAAAACACACTTTTTATTTCTTACAAAATTGGAGCGGGCAATGGGATTCGGACCCACGACATCAACCTTGGCAAGGTTGCGCTCTACCCCTGAGCTATACCCGCATTACATAAGACAAAAGAATAATTATCATAAAAAAAATTAAATGCAAGCAAAAAAAACAAAAAAACAAATATTTTTATTACCTATATCCGCTTTTTAACAATAAATCCTCCGGAAAGCCCCAACAAAAACGCCCCACATGAACTGTCCAACTTTCCGGGGACAGTTCACAAAGGGGCGTTTTTTACAATGGCGTACCCGAAGGGATTCGAACCCATGACCCTCGGCGTCGGAGGCCGATACTCTATCCAACTGAGCTACGGGTACCCAAACAAAATCTTTTTAACGTAATTTTACAAAATACTCAAGAAAAAAATGACTGGACAAAATTAATATTTGTTGTTAAGATACATTCGAAAATTTATTATTAACCAAATTAATATGTTATGGAAAAATTATTAAACAAAGACGAACAAACTTTCGTCGCCACGGCAAATTTTGTACAAATTCAGATTTACACTGCTGAAAACGCCCTGACCCCCGATTCCGAAGCTATTCTGTTGTATCGGATTTGCACATTTCTGCAAAACAACGATACCAAGCTTCCCGGAAGACATCTGAAAAACGTTTGCAGCAGAGAGAAATGCCGCCAGGCAAAAGAACTTGTCCGCAGCTACGAAACCGGACACGGCTTCAGCGAAGAAGCCTTAAAACATTTATACCGGGAAAAGAACGGAAGCAAACGCCCCGCCGCCGATTACATTTTTGATCTAATCCGGCAACTGCGGGGAAATCTGCCTCACAGCGTGGAAAAATAATTTCTCCGGTAAATAAAAAAGCATTAAGCCCAAAAGCTTAATGCTTTTTTAATATCCCGCTATTTTAACGTCTCAAATATCTGTTCTGCTCATTTTTTTCTTGACTCAGAAGCTTTTTGCGTCTATTAAAAGGCAACGAGTTTATGTTTTGATTGAAATATAAGGATAATTTAATATGTCTAAAAAATGTGATATTACCGGCACAGGCGTTATGAGCGGCAACAATGTCAGCCATGCCAACAACAAAACCCGCCGTCGTTTTTTGCCGAATCTTCAGGTTGTTTCTCTGCTCAGCGAAAAACTTGGAAAGATTTTTAAACTTAAAATCTGTTCAAAAACATTGCGCTCCATTGAACACAACGGTGGTCTGGATGCTTATTTGGAATCTACTTCCAATGCAAAATTAAGCAAAGAAGCCCTCAAAATAAAAAAACAAATCACAAAAGCATAGTCTGAGGCTTTGCGCTAGGGCTCCTTTCAAATAAGGAGCCTTTTTTTTATCCCCGTTATCCACAAAGATAAAACATTCGCCCGTACATTTTACCTTGTATTTCGCAAAAATTAAGCTATAAATGAGCCGATACGTAACGCAAGGATTCAAAACCATGGACAATACGATTGATCCCGCCCTTCTTCCTCAGAATCTGGAAGCCGAACAGGCTCTTTTAGGGGCGATTCTCGTCAATAACAAAGCTTTTGAAAAAGTCTCGGAATATCTCCGTCCTTTTCATTTTGCCGATTCCGTCCATGCCAAAATTTTCGAAATCATTTCAAAGCTCATCCAGCGCGGCCACATTGCCGATGTCATCACTCTGAAAAACTATTTTGAACAGGAAGGAAGCCTGAATGAAGTCGGAGGACATAAATATCTTATTAAGCTGGCCGATTCTGCCTCGCCTCTGACCAATGTTGAATATTACGGACAATTCATTTATGACAAATATCTGCGTCGCGAACTCATCGCCACCGGCTATGAAATTGTCAACGCAGCCATGACCGAAGACATGGATTCCGACGCCAACAGCCAGATAGAGCTGGCCGAAAAAAAACTTTTCGAACTATCCAACCAGGGAGACATCCAAGGCGGATTTGTCTCTTTCGGCGATGCCCTGACCTCCTCTCTGTCTTTAATAGAACAAGCCTATCAAAAAGAAGGAAAGCTCTCCGGATTGCCAACGGGACTCGACGCTCTGGACAACAAAACCGGCGGCCTGAACAATTCCGACCTGATCATTCTGGCCGGCCGTCCGGCTATGGGAAAAACGGCTCTTGCCACCAATATTGCTTACAATGTGGCCGAATTTATGAGTCGCGATAAAAACATCGACCCCAAAAACAAAGGCGTTGCCTTTTTTTCTTTGGAAATGTCGGCCGACCAGCTGGCCAGCCGCATACTTTCAACCGTTACACAAACGCCCAGCCACAAAATGCGCACCGGAGAATTAAACGAATCCGAATTCATCCGCATTGCCGCCGGAGTTCGTGAATTGGAAAACATTCCGTTGTACATTGATGATTCCCCCGGAGTTAACGTCAACACCATCCGCACCCGCGCCCGTCGTCTGAAACGAAACAAAGGCCTGGGCTTAATCGTCATCGACTACATCCAGCTCATCAGCGGAAGCGGAAGCAAACGTTCGGAAGGCAATCGTGTTCAGGAACTTTCCGAAATCTCCCGAGGTTTAAAAATGCTGGCCAAAGAATTAAACATCCCGGTTATTGCGCTTTCACAGCTGAGCCGCGGCGTTGAACAACGCGACGATAAACGTCCGATTATGTCAGACCTCCGAGAATCCGGCTCCATCGAACAAGATGCCGACATTGTCATGTTTGTTTTCCGTGAAAATTATTACATTAAAAACGAAGAACCGAAAATACGGGCGGGCGAAACGGAAGAACACTTCCAAAACCGGCTGGAAGCATGGGAAACCCGCATCCGTCAAACCGAAAACCTCGGCGAGGTCATCATCGGCAAACAGCGCCACGGCCCCACCGGAACCGTACAACTGTTCTGGAACGGCGAATTCACCCAGTTCGGTAATCTTGCCCGGGAAGAAAACCTGCCGGATCAAATCGGATAACCGCAATGAAACTATTGCGAAACATCACCAACACGCTGCTGATTTTCATCATCATGCTGCTCACGGCCGTCAGAGCGCTCTGCCTCATTGCCGGACGCATCTGCTGCTTGATACTGAACCGCGCGGCTGTATCGGCCGGAACTTTCGTCAAAATGATAACTGGCCGAATAAAAAGCCGATGAAAAACGGGCGCCGAACGGAATTCCGCCCTGTGCTTCCGGCATATTTTCCGACAAAGAACCTGAACCGTTCCCCGAACAATTTTCCCCGCAGGAACAAACGCCTTTTTCTTCCCCAAAATCCGATTCGTTCTGCCCTAAAATCGCCGCCTGCATTTTCCTGAGTTGTTCTTTTTTGCCTTCACAACAGCTGCAAGTCCCCTGCACCGGGGTTTTAACAATCATATCAGCCAGCCATTTAAACATTTTTGTTTCTCCTTAATCAATTTAATGTTATGGTAGCACAAACATCATTACAAAAAAATAAACAAAAGGAAACCGCGTGAAAAAAAGACTGGAAGATTACACCGAAGAAGAATGGGAAAACATTTGCACCCGCTGTGGCAAATGCTGCTTGCTGAAACTTGAAGACGAAGACAGCGGAAAAATTTTCTACACCGACATTGTTTGCCGCTATTTCGATTCGGAAAAATGCTGTTGCACGGTTTATAACCAACGCAGCAACCTTGTACCGGAATGTTTGAAATTAACGCCCGACAATGTCGATAAAATTTCCTGGATGCCGGACAGCTGTGCTTACCGCCGCCTGGTTGAAAAGCGTCCGCCGGCACCATTCAAATCGATTCGCGGCCGCTGCGTTTCACAAGAACAGGTGCCGGAAGAAAAATGGGAAGACCACATCGTCGATTGGGATGACTTATAATGAACAAACAAGAATATGCCATAGAGCCGGATTTTTCCCCGGAAAAGCGTTTTACCGACATTAAAAACAAGGTTGAACCGGAATTCTGGCGCAAAAAAAAACTTGAACAAATGAACAAAACCGAGTGGGAACTGCTCTGCGACGGCTGTGGCAAGTGTTGCCTGAACAAGCTCGAAATCAAAGGAAAAATAAAATTCACCAACACCCATTGCCGCTTTCTGGACTGCAAAACCTGTCTGTGCAAAATCTACCCGCACCGCTTTGAAAAAGTCCCCGACTGCCGCGACATCGACTTGCGCGCCATTCGCGAAAAACCGCGCTGGCTGCCGAAAACCTGCGCCTACTGGCTGCTGGACAACGGCTTTGACCTGCCCGAATGGCATCCGCTCGTCAGTGGCAGAACAGATTCTGTTCACCAGGCGCATATGTCCCTGCAAAACCGTCCCGTTATTTCTGAAACCGGAATTCAAGATTATGAAAATTACATTGTTGACTGGAAAGACTTATAATATCGCGCAAAATGTGGGATTCCCGATAAAAATCATAAAATCCCCCCGTGCAAAAAAACTCACTCTGCGGATTGATGCCAAAGAACACATGCCGGTTTTGTCCGTTCCGCGCTATTGCCCGCAAAAAAAGGCCGTAGCTTTTGTTTTGGCGCACAAAACATGGATTGACGATTCTCTCAGTCGTCTGCCCCAAAGCAAACCTTTTGAAAATGGTGAAACCATCAGCCTCTTCGGCAACGAAATAATCATCACCCATGCTCCGGAACGCCGCCTCGGCGCCAAACTGGAGGGAAACCGGCTGCTTGTTTCCGGCGAACCGGAGTTTCTGCACCGCCGGGTAAAAGACTTCATCAAAAAGAAAGCACAGAGCGAGTTTCTGAAACGTTCCCGCAAATACGCAAAAAAACTGGGAGAAACCATTAACGGCGTAACCATAAAAGATACAAAATCCCGTTGGGGCAGCTGCTCCACCTTGCAAAACATCAATTACAGCTGGCGCATTGCTCTGGCGCCGGATTTTGTCATCAATTATCTTATGGCGCATGAAGTTTCTCATCTGCGGCACCCCGACCATTCCGCTGATTTCTGGGCCTGCGTCGAAAAACTCTGCCCGGGAAGCGAAAAAGGCGAACGCTGGCTCAAAGAGCATGGCAAAGACCTCTACCGCTACAAATAAAAATACTGCCCTGAACAAAAATCAGGGCAGTATTTTTTCACTTTCGAAATAAATGAACCTTCTGTCAAAATAGCCGAACCATCGGACGAATACGTAACTCAACACTCATATAGTAGCTACCTTTAAGACAGTAAGCAACACTCAGATTATTAAGATCCTGACAAAAATAATCCGCTCCTTGAAACGGTTCCAATTCCAAATCACACAACAACTGATTAATCTGTTCGTAATAATCATACAGACTTCCTCTCTCAGAACGAGGACACATCTGACACCCTTTACCCTGCACTTTTATGGCAGCGCAAAACTTCAAACCTTCAGACCACGTCATTTTTTGCGGAGCTTCCTTTCCCAAAATAAGCCAGCCATTCCAAACTATTCCGACCGGTGTCCTTCCATAACGGTCTTCAACCAGCCGGCTGACCAATCCGTCGCTGTAAGCCACCTCGCAAAAAAAGCAATTTGAAAATCGCTCAAACAATCTTTTCAAAAAAGACCTTCGCCGAAAACAAACATTTTCTAATCTGAAACAGGGCGACAACGCATCCTCCCTGTCAAAATAATAAAACTCCTCCATAATTATAGTTTTTAATAATATTAAACATTAACAATTAATTAAACACAAAATTAGACAAAAGTCAAGTATTATGTCTTTTCACATCCGCTATTATTATATTGATTTTAAGCATAATCATCCCTATATTATTTTTAGTTACATCACATAAAGGAGATTCGATAATGATCGAAAACGAAGTTCAAACCTCTTCCCGTCCGATTCAAACTGTTATCATTGAAGCTGATTTGCGGGAATATCTGCGTAAAGTCTACAATTTTATGGCCGGCGGACTGGTTGTTACGGCGCTGGCCTCCTATCTGGTTATGGCTGTCCCGGCTTTAAGGAACATGTTTTTTACCGTTCAGGGAAATTATGTTTCCTTAACCGTATTGGGCTGGATTGTTCTTTTTGCGCCGATTGCCATGGCTTTTTACTTTTCTTCCGTCATCCGCAACGGAAGCGCTGCTAAAGCCCAGACTGTTTTCTGGATTTTTTCCGCCGTTATGGGCATCAGCATCACACCGACGGTCTCCCTGTATACGGGGGCGAGTGTTGCCCGCGTCTTTTTGGTTACGGCAGCCACTTTCGGCGCCATGAGCATCTACGGCTATACCTCCAAAAAAGATTTAACCAAAATCGGTTCTTTCTGCATGATGGCTTTAATCGGCATCATCATCGCTTCCATTGTCAACATTTTCATCGGCAGCTCTACGGCCAGTCTGGCTATCTCGGTGCTTTCCGTCCTGATTTTTGTCGGACTGACGGCATATGACACCCAGAAAATCAAAGAAATGTACGTCCATGGCAGCGATATGGAAACCATGAACAAAATCGCCGTTGCGGGAGCGTTGGAACTTTATCTTGATTTCATCAACCTGTTTCTTTCGCTGCTGCGCTTGTTTGGCGACAGAAAATAAAACAATCTTCCAACTCCGGCTTCAAGCCGGAGTTTTTTTAAGCTTGACAGAAAATAATTTTCCCATTATAAACGAGCCGTTCCGAGGCCTTTAATAAGGCTGAAATAATTAATAATAACAGAATCTTCAGATTCGCATTTAACCGGAGAAATGAAATGAAACGTACATATCAGCCAAGCAAATTGGTAAGATCGCGCCGCCACGGGTTTCGCGCCCGCATGGCAACCAAAAACGGCCGCAAAGTATTAGCAGCCCGCCGCGCAAGAGGACGTGCCAAAATTTCCGCATAAGGCTGTCCCGGCTCATGGAAATTTTAACACTGAAAAAGCGTAAAGATTTTGTGAGAGTCGCCCAAAAAGGACTGAAAATGGTAACATCGACGGTCATTTTGCAGGCGGCTCAAAATTTATGTCCTGAAGACAAAAGCATTTTCGTCGGTTATACCACCACAAAAAAAATCGGCAAAGCGCATATCCGCAACCGCACCCGCCGCCGGATGAGAGCCGCCGTCAGAGAATCTTTTCCCAAACACGCCGTCCCGGGATATTCTTATGTTCTCATCGGTCGTTACAACACAGCCGGCTGCCCTTTCAAAAAACTAACAAAAGATATAGTTTGGGGATTGAAAAAAATCCAAAAAGAAACCATCGGAAATTCAGACATGAAGGAAACAAATGACCAACCCGCTAAAATTTCTTCTAATTTTGCTGATTAAATTCTATCAGTTTTTTATTTCCCCGCTGTTTCCGGGAGTTTGCCGCTATCGCCCGACCTGTTCCCGCTATATGCTGGAAGCCGTGCAAATTCATGGTGTTTTCAAGGGAACATGGCTGGGAATAAAAAGGATTCTGCGTTGTCATCCCTGGGGCGGTTCAGGATACGACCCCGTTCCGCCGAAAACAAACAACAAAAAACAGGCATAACCGCACATAACACCTTGCCTTTCAACAAAATATAGATTAAATTTTGCAACATGCTTATAACATTTTAACATCCAACCGCAGAGGTTGTCATAGGAGAAAAAATGAAAGAAGATACCAAAGGCCTTTATCTTGCCGTTATTTTATCAATAGTGGTCATTTATGCCACAAATCTGTTGTTTCCGGCTGCTCCTGAACCTGCTGCGGAAACAACCGCGGTAAAAGAAAAAATCGCTGAAGAAGCTCTCCTTTCAAAAACAGAAATCAAACCTGCCCCGGCTGAAAAAGCCGCTGAAAAAAAACAGCTCACGACCGAACAAGCTTTGGCGCAAAACCCGCGCATTGCCATAAAAAACAATGTCATTTCCGGCAGCATTCGCCTGCAAGGCGCCCGGTTTGACGACATCGTACTGGATAAATACAAACAAACCCTGTCTCCCGACAGCAAAAATATTGAACTGCTCAGCCCGGCGCAAACAGCTCACCCTTATTATGCCGAATTCGGCTGGCTCTCAGGTTCGGATTCCACACCGCTTCCTTCGGGCAAAACCTTATGGACATCAAAAAGCGCCGGACTTTCGCCCGAAACGCCCCTGATATTGGAATGGAACAACGGCAAAGGATTAAGATTCATCAGAAAAATAACGCTTGATGAAAATTATATGTTCACCATCAGCGACACGGTTGAAAACAACGGCAGACAGAATATCACCCTGTACCCTTACGGCCTCATCAGCCGCACCGGAGATTTCGAAACATCGTCTGCAAGCGTGGTTCATGAAGGAATGACCGGTGTTTTAAACGAAACGCTGCAAGAAGAAAAATATAACGATCTGGACAAGGGCGAACAAAAAGAATTTCACACCAGCGGCGGTTGGGCCGGATTCTCCGACCGCTACTGGTTCAGTGCTTTCATTTTAGACAACCAGCAGGAAACAACCGTAAAATACCGCAATACGGACGGCAGCAGCTATCAGGTTGATTTTCTCGGACAACCGTTAAACATCGCAGCAGGTTCTGCCGGCACATACAGCGTCAAAATGTTTGCAGGTGCCAAAGAAATCAAACTTCTGGATAAATATGCCGGACAGTTGAACATTCCCAAATTTGACCTTGCCGTCGACTTCGGCTGGTACTACTTTTTGACCAAACCTTTTTTCTACATTTTGGACTTTTTATATAACTTCATCGGAAACATGGGTTGGGCGATTCTGCTGTTTGCAGCGCTTCTCCGGCTGGTCATGTTCCCCATTGCCAACAAATCATACGAAAGCATGTCCAAAATGAAAAAACTGCAGCCGAAAATAAAAACCCTGCAGGAACGCTATGGCGATGACAAAATGAAACTCCAGCAGGAAACCATGGCTTTATACCGCAAAGAAAAAATCAATCCGGCCGCCGGCTGCCTGCCGCTGTTAATTCAAATTCCGGTATTTTTCTCATTATATAAAGTACTCAACATAGCCATTGAAATCCGTCATGCTCCTTTTATCGGCTGGATTAAAGATCTTTCAGCACCGGATCCGCTCACGCTTTCCGTCATCACGCACCTGCCGGTTCCCGTTCTGCTCGACATCGGCGTCTGGCCGATTATCATGGGTATAACCATGTACATCCAACAAAAACTGAACCCGGCACCGACCAGCAAAGATCAGGCGCGCATGTTTGCCTTACTGCCGCTTATTTTCACCTTCATGCTCGGCCATTTTGCCTCAGGACTGGTCATCTACTGGACATTAAGCAACATTTTGTCCATCATCCAGCAAAAAGCCATCATGAAAAAGAACGGAATATAAAATGAACGGCGGCTGTGATAAATTTAATGAAACGGAATTAAAAAACGCCGCGGAATTATTCCGCAAAAAAATCAGCTTTATGCTCAGCGTTGCCGATTTATCGCAGCTGCCGACAGACAAACTGGCGGAAATTGCTTTTGCAGGTCGCTCAAATGTCGGAAAATCAAGCATTATCAATGCCCTTTTCAACCAAAAAAAACTGGCAAAAGCCTCTAACACGCCGGGACGCACACAACAGCTGAATTTTTTTAATCTTGATGACCGGCTGCACATCGTCGACCTGCCCGGATACGGCTATGCCGAAGCTCCCGAAAAACTTGTCCGGCAATGGCAAAAACTCATTTTCGACTACCTTCGCGGCAGAGTAAACCTGAAAAGAGTTTTTTTGCTTGTCGATTCCCGTCGCGGACTGAAAAAAAGCGATCTCGAAATCATGGAAATGCTGGATAAAGCCGCCGTCACTTATCAGATAATCATGACCAAAGCAGATAAAACAAGTTCGAAAGAACAAGAACAACAGAAAAAAAAGCTTGAAGAAGAAATAAAAAAACATGCCGCCGCCTATACAGACATTATCATTACCAGTTCTGTCAAAGGCTCCGGGATAGACATCCTCCGTGCAGAGATTGCCGCACTGATTTAAATATGACCTGTTTTTTGCACTTTTCAAAAAAAACATTATTGACTTTTGTCCAATTTCCGATAAATTAGAAGAGTAAACTTATTAAATACAAATAATTATGAAAACACAAAAATCAGTCTTTCAACAAGCCGGCATCCCGCGGAATGTGGCTTTAATCGTCCGGAAAGCAGTTTACTCAACGCTTCTTCTGCTTATGATCCTGGCGGTATGTATTTTGTTATCCTGCTGGAACTTATGGTTCGGCGGCATATATGCTCTCGTATGGTTGTTTGCTTTTTACTCAATAAAAACAGCGCCCAAAACGACTTGCTCTTCTGAATAACTGACTTTTATCGGACTCCGGATTCCCCGGCGTCCGATTTTTTATACAAAAAAATACCGGCGCATTCATTTCAACGCACCGGCTGTAAAACCAATAAAAGTTATGTCTCGACAAACATGCCGTCCGATTTTGTTACATTTCCTTTCCGGACATGGAGCGGATGGCCGCATATTGGGCTTCCGCAGCATTAACGATTTCCAGGGCTTTTTCAGGTGCAACAAAAGACATACCGCCGCTTCCGAGATACTGGCCTTTGCTCATTGCTTTGTTGGCGGCATATGACTTATCCGCACTGGCCTGATGCAATTCACCGCTCCAATCCTGTCCACCCATAGACAACAGTTTGTTAACGACATAAGATTTTTGCGCATTCGCAGCCTGAACCGCATGCGTCGCCAAAATAGAAGCCCCGCCTTTGGCAAAAAACTTCCGGGTTTCTCCTTTCCCAAACACCTTTCCGGCATTTTCTTTCGTAAGATTAGACATAACATTTCTCCTGAATTCTTTAATTATTGTTCTTCTCTTTTGTCTATTATCGCAACTAATTTTATCTTTGTCAACTGTAAAAAAAGAAAAATTAAGAAAAAAACTGATAATTTTCCTTTATTTATATTACATTATATGATTAATTCAATAATGAAAACTTAATTTTCGGCAAAAAAAACTTACCTTAGGACAAACATCATGTCTTTATTCAAATCAATTGCCACTTTCGGAGGTTTCACTCTTCTCAGCAGAATCACCGGCTTTTTACGTGATATGGTTCTCGCAGCCTGTTTGGGTGCCGGAAGTGTTGCCGATGCGTTTTTTGTTGCATTCAAACTTCCCAATTTGTTTCGCAGTCTGTTTGCCGAAGGGGCTTTCACCAGTGCTTTTGTTCCGCTTCTTTCTCACAAAATGGTCTCCGAGGGAGAAGAAAGAGCTGAAGAATTTGCATCAAAATCAATTTCCGTCCTGATATTTTTTCTGGGAATTTTCACGCTGATTATCGAATTTTTCATGCCCGAACTTGTTATACTTATGGCGCCCGGCTTCATAAAAGATCCCGAAAAACTGCAGCTGACGATAGATTTATCGCGGATCACCTTTCCCTTTCTGCTTTTGATATCGGTTGTTTCTTTTCAGTCCGGAATTCTAAATGCCCTAAACCGCTTTGCGGCTCCGGCTGCCGCACCGGTTATCTTAAATCTGTTCATGACGGGAGCCGTTTTTGTATATTTTCCGTTTGTTACCTCTCCGGCTCACAACATTTCTCTCAGCGTCCCCATTGCCGGAATAATAGAAATCATCTGGCTGGGATGGTTTCTAAAAAAAGCCGGAGTCAGACTCAAAGCATGTTTTAACATTTTGAGCCTGTGCCGTTCGCCGGAAATAAAAACTCTGTTCCGGCGCATTGCCCCCGGCATTGTCGGTGCCGGAATTTACCAAATAAACATGATGGTAGACACAATTATTGTTTCTCTGGTCGGTACAGGTGCCATATCATGGCTTTATTATGCCAACCGGCTGCAACAGCTGCCGCTCGGTGTTATCGGAGCAGCCATCAGCGTTGCCCTGCTTCCCGTACTGTCAAAACACATAAAATCCGACAACAAAAACGAAGCACGCCGGGTTCAAAACAACGCCGTCGAATATGGTGCGCTTTTTGCAATTCCGGCAGCTTTCGGGCTGATTGCCCTTGCCGAACCGATTGTCAACATTCTCTTTCAACATGGAAATTTCGGCGCCAAAGAAACAACCATGACGGCTCGGGCGGTTATAGCTTATTCGGCGGGATTACCGGCTTATGTCCTGGTCAAAGCTCTGACGCCGAATTTTTTTGCCCGCGGCGACACCAAAACACCGGTCAAATACAGCGCTGTTGTTTTCAGTGTTAACATAATTCTCTCGCTTTTGCTCATGAAACCTTTCGGACATGTCGGAGTCGCTGCGGCCACATCTCTGGCGGCCTTTGTTTCTCTCGGACAATATATATTTGGTTTGAACAAACGCGGTTTCTGGAATTTTTCCCCCGAATTGAAACAAAAGATATGCATGATAACATTATCTTCACTGATCATGTTCATCGTTCTTTGCGGCGGAGAATTTCTGCTTGATAATTTCTACAAAAACTGGCTGACCCAAAACATCGTCCTGAAAATTTCTCTTCTGGGCGGATTATTCATTTTGGGTGTTGCAACTTTCGGCATAATGGCTAAACTGACAAAAGCAATTGATTACAACGAAATTTTGCAGATTTTTCTGAAAAAAGGAAAAAAAGATGCTTAAAAATTTATTGGCTGCCGGCAGAAAAAAAATTCCACAACTCCGCCGAAAAATTTCCCGGATGCAAATAACGCCCGTAAGTGCGTTCATTTTCTTTCTTCGCTCATGGGGACGGCTGATTATCATTGCTGCAACTATCGTGCTTTTTTTATATTATCCCGTCGGTGGCGCACTGCTCAACAATATTGACACTTCACTGTCTTACGAACCCGAAAAAACATCTCCCGGACAATCCGCTGCCGTCAATGCTGAAATTTTCCTCATAAACAGGGAAGTAAACGACAACCTGTGGACGCCGGGACTGCCGTTTTTCTTTCCGTCTTACTTTTTGGATAATATGCCGAACTTCCAGCTGGGAATCATGGATTCGGCAGCAACCTTCGCTTCCGCGTTAACCAAAGTCCTTCCGCCCCTTCCGGCTCAAGAAGATAAAAACACCCTCAAAACGGCAGCAGAACTGCTGCATTATCCCGGCACGGTCTGGCTGTTTGCTCCCGATGGAAAATTTCTTCCGGCGCCGTCTTCTGCCAAACAATACCGTAAAGCACTGCTGTTGCTCGAAAAATATAATCAGGCGCTGGAACAGGGAATAATTTCATACCTGCCGGAAAAAAACAGTCTGGCAACTGTTTTAAACACAATAAATGCTAGTTTGCAAAAATCAAACAAAGAGCTTGAACAACACATTCGAGAATTCAGCTCCGCCTGGTTTGACAACAAAGCCGACAACCTTTTTTATTTCAACCGGGGCAAAGCTTATGCGGCATACATAGAACTGAAAGCACTCGGCGCCGATTATAAAGAAATAATCGTCGGCAACGGTCTCTACGAAGAATGGACAAGAGCGTTATATTCCTTGGAAAACGCATCTGCTCTTGCCCCTGCTTTCATTCGTAACGGTGAAACAAACAGTCTGACGGCGCCAAATCATTTAATCAGCCTGAGCTATAATATACTTGATGCCCGCATCGTTCTTTTTAAAATATCAGCAAAACTAACCGAGGACTAAAAATGCTCATAGAAACACAGGAAACCCCCGACAAAAACGTTCTTAATTTTTTTCCAGGAAAAACCTTGTTAAAAAAAGGCAACGCCGAATTCGCCGATGCAAAGACCATCAGAAAATCGCCTTTGGCGGAACAAATTTTTGACCTTGGCGGTATAAAGTCGGTTTTTATCACACCGGATATGATATCCGTAACCAAAGAAGAACAAAGTTCATGGGAAGACTTGAAGCCGCTTGTTCTTGCCGAAATAATGGACTACCTTGCCACCGGCAGAGAAGCTGTTATCAATGAAGAAAAAAACAGCGTTGAAGAAACAATCCAAAAAATCCACGGTCTGCTGGATGCAAGGATTCGCCCGGCAGTCCGTCAGGACGGCGGAGATATTGTCTTCAAAAAATACGAAAACGGCACACTTTTCGTAGAAATGCAAGGCACCTGCGCCGGCTGTCCTTATGCCATGCGAACCTTAAAAGAAGGTGTTGAAAAAATCATTAAAACATACATCCCCGAAGTAAAATCCGTTGAAAAATACGAAAACTAAACATATTGCCTCATTTTTTTTCCTGCTCTGCGGCTTAATCGTTTTCAGCGGCTCTGTTGCCTGTGCAAAAATTTCTTTCACAAAAATCGGCAATACGGAAGAAATACAAAACTTATTTCGCCAAGCCGGCTATAACGATTATATCCAATCCTCTGTTCATACCTATCCTCAAATATATATTGAGAACTTTCCGGCAGCATTCGGAAACAACCTTAAAACAGAAGAACGCAAAAAATTATTTTTTATGGCATTAATGCCTCTGGTTTTAAAAATAAACGAGGATCTCGGCAACCAGGCAAAAATAATCAGCTACCTCCGTTACAAATTTTCACGAGATGAATTGGATGCCGACGATGAAAAAATAATTGAATCCTTCGCAAAAAAATATGATATTTCGACGCCTTTTCAGGGATACCGCCGCACATCCGTCCTGCTCAAACGCCTTCAAACCAACGTCGACGTCATTCCGCCGTCTCTTCTTTTATCCGTCGCGGCAATCAACACCAACTGGGGGCAGGCAAAGTTTTTGCCCTTGTCAAACGCCCTGTACCGCGAACTCAACTGGTACAGCAACGAAGGACTTAAACCCGAAGACGAAAAAGAAGACGATTCCTACCGCATAAAAATCTATCCTTCACTATATGCGGCCATGGAAGATTATGCCTTAAAACTCAATTCAAACGTCGATTACGAGGACTTTCGCCAAATGCGCCAAACCCTGCAAAACAAAGGACAGCCTTTGAGCGGAAAATTTTTGGCGCCTTATCTCATTTTTGCTTCGGATTTACCGAATTTCGCCGGGCTGCTCGACTATACCATAACCTTTTATCATCTGGATAAAATTGACCGTTTAACACTTTTCAAAACGCCGTAAAAAGTCGCTTAAATCCACAAAAATTTGAATTGTCACAAAAAATTAATGAAACTTTATACAAATTTATTATATTATATTAACGTAGGGTAATAAGCGGAATAAAATGATGCAAAACAAAAAACAATTATCAAAAGAGGATGTTGTCAGGCTGTCGGCCAGCCGCTCCGCTGAAAACAAAATAACAACGGTGCAAAAGCTGTCTTCTTTCTACAACACGCCCAACATTTCTCTGACGGAACGAAAACTGGCTGAAGACATCTTCCGGATCATGGTGGAAGATGTTGAAGTTAAAGTGCGGCAAATTCTTTCCGAATGCCTGAAAAGCGCCAAAAACATTCCGCAAGATCTGGTTATTAAACTGATTAATGACGAAAACAGCGTTTCCATTCCCTTCATCAAATATTATGAAAACCTGACCGATAAAGAATTAATCGAAATTCTGAACGCCCAAAACATCGACAAACAAAAGGCCGTAGCCCAGCGGCATAATCTGTCCAACGAAATATCGGCTTACATCGTTGACAAATGCCCGGAAGATGTCGTAATCACACTAATATCCAACAACTCGGCAAATATTTACGAAAACACTTACCAAACTATTGTCAACAAATATTCAGACAGTGAAAATGTCAAACGCTGCCTGGTCTACCGTTCGGAACTCCCGGTAACCGTCATCAGCAAAATCATTAATTCTCTGTCCGAAGAATTGCAAAAACGTTTGATTTTAACCCACAATCTGCCCGGCAACATTGCTTCAGACATCGTTGAAGAAGTCAAAGAAAAAGCAACGCTGAAAGTTTCTGCGGAATACAGCTCCGACAAACAAATTGAAGAACTCGTACACGAACTGTACACTTCCAACAAACTCACACCGTCGCTGGTCGTACGTTCAATTTGCATGGGAGACTTAAAATTTTTTGAATATTCAATTGTCTATCTTTCAAACACGCCGATAACGGAAGTAAGAAAAATCCTGTTTAACACACAAGTCGACTTTGTCATCCGCAACCTGCTGCGTAAGGCTTTCATTCCCAAAAACATGTTTCCTGCGGTGTTTAGCGCACTTAACGTCATCAAAGACATCCGCTTTGACATGAAGAACAACAACAGCAAAACATTTGCCCACAAAGTAATTGAACGGATTTTATCTTACGGAAATGCAGAAGATGAACTCGATCCGAAAGATATTGAATATTTAATTTCAAAAATAAACTGATTATTGAATAAATATTAACAAAATGAGGCTAACATAAAACAACAGTCAAAGCAGAGGAATAAAAAAATTGGCCGCTATCAACAGTGCAACTTTAACTGAGTTGTTGGAGTTAAACAACTTCATCCTGGGAGAAAAGGATTACAAAGTTGCCGTAAAAAAAATCATCGAACTTGCCCAGTCCGTCAGCAACGCCGACGGATACCTGCTCTATATCATCAATGATGACGATTTTTTAAGCTTGGAATACAGCCACATCAACAGCATCGGCTTTGACAAAAACGGCAGCGACAATATGACCCTTTACCCGACAGTCTATATTCCCGACCTGCGGAACAAAGAACTTAAGTCTCTGGCGGAAACAAGTGCTCTGAATCACGAACTGATAAACACATCCAACATTTATGCCTCTACGGATTTTGACACCTCAATTTCTCAATGGTTTGATCAGGAATATAACTACAGAGTTGTCTCCTGTCTGACTTTGCCGATTATCAACCGCAAAAAAAACATCATCAGCATTGCTCAGTTTTTCAATGCCCATGACAGCAACGGCAAAACCATCTCTTTTACGCCGGATGTCCAGCGTACCACACAATCAATCTGCAGCCTCATCGGCTTAGTCTTGGAAAACCGCAAATTCCACGATGCATATAATCAGCTGTTGGAATCTTTCATTGAAGTTTTGGCTCGGGCCATTGATGCAAAATCACCTTACACGGGAGCTCACTGCCAGCGCGTTCCCGTTATTGCCCGGATGTTGACGACGGCGGCTGTTCAGGAAGATACCGGCCCCTTAAAAGACTTTGAAATGAGTCGTGACGACTGGTATGCGCTCAATATCGCCTCTTGGCTGCATGACTGCGGCAAAGTAACAACACCGGAATATATTGTCGATAAGGCAACCAAACTCGAAACCATTTACAACCGTATTCACGAAATCCGCGACCGTTTTGAAATTCTGCGCCGCGATGCCCACATTGAATATCTGAAAAAACGTTTGGCCAATGTCGACACCCAACCCAACCTGCAAACAGAATTTGTCAATAAAGTCCGCGATCTGGAAGACGATTTTGATTTCATTGCCCGTTGCAACATCGGAGATATTCCCATTACGGATGCCGACATCATCCGCCTGGAAAAAATCGCAAAAATCAAATTTACCCGCTATTTTGACCGGACCAAAGGACTATCCTGGGCTGAACGGGATAATATAAAAAATCTTGAGCTTTACCGCAAACCCGGCATCGAAAACCTTCTGCAGGATCGGGACGATCAGCTGTTCAAAGGCTATAACCACGGAGAACTATACAATCTGGAAATCCGCAGCGGAACCATCAATAAAGAAGAACGCTCAAAAATCAACGAACATATTGTTGTTACCATCGACATGCTCAAAGCCATTCATTTTCCAAAAGAACTGGCCAATGTTGTTGAATATGCCGGCGCTCATCACGAACGCATTGACGGAAAAGGTTACCCTTACGGACTAACCGGAGACCAGATGTCCATCCCGGCAAAGATCATGGCAATTGCCGATATTTTTGAAGCTTTGACGGCAAATGACCGGCCTTATAAAGAGCCCAAAAAACTCAGCGAAGTTCTGACAATCATGAAAAACATGAAAGATACGGGACATATTGATCCCGACTTATACCGGGTATTTATCACCAATGAAGTCTACAAAGAATATGCCGAACAATACATTTCACCGGAACAAATTGATGATGTCCGGCCGGAAGACTACCTATGATAGACGTAAAGACTGTTCTCTGCCGTCCCGGCCGCATGGACAACTATTCCTACCTGATAACCGATAAAGAAACCGGACAAAGCGCTGTTTTGGACCCGTCTGAAACAGAACCGCTCATTACCGCTTGCAAAAAATATAACATCTCACCGAAATACATTTTCAATACACATCACCATTTTGATCACACGGACGGCAACCTGGAACTGAAAAAACTGTTTAACGCCCAAGTCGTCGCCTGTTCCTCAGATGCTTCAAGAATCCCCGGCTTCGATATCGGTGTTTCCGAAAACAACAATTTCATGCTTGGACAATCCCGTGCTGAAATCATCCGCGTAGACGGCCACACCATCGGGCACATTCTCTGGTATTTTCCTGAAGACAAAATTCTTTTCACCGGCGACATGTTGTTCAACCTCTGCATCGGCGGCCTGTTTGAAGGAACGCCGGAGCAAATGTGGCATTCCCTGCAAAAAATAAAAAAATTGCCCGACGACGTCAAATTTTATCCCGGCCATGAATATACCCTGCACGGCGCATCCGATGCTCTTTTCTTCAGCAGCAACAGCCCTGCCGCAAATGCTTATATAAAAAATGCGCAGACCAAACTGCAAAACGGCTTGCCGGTTGCACCAACGGAACTGAAGGTTGAAAAAGAATGCAACCCTTATCTGAAAGCCGGAAATTTTGATGAATTTTTTAACCTCCTGATAAGATAAATATAGACGATAAATAAAATCCGTGCTAAAATCAAAGCACTTTTGGGAGGTAGCCATGGCCGTAGAAACCATAAACTTTGAAGATTATTGCCGTGAACTGCAACAGCAGGGATTTAAAATCATCGACAAAGAAGGATTGAAAAACGCCCTGCGCGACAACGTCGGACGCCGGCTAAAAAAAGAAACCCTGAAAAAATACGTTTCAAGACCTGCCCAAAACACAAAAAAAACTAAAGAAAAACCCCAAATTTTCCATTCTCTTGCAGATTTAGCTGCCTTGTCTTCTTCTGCAAAAGAAACAAAAAAATCAAAAACAAAGAAAAATCAAACAAAAGAAGAACCTTCACCGCAGAAAAAAACTAAAAAAACAGTTCTCAACATAAAAGAAAAGCCACTACCTTCAAAAGACACAAAACATTATGCAAGGCAAGAACCTTCTCCTAAAAAGCAAGAAAATATCCCTGATCAAAAAGAAGAAAAAAGAAGTCTTGAAGAACAATATGCCATACCTCTGAAAGAATGGGTGGATAATGATTTGGATGAAGAAGGCGCCCAAAAAAGAAACATCCGTTGGGAAACACCTGAAGAACAAAAGCTCAACATCACCATCACCCCGCAGCCGGAACTGGAAGAAAAAGGAGACAGCGGCGCAGCCGTTTCCATAGAAACCGCTGAGGAATCTCCTGTCGTCAACATGCAGATTGCTCCGCTGAACGAACATCCCCTTTCTTACGAATATTTCTATCAACTGCTAAAAACCGCTCAAAGCAACGGCATAGAAACCGTCTCCTTCATCGACATCAAAACCGAAGCCTTCCGGACAGGATTGCTGGCCGCTGCTCTGGAATTAAATCTGAAATTGAAAAATGAACCCAAAGGCATAGATCTGACAACCGAATACGCAACGCAACTTCCCAAAAAAGTAAAAAACCGGTTGCGGCAATACAACCAACAAAACAACCGCACAATAAAAGGCGAAGAAATTCAGAAAAAAACCAATCAGCTTATTGAACGCAAAAACAATATTAATTCAAAAAAAACACCTTCATCATCCCGCTCTTTCAACCGCAAAAAGAAAAGCCGTACTCCTCTGAAAAACCAAGGACAAGAAATGGAATAACCTATTCTTTTCCCACCTGAATATTGCGGTTAATATACACTGATAATAAAATTCCGAAACTGGCCATAATCGAAAGCATCACCGTTCCGCCATAAGAAATCAGCGGCAAAGGAATACCCACGACCGGGATCAGCCCCAATACCATCGCCGTATTAATAGAAACATAAAGAAAATAATTCGTCGTCAGACCGATTGCCACAACCTTGCCGAAATAGCTGCTGCTTTTCAGAGCAAAAGAATAACCATAAGCAACAATACAAAAATTAAGCAGAATAACAAAAACCGCACCGATCATGCCCCATTCTTCCGAAAGCATCGTAAATATAAAATCGGTATGCTTTTCCGGCAAAAAATTCAAATGACTCTGCGTCCCTTTCAAAAAACCCTTGCCAAAGACCCCGCCGGAACCAAGCGCAATTTTCGACTGAATAATATGATATCCAGCCCCCAAAGGATCTCTTTCCGGATCCAGAAACGTCAACACGCGATCTTTCTGATAATCACGCAAAAAAGCCCAGGCTATCGGCATAAAAATTATCGCACCGACAGCCACGACGCCGAATTTCCAAAGCTGAACTCCCACCACAAAAAAGATTGCCGTTGCCGTAAACAAAAGCATCAACCCCGTTCCCAAATCCGGCTGAACAATAACCAGACCGGCAGGAACAAGTGCCAGCAAAAGCCCGGGAAGAATTCCACCCAAACTCTCTATTGATTGCAATGAACGGGTATGAAAATAGCGTGCCAAAGCCAAAACCAGAGCAACCTTCATCAGCTCCGACGGCTGCAATTTAAAAAAGCCCAAATTAATCCACCGCTGCGCCCCCATTCCGACATGCCCGCTAATCTCCACCACAATCAGCAAAAATAATGTAAAAAAATAAAAGACATACGCATACCGCAGCAAAATCCGAATATCCACCATCGCAAAAAAAAGCATAATTCCGAGTCCGGCGCCGAAACGCACCAGCTGATTCAAAGCCCAGGGACGCCAGTGGCCGTTTGCTGCCGAATAAAGCATGGTAATGCCTATGGCAGCCAAAACACAAATAAACAACACATAACAAAAACTGATATTCATCAATTTTTCTTTTATTGTCAGCTTCTGGCTTTTAAAAGTAGTTTCATAAGGTTTATACATTTTTACATTTCCTGCTCAGAAAAAGACGTTTTTTTTGCCGAAGGATCAAGCTCCAACGTTGTTTTCAAAATTTTCGATGCAATCGGCGCCGCTACAGCCGCCCCGCCGCCGCCATGCTCTGCCAGAACCGCCAAAGCATATTTGGGATTATCGGCCGGGGCATAAGCAACAAAAATAGCATGATCACGATACTTCCACGGTAAATCTTTCTGTTTGATAATTCCACTCTGTCTTTCTTTTAATGATATTCGCCGCACCTGCACGGAGCCGGTTTTTCCGCTCATTCGCTGTCCTTTATAAACAAACTGGGAGGCCCATGCCGTTCCGCCCGTTCCGTTAACCACTTCGTACATTCCCTCTTTAACCAAATCAAGATACTTCTTGTCAACATTGATTTTTTCAAAGCTTTTTCCCTGAGGAACCGGAAAAAACGTCGGCGTGACAGCATATCCGCCATTTGCTATCCGCGCCGTCATCATCGCCAGTTGCAAAGGCGTAACCAGAACATACCCCTGTCCGATTCCGGCAATCAGGCTTTCTCCGACTTGCCAGGGTTCACCAAAACGTTTTAATTTCCACTCTTTATCGGGAATCAAACCGGCCTTTTCGTTTTCCAGACCGATATTAACCCTGCTGCCCAGACCGAAACGCCTGGCCACTTCGGCAATCTTGTCAATCCCCGTTTTCTGCGCCGTCTCATAAAAATAAATATCGCAGGAATGCTTTAAAGCCTCAACCACGTTCAAATAGCCATGCCCGCCGCGTCTCCAGCAATGGAACGGATGATCCCCGACAAACATTTTTCCGGCACAAAAAAATCTCGTATCCGGTTTGATGGCTCCAGATTCCAAACCGGCAATCGCCACCAGAGGCTTAAAAACGGAACCGGGTGAATACTGCCCCTGAATAACTTTATTTGTCAGCGGATGCCGTTCATCCTCCAGCAAAGCATTCCATTCCGTCACACTCAATCCCTGACTGAAAGCATTCGGATCAAAAGACGGCGTTGAAACAAATGCCAATATCTCTCCATTGTGAACATCAAGCAAAACAGCTGCACCGCTTTCCTCTCCGAAAGCCTCATATGCCGCCTCCTGCAAACGGGAATCCAGCGTAAGAACAATATTTTTGCCATGCACACCGTCTGTTTCTTCTATCTCATTCATCACGCGCCCGTAGGCATTAACCTCAAGCTTCAAAATACCGCCTTCTCCGCGCAAATCATGTTCCAGATATTTTTCTATTCCGGATTTTCCAATTTTAAATCCCGGCACTTCCAACAACGGATCATCCTTACGGTCTTGCTCGGAAACAGCAGCCACATAACCAACCACCTGAGCTGTTTTCTCCCCCATCGGATAATAACGGTTCAAACTTTCATCAATAATAATCCCGGGCAAATCCGCAGCATTAAGCTGAATTTCCGAAACTTCTTCCCAACTCAGATTATCTTTCACCTTAATCGGAACAAAGCTTCTGTTGCGTTTCAAATCCTGCTTGATACGCTGCTCCTCTTCCGCCGATAAGGGCATAATCCGTTTAAAAGCATCCAGCGTTTCCTGAACATTCGGTGTCTGCTCGGCCACAATCAAGGCCTGAAAATTTTGAACATTTGTCGCCAGAACTTTATGATTCCTGTCATAAATAATCCCCCTCTGAGGAATCAGAATACGGGTCGAAATTCTGTTTTCATCAGCCAGCATTTTAAATTTATCAGCCTGGTAAACCTGCAGATAATACAGCCTGAAAATAATCAGCAACAAAACAAAAACCTTGCATCCCGCCATAATCAGCGAACGCCTGATTAAAACTTTTCCCTTATCGTTATCCCTGTTCATATCAGGCCTCGTCCGTCATAAGTTTATTTTGCACAAAAACATTAATCAGACTAACCAGAGGATAAACCGCCGCCGTCACTAAAAAAGAAAAAATCATCATGCCCAACGGCAAAAACTGACTATAATAAAAAGATAAAACAAACCATTTTGCCAGTTGAACAACCAAACAGGACAAAACAAAACCGGCCCACATAATTTCAAATGGCTTACCATTCACATATTTCAGCAAATAGCCGACTAATACATATAAAACCAGCAGTTCAAAAACATTTCCGCCCCATGGCGAAGACGAAATCAAATCGGCAGCCAAACCAATAACAAAAACCGAAAAAAGATTAAAAACATCCGGACGATGCAGCATCCAATAATAAACACAAATCAAAGAAACTTCCGGATGAAAAGCCATGGGAAAAAAAGGCATATAAGCCAGCAAAAGCAAAATCAACGAAGACAAAAGCGGCAGCAGCCTTTGCATATATAAAGTCAGCGTTTCCCGAAAATCATCATTCATCGGCCGTTTCCCGTAAAATTTCCGATCCGGAAGCATCCTCCGAAGCCTCTTCTTCCCGTTCAAAAGAAACGATTTTGACATATTCCAAACTGTCCAACTCCGCATACGGACGGATTCTTACGTCTCTTTTATCAATTTTACAGACTTCGCCCACCGGCAGCCCGGGAGGAAAAACACCGGCCACGCCAGAAGTAACAATTCTGTCTCCGATGGCAAGTTCCGCCGTCAACGGCAAAAAAACCAATTTCGGCTTTCTGGTATTGTCTCCGGCCGCCATTCCTCGAATACGGCTTCTTTCCACAATGACCGGAATACGGGAGTTAATATCCGTCAACAACAGGATTTTTGCATAAGCGCCGGCAACTTTGTCAATCCGGCCGACAACGCCTTTTTCGTTCAAAACAACCTGCCCTTTTTCAACCTGACTGTTTTTCCCCACATAAGCAATCAACGAATGGGAAAAAGCATCGCCTTCTTCCGCCACGATGCGCGCCGTTGTCATTTTTTCGGCAGGCGGTTTTGAAAAATTCAAAATCCGGGACAAAAGAGCATTTTCAATTTCAAGGGCGCGGGCATGTTCGCTAATCAGCCGAAGCCTTCTGTTTTCTCTTTTCAGCTGCTTGTTTTCTTCATAAGCCAAACTCATTCCCTTAAAATAATCATAAACATCTGCCGCCAGCCGCGCCGGAATAATCAACACGTCAATAACCGGCCCGACAACGCTCGTTGCCACCGAAGAAGTTTTGTCAATCAACACCGTATCGGTCTTATTGACCATCATCATAACAAAAGCAAGCAGAAACAAAATAACCAGCGCAAACTTTTTCACAAGCTGCCTGATCTGGCTCAATTGTATAAACAAAACTCTTCTGCGTTTCATGTTTCTGCAATCTCAAAATGCGGAAAAACAACAAAGCGCCGCGACGAAACATCTAAAAAAACAAAAATTCCGCCGACAGCGCTTCCTAAAAAAATTAATACATTGTCGAAAGGATGCTTTTCAGTTTATACAAATCTTCCAAAGCTTTTCCTGTTCCTTTAACCACACAGGCCAATGGATTTTCCGCAATGGAAACCGGCAGCCCGGTTGCATTCCGCAAAACCTGATCCAGGTTGCAGAGCAAAGCGCCGCCGCCGGTCAGCACGATTCCTTTATCCACAATATCCGCAGCCAGTTCAGGCGCTGTATTTTCAAGAGCAACCTTGACGGCTTCCACTATCTGGGAAACAGGTTCTGCAAGACTTTCGGCAACCTGTCTCTCCGTAATGACTATTTCTTTGGGAACACCATTCATCAAATCACGGCCTTTAATTTCCACCGTACGTCCTTCTCCTTTTTCTGGCGGACAGGCCGAACCGATTTCTTTTTTGATTTTTTCGGCGCTGCCTTCACCCACCAGCAAATTATGATTGCGGCGGATATACGAAATAATGGCGCTGTCCATTTTATCACCACCGACACGGACGGAACGGGCATAAACAATACCGCCCAGAGACAAAACGGCAACTTCCGTCGTACCGCCGCCGATATCGACAACCATGCTTCCTGTCGGCTCCGTAACCGGTAGTCCGGCACCGATTGCCGCAGCCATTGGTTCTTCAATCAACCACACCTTGCGGGCGCCGGCCGCTTCGGCAGATTCCTGAATAGCCCTGCGTTCAACGGCTGTTGAACCGGAAGGCACACACACAATAACCATCGGCGAAGCAAAAGAACGGCGGTTATGCACTTTCCGGATAAAATACTTAATCATTTCCTCGGCAATTTCAAAATCGGCAATCACACCGTCCCGCAACGGACGAATGGCATGAATATTGCCCGGCGTTCTTCCTAGCATAAGCTTGGCGTCATTACCCACGGCAAGAACCTGTTTCTTGCCCTTATACTCTTCAATAGCAACGACTGACGGTTCATTAAGGACGATTCCCTTGCCGCGGACATAAACCAAAGTATTTGCCGTACCGAGGTCTATAGCCATATCGGCGGACAGCCAGCCCAAAAGTTTTGACATCATGATTTTTTTCTCCGGATTTTCTGTTCATTAATCATTATTTCTTTTTATAAACGCCTCTCAAACAATGTGCAACCCCATTCATCAACTTTTCACAAATTTAATTATCTTTTCAACAACTTCTTTCTGCCCGTTATAACATTGATTCAACTCAAAATCCGCTTTCAGTTTATGCTTAAACCAGGTTTTCTGCCTCTTGGCATACTGTCTGGTATGAAGCTTTCCCAGCCTGACGGCCTCATCCGGAGAAATCT
The DNA here is from genome assembly GCA_949289935.1 of uncultured Pseudomonadota bacterium. Lineage (GTDB taxonomy): Bacteria > Pseudomonadota > Alphaproteobacteria > RF32 > CAG-239 > HGM16780. Next base: position 66,219 of record CASEQD010000002.1, on the reverse strand, counting down.
CGCCCTCAATTTGGGAAATCAGTTCCGGAACCCCCAGAGCACGCATTGCCGGCAGCGTTTTTTTCAGCCCGCGCCGAAACAAATTTTCTGCCTCTTCCCTGGCGCCGGAAGCCATCATCCGGTCAAAACGACGAGCACACCGCTCATCAAGTTCTTCTTTTTCAGGAATAAGTTTAACCACAAAAAAAACCGCATCGGAAAATTTTTTCACCATCGGCAGTTTGTGCCATTCGCTCAGCTTTTTTCCCGTATCCAAAAAAACCTCCCATGCCCGGCGGATTCTGGTTTTATCGTTCGGACTCAGTCGGATGGCTGTTTCCGGATCGGTCTGTTTCAACTTTTCATACAAAGCATTCACACCGTTTTTTTCCAGCAGCTGTTCAACTTTTTTTCTGATTTCCGGTTTTGTCTCGGGCACCGGGGTCGTTCCGTTGATCAGATTATCCAGATACAACCCCGTTCCGCCGACAACAATGGGAATTTTACCTTCCTGACAAATTTTTTCAATTTCTCCGGCGGCCAAAGATAACCATTCCACCACAGATCCGTTTTTTGATGCATCCCAGATTTCATACAAACGATGGGAAACCAGAGCTTTGTCGGCAGGCGTCGGACAGGCGGAAATAACCGGCATGTCCTTATAAACCTGCATAGAGTCGGCATTCACCACCACACCGTTGACAGCCAAAGCGGCATCAATTGCCAGCTGCGACTTTCCCGACGCCGTCGGCCCGGCGATTACAATGATTTTCTTTTTCTGCATTGAGCGTTTTCCACCAGTTCCGCACACAAATCTTCATAAGAAATTCCGGCATATTTTGCCTGTTCGGGAACCAAAGACAAAGGCGTCAGTCCCGGATGTGTATTAATTTCCAGAAAAACCACGCCGTCTCGGTCATTATAGCGGAAATCCGAACGCGACACCATCCGGCAACCCAGCGCCTGATGAATTTTTTCGGCATAGGACATAACCGTTTTTGCCGTTTCTTCCAAAATTTCCGCCGGCAGAATATGTCTGGTCATACCGTCGGTATATTTGGCGGCATAATCATAAAAACCCTTTTCCGGACGAAGTTCCGTAACCGCAAAAGCCTTCCCTTTCCAAACCATGGCCGTCAGTTCTTTTCCTTCTATATACTTTTCACACAAAAGAGAAATATTTCCTTCAGGATAACAAACCCGACGAAAATCATCTTCCGTCCGGACAATAAAAACCCCGACGCTTGAACCATCGCAAACCGGCTTCAAAACATACGGCAGGGAAATTTTCGCACCGTTTTTCTTCCACTCGTCAAAACTCAGACATTCGGCTTCGGCAACCTTAATACCGCATTGTTCAGCCTTCAGCCTGGTCAACCCTTTATCCATTCCCGTAAGCGAAGCTTTCATTCCCGAATGGGTATAAGGCACTTGCAGCAAATCAAACAAAGCCTGAATTTCTCCGTCTTCCCCCCAATTGCCGTGTAAAGCATTAAAAACAACATCTGGTTTTTCTCTTTCAATAAGGTCAATCAGAGTGTTAACATCCCGAAAATCAACACTGTCCACATCATATCCTTTTTTTCTGAGCGCTTTTTCCACACCGGCACCGCTCATCAGACTGACCTCTCTTTCCGCAGAAAAGCCGCCTTTCAAAACCAAAACTTTTTTTACCACAGCTGTTCATCCTTCAATTTACTGAAACTGTTTTTACAAATAACATCAAAAATTTAAAAAATTCCTATAAATTTCACCGCCAAACATCCAAATCAGATTATTCTGGATTTTTCCGAAAAAACAGTCTAAACTTTCTGCTGAAAAAAGCATCATTGAATTAAGGATAAAACATGTTGGATAAAGCCGAACTTCTGCTGCCGGCCGGCTCGCTGGTCAAACTAAAAACCGCCCTGCTGTACGGCGCCGACGCCGTCTATGCCGGAACGCCTGATTTGTGCCTGCGTTCCCAGTCAAAATTTTCGCTGGAAGAACTTGAAGAAGGAATTGAATACACTCATCGTCTGGGCAAAAAAATTTACCTGACCTTAAATCTGTTCATGCACAACCGTGATGTCGAAAAGCTCCCTGTTTTTGTTGAAACGCTCAACCACCTGCATCCGGACGGCGTCTTAATCGCCGATCCGGGCGTTTTTCAATTTGTAAAAGACAACGCCCCTGAACTGAAGCTTTTTATTTCCACCCAGGCCAACATCTGCTCATGGCCGGCCGTCAAATTCTGGCAGAATCAGGGAGCAAAACTCTGCGTTTTAGGAAGAGAAACAACCTACGCGGAAATGAAAGAAATCCGGGAAAAATGCCCGGACATTCTGTTGGAATGTTTCATGCACGGCGCAATGTGCATGTCTTATTCCGGACGTTGCCTCATTTCAAACTATCTGGCAGACCGCAGTGCCAACCAGGGAAAATGCGCCCATTGCTGCCGCTGGCATTACAAGCTCCATCTTCGTCTGAAAGACGGTACAATAAAAGAAATTCCCATAACGGAAACCAGCAAAGATTTCTTCGACTTTCTGCTGGAAGAAGATTTCCGTCCCGGCGAATATTACGAAATCATTGAAGACGAACACGGCGGATACATACTCAACTCCAAAGACATGTGCCTCATGCCCCGCCTGCCGGATCTGTTAAGCATCGGAATGGATTCGCTCAAAATTGAAGGCCGCAACAAAACCGAATACTACGCAGGTGTCGTTGCCCGGGCTTACCGCCGGGCGATTGACGACTGGTACGCCTCCCCGCAAACCTGGGATTACAATAAATATATGCCGGATCTCAACACATTGCAAAACCGGGGATATTGTCTGGGATTTCACGACGGAAAACTCACAAACATCAGTCAAAACTACGAATACACCCGCACACTCGGAGACTGGTTATTTGCCGGTTCCATTGTCGAATGGCAGGGAGACGATGCCGTATTTGAAATCCGCAACTACATTGACAAAGGCGAATTTATTGAATTTCTCATTCCTGGGACATTGGAAAACTTGTGTTTGACCTTAACCGAATTTGAAGACGCCGAAACCGGTGAAACAACCCCCAAAGTTTCCGCCGGACAAGGTAAAAAAATCCGCATCAGACCCAAAGCCTGGAACAAAGACATCAGTGAAATAAAACGTCTGCTGCCGCAATACGCCATCGCCCGGAAACCGGCAAACCTTACCGGAGAAAATCAAATCCGGCTCAATCACAAAAAAGCGGAATTCAACAGTTTAATAAAAGGCTGACAAAAACTTACCGTTTTTTTACAGAAGCTTCACTTTTTTGTTGACAAAATTTGTCCATAGTATATATTAAAGTACGCAAAATTATAATTATGATATTATGAAAACAATAATTGAAGACATCTGCAGCATCATTTCTACTTTGCTGTATGATGAGGAAGAAATGAAAATTTATGAAGAAAGATCTGATAGTCTTTCTTTAGCAAACATCCTGATGGATCTGCTCAGATCTCATCTGATGTTTAAAATGTTTGTTGTACGCAGCGCCAGCAGCGATGACGAGTATAACGCAGCCGGAACAAACAATGTCATAAACGACTTAAAACATTTTTGTTCCAACCGCGAACTTCGGAAAGAATGGGAGACTTTCTCGGAATTTCATATTCGTTACATCACTGAAAACTATTCTCTAAATCCCATCGTCCAAAAATTTTTGCTTTTTGAACTCAAACTTCGGGAACAGGCAGAAATAACCGAACAGGAACAATGGGAACGGGAAGACAACGAAGAACTGGTTTATGATTTTACCAGCCGCATTGTCTGGAACCCTGAAAAAACAAAACAAGAAGAATGGTTTTCCCTGCGTTGTCTGCTGGAAGGCATTGCTATCCTCAATCCTCATATTGTGGAAGAGGAAAAATATGTCGAATTGTTGCAGGAAAACATGCGGGAACTTCACGAAGAAATTTCCGCCGAAAACTACGAATAAAAAAACCGCGGTTTATATTTAACCGCGGTTTTTTTATACTCTTTTAAAAACACCTTTCTCTATCGGAGGCAAAAAACTGCTCCACCGGCCGACAACAAATTCCACCCGATCCACCCGGCCGAGCGCCGGCCCTTTATGACAGGCCAGAAGCATCCTGTCTGTTTTGTCTTCTTCCCCCGACATCATAATCTCCACACTGCCGTCCTCCACATTTCTGACCCAGCCTGAAATTCCGCCGATTTCCGAAGCCGTTTTAACCGCCCACCACCGAAAACCTATTCCTTGTACGCGGCCGTGAATTTTAATATAAACCTCCTTAATCATCTTTTTTCTTTAAAAAGGCCTCAATTTCCTGCAACTCTTTTTTCATTTCCAGCCTTTTGCTTTCAGCCTCCGGATCAACGCCCCATTTCTCGGCCTGCCACAATTCTTCAAGCCAGGCCGCCTTATACGCGCCTTCCGCATCCAGACGGCCTTCCGTCAAAGCCATCGCCAAAATAACCGAACGCATATCAAGCGCGGCCAAATAAAGCGCCGTCAGCTTTTTATCTGTCAGCTTTTCCAAAAAAATCTTCAAAGCATCAACTGCTTTTTGATTTTCCTCAGGCACATCAAGTTCTGTTGTTGTCAAAAGTTCTGCTTTCAAAATGCGCCTGGCCCAGATAACAACCGGCATCCACAACTTTTCCTGTCTTTTTGACAATTCATCGTTATGCGACCAAAAAAGCAGAGCGTCAGTCAAAACAAAACGCAAAAGTTTCTGAATAACCTCATCTCTCTCACGCGAAATTTCAGCCTGAGCTTTTATTATTTTTTCAAACATACAACTTATCCTTTCAGTTACGTTGCAGCTGCAAATTCTGCAAAAAGCCTTTTGCGGCATTTTCCAAATCTTTCAAAGATTTCTTCACATCCTGAGCCGAACTTTTCAATTGCTGCTTCACATCGTTGACACTGTCTTTGACCGTATCATCCGCCCCCTGATAAATTTCCTGTCCTGCTTTTTGAATGGCTCCCGGACCTGGAAAACGGGACTGATAGGGCGTTCCTTTCAAAGCCGTATAACAGGGCGTACTGTCCGCATCAAGAACCAGCTGAGAACCAAGATAAGCAGTTCCCCCCGTCGCCGCAATACCAACCAATGCCTTCAAAGCTTGCGTATCATCCAAAACAATTTTCGGATTTTGAGCCGTTCCTTTGATTTTAATAAAAGAACTCAGCGCCTGAGCCAGATTGGCATCGACAATCTGTCCGGAATACGGACGGACGGAAAAATCAAGCCCGTCATTAAGCAGGGTATATTTTCCGCTGCTCACCAAATTCAGCTGTTTGGAACTAATGGCAATTCCTTTGGGAAAATCAACCACCCCGTTAGACACATCAGCTCTGACAACGGCACAATTCAAATCAAGATTTTTCTCTTTCATGCTGTCAAGCTTAAGCGTATGTAAAATCTGCATAATAAAATTACCTGTCAGCGCCTCCAACGCTCCCGGATGAACGGTAGATTTATCAACAATCGCCACAGCGCTCCCTTTCAGAGAATTAACCAATTGGCGGTAAGTATCTCCGGTTCCGGACAAACGAACATCAAAATCAGCAGCTCCGCCCGAAACAAAACCAAAAGAAGAACCATCCGCCGGTGCCTTAAGCTTAGCATAAAACGCCGGCAAAACAATACCGCTGCCGACAGCAGTCAGCTTCATGCTCCTCGCGGCAGAATCAACAGACACCACGGCATTGAAATTTCCGCCGCCGGCTGATGCTTTAAGCGGATTAACCTCTAATACGCCGTTAAGCAGAGAAGCATTGAGAGAAACATCTTCCAAAACAATATCCGGGCTCAGCTGAAGTATTTTCACTGCCACTGCAGCCTTGGCATTCAAAGCGCCCATCGCCGCAAAAGGAATTTTTATATCGGGAACAAACTGGCTGGCTTTCGCCGAAGCAATAATGTCCGGAAGAAATTGAGCATTTTTTTGTCCGGACGCCGGCTTCAGTGTTTGAAGATTAAGCAAATCACTTTGCAAATCAACAACCGCATAAGGTGTTTTCTCGGAAATATTGGCATCAACCGTACCCGTAAAAATATTCCCGTTTATATCCAAACGCTGCACCACGGCTGAAACAACTTGCCTGTTACCGCTAACCTGAGCATCCAGTTTTACATCCGGAGCGCCCATATTTCCCTGAGGATTATGAATAGATGCGGTAACCGCATAAGAAAGATCCGTCTGAATATCATGCAGCGTCGCCGAAATATCTGCCGTCACCCCGTAAGCGCCGAGTTCGGCAGAAACCGGATAAGCCCCGTTTCCCGAAATAAGCAGCTCCGGTTTGCCCAAAGTAGTTTTCCCCTTGATGCTCTGACCGTTGAACATCAAATCAAATTCGGCATTAACTTCCGACTGCATATCCGGAACAACCATGGAAAAGCGAATGATTTCTGTTTGAAGCTGAGAATTTTCCTTATGATTAATCAGTGAAAAACGCCCGTTTTCAATCAAAACATTCTTCGCCGCAAAACCGGCCAAAGCCAGAGAAGCCGGATTCTGCCTTACCATTTCCGCCGCCTTGTCCGCCGTTTTCATATCCACCAACCCCGAAGCTATAGCCTGATCCTTCATCAGTTCCACTTGCGCCGGCGTAACATTCTTCATAACTTTTCCGGCTTCACTCCCGCCGAAATTCCAGTTTTGTGCGCCATCTGCGGCAACTTCCAAATTAATTTCCACACCGGACAAAACCAAATTATCAATAACAAACTGACGATGCAGCAGCGGAAGTAAAGCCAGTTTAATCTCCAGACTGCCTACTTTCACCATCTGCGGCGAAGAAGCCCAGTCTGCATTGGCCAGTTCAACATCATTGACAATCAACGTCGGAGAAAAAGAAAGCCCGAGTTTTGCCTCACCGTTAATAGCCAGTTTTCTGCCGAGCTTTTCTTCTGCAAACATCGAAATATCATCTTTGTATTTATTCAAATCAAAATTATTTATAAAAATATACGCAGAAAGGGCAACAACAATAACCAAACCGATTACCACTTTCACCAAAACTTTCAAAAGGCTCATTTTTTCACTCCTTAAAGACGATTCCCGCCGCAGTCATGCTTTGCTTGAAATAATCCGGCAGCGGAGCACTGATTTCCGTTTTTTTATGATATAACACGGAGAGGTTAATTTTATATGCATGCAGATAAAGTTTATTTGAAAACAAACTGAACTTTTGCCGTTCTTTTCCATAATATTTGTCGTCACCGGCAATCGGACATCCGATGGCTTCCAAATGAGCTCTGATTTGGTGAGTACGCCCCGTCAGCGGATAAGCGGCAATTAGTGAAAACATATTCCCGGCCGTATCCAGCACTTTATATTTCGTAACCGCTTCTTTTCCCTCTTCGCCGACAATGCTCTTTTCGCCGGATTTCAGTAAAGGCATTTTTATTTCACCTTCCTTTTTTGAAGGAACGCCGAGACAAAAAGCCAGATATGTCTTTTGCAATTGATGTTCCCGAAAAGCCTTCGTTAATAACTCGGCATATTTTCGATTCCTTGCCAAAACCAAAAGGCCGCTGGTATTTTTATCAATCCGGTGCACCAGTTTCGGTCTTTCCGTTTTTTCAAATTTTAAAGCGTCAAGCATTCCGTCGACATGGCGTTCGGTATGGGTTCCGCCCTGAACGGCCAACCCCGAAGGCTTGTTTAACACAAGAATATTTTCATCTTTATAAATAACCAGAGATTGAACAAATGCCTCATCCTTTGGTGAAACAAAATCTTTTTTGACTCCGGCCTGCTGCTCATTATCCAACGGAGGCAAACGCAATTCCTGCCCGGCACGCAGCTTACAGGACGCTTCTGCCCGACAGCCGTCAAGTTTAATCTGCTTTGTTCGGAGCAGCTTGTTCAAACGCCCCAGACTCAGCCCCGGATAATACTTCAAAAACCAGCGGTTAAGACGCATACCGTCATCTTCCGGCCTGATTTTAACCACAGAAACTCCGGCCATTTTAAAAACTTCTCTGCCTTCTTGTCATAAGGAAAACCCTTTTCCGATTTTACCCTGCTTTACAAACTTCCTGCATTTTAACTTATTGCTCATAGATTCGCAACCTCAAAAAGGACACACCCTGCCGAACAACGCCTTTTCTTCAAACAATCAAAAACTTTATGCCTTCCCGGTTTGTTTTTTTCTGGCTTGTTTCTCTGCCCGCAGCCGGTCGAAATATTCAATTCGTTTTTTAATCTCTCGTTCAAATCCCCTGTCTGCAGGATAATACAATTTCATGCGTTTCATCCCGTCCGGAAAATAATTTGCCCCCGAAAAACCATCCTCACAATCCGGATCATATTCATACCCTTCGCTGTATCCGAGCTGTTTCATCAGTTTTGTCGGTGCATTTAAAATGTTCTTCGGCGGCATCAGCGAACCCGTCCGGCGGGCTGCATCACGGGCGGCATACATCGACTTATAAACCCCGACCGATTTGGGCGCCGTTGCCAGATAAGCCGCCAGCTGAAATACCGCCAAATTTCCTTCTGGAGATCCCAGCCGTTCATACAAATCCCAGCAGGCAATCGCCTGAACCACCGCATTCGGATCCGCCAGAGAAACATCCTCAACGGCAAAGCGGGTCAAACGCCTCAAAATATACTTCGGATCCTCTCCGGCTTCCATCATCCGGGCAACCCAATATAACGCGGCATCAACATCAGAACCGCGGAGTGATTTATGAACCGCCGAAATCAGATTATAATGCCCGTCCCTTCCCTTATCATAAACCGGTGCCCGTGAACGTATAATCTTTTCAACAGATTCCTTATCAAAAATTTCTCCCGGCGCCGCATAATTCCAAATACTCTCCGCCAAATTCAGAATATACCGTCCGTCTCCGTCGGCAATTGTTTTGATAAATTCCCTTGCTTCATCATTCACCGGCAATTTCCGTCCCATTTCTTTTTCCGCCCGTTGCAGCAAAATTTCAAATTCCGGCTCATTCAAACGATTCAAAACAAATACCTGACAACGGGACAACAAAGCGGCGTTCAACTCAAACGACGGATTTTCCGTTGTTGCGCCGACCAGAATAACCGTTCCGTCTTCTACATACGGCAAAAAACCATCCTGCTGCGATTTATTAAACCGATGGATTTCATCAACAAACAACAAAGTCCCTTTTCCCTGGTTGGCTCGGCGTTCCTGGGCATACTGAAAAACCCGTTTTAAATCCGCAACACCGGAAAACACGGCAGAAATCTGCTCAAAATACAAATTCGTATGTTCGGCAATCAGACGGGCAATTGTTGTCTTGCCGCAACCCGGCGGCCCCCACAAAATAAAAGAAGAAATTTTATGAGACTTCAACATCCTCCCCAGCGGAGCATCCGCACCGACAACCTGATCCTGTCCGACCACCTCATCCATTGTTTTCGGACGCAGCCGGTCAGCCAAAGGCTTTTTCACATTTGCCGAAAATAAAGTTTCTTCCTGCATCATCCCGTTCGTTTTTCCCAAAAATCCATTTCCCTGCCTGTCGATTCGCCGGTTGGTTCTCTTTGTCCGAAAGCCGGGCGATTGGCGGCAATTTTTTCAGCTTTCTCAATTTCTTCATTCAGTTTCTCTTCAAGCTCAATTCGTCCCCGGGCAACCCCTGAAAACGAAACATCCGGCACGGAAGAAACCTGAACCTCTCTGCTTTCAGCCAAAACATCATCAAAAGAAGGAACCTTTTCATCCTGAAACTTCCGCTGCTTTCGCAGTCTTTCGCTCAAATAATACGCCGGATCCTTCTCCGCCAGCATTTTCAAACGCACATTTTGATTAAAACTCTGAGCATCCACTTTAACCGGCAGATTATAAAAACCTTCCACCAAAAGCAAATGCTCTCCCTTGTTTATTTTTTTGTGCGAATGAACAGAAACCAAATCATCGGCAATTTTCCGATAATAATAAGCGTCGGCAATTCCCTGCTTCACTTTCATAAACGCTCCCGTGGCAACGGCAGGAATTTGCACGGATTTCGTCCCATAAACGGCCATTTCCAAAAACTGCCGGCTTAAATCAACATTATTATCGGCAAAAACCAGCTTATAAGTACACCCGCTGATAATGTTTTCCACGCCTTCTTTGCCATAAATTTCATTAAGGCCTTTCAGCCTATCGGTCAACAACAAAAATGCCGCATTAGTCTTATATCCCGACATAACTCCCCTGGAAAGAGAATCAAACTTCGGCAGCCTTTCCAAATCATCCATTACAAACAAAATCGGATTTCTGTATGCTGACTTATGCTTTTCTAAATTACGTTCAATCAACATATCCGCCATCATTCTGCTCATAAAACACGATTCTCTGTTGTCTGCAATCAAATAAGTCGTCGTAACGCGCCGATTGCCGTCGGCATCTTTCATTCCCCGCCCGTACTTCAAACAATAATCATTGGAAGATGTCCTTTCTCTGATATTGCTTTTTCTGAAAACGGAAAAAACTTCCGCCAAACCGGCAAACAAAACATCGCAGGTTTCATTATCAAGCGCCAGCAGCTTTTCAAACCGAAGCAAAATTTCCGCCGGATAACCAAAAAGAAAAGCTTCTTCCCTGAAAATATTAATAATTTTTTTCCATCTGCCGGAAATATTACCTTGTTCCAAAAGATACTTTTGAACAAGACTGTCGGCAATCATGGATAAACAAAGCTCACGACCTTTCCACAATGACGGAATGCCGCCCCAGCTTCCGACGGGAAAATAATTTTCCGCCGTCATTTGTCCCAAATCAAGCAGTTTGCACGCCGGCTCGGAAAATTTTGTCGGCATGGCTGAATAATAACTGCGTAAAATGGATTCGTCTTCCGTCTCAAACCCGCCGTTTTTCAGCAACCGTCCGAGCAGATAATCATTGGCGGCGGCCTGCTCTGTTTTGCTGACAAAAAAGATCAGGACACTCTCCGCAGCCAACGCCGACAAACACTGCCAGTCTTCATGTTCATATTGAGGCTGCAAGTGGGCTGCCAGCCTTTTCAGATAAACCTCTCGTTTATCGGCATCCCGCGGCAGATTTTCCGGAGAAAGAGGATTCCACCGCGGCCAAAATTCCCCTTTTTCAGGATCATCCGTAAGATTCCAGTTAAAATAAAAAACTTCGCCCAAGCTTCGTCTATGACCTGAAGTATAAGCAAACAAATCTCCCGTACAATCTATTGCCGCCACACTGGAATTATTACTCTCCAAAATCGACGGAATAGCTATGCTTGATGTTTTTCCGAGCTCTGAAGCGCCCCATCCGAACAAAGAAGCAACTTTATTAATTCCCAAAGACTTTCCTTCAAATTTTCCCAACGACATCAAATTTCCGCCCAGGATTCTCATTTTCACCACATCTTGAAAAGTAGCAAAATGATTATGAAGAAGATACCATAAGTTAAAAGAATGAGGATTGCGCATGTAGCCGAAAAAAACAATAAACAAAAACAGAACCGGTACAGACAGAGGAATAAACAATGCGGGATGATACTTCTCTGCCGTCAGCAGTTTTTCAAACCACATGCCATACGCACTAAAAACAATTTCCGGAGTTTCTCTGACCTTTGTCAAAAAATTATAAATTTCATGGGTGCTTCCGGTCGAAAAACCATACCTGACATATTGGGAAACAATCAGAGAAATCAGCCCGGCAACCCAAAAATACACAACCGAACAAAGTATAATCCACAATACTTTGAACCAGCGTCCCCACTTGCGGGCTTTTATTTTTTTATCATACAAACTTTCCATCCGGCCTGTTCCCCGATACCGGACATCATACCTAAAATTAATTTAAACTTCAAGCACGAAACTTGTTGGAACAATCAACGCTCATGACTGCCGCGCGAATGCATCAGGGAAATATCAAGTTCATATTTTCCCTGATCTTCGGATTGTCTTTGTTCTTCAAATTCTTTTTTTTGTTCTTTTCGGGCTTCCAAAACGGCTTGCTTGTTTTTTTCAATAATTTCCCGCATTTTTTCATTATGTTCTTTTTCCCGGGCTTCTCTTTCGGAGCGAATTTTTCCTTTTCCCTCCTTAAGCCGGGGTTTGGCAGCTTCTTTGCTAAAAACTTTCCGCCCTGTTTTTACCATCTTGTCTATATCAAAGCCACTGTCTTTGGTTGTATCCCACACGCCGATTTCCCGGTCATTCAGAAAAAAATCCTGCCAGTCGATTGTCCAATCCTGCCCTTTTCCGTTTTTTTTCCGTGGTGGCAAAATTTTCGCCAATTCGCTCTGACTGGGCGTTCGTCCCAAAGCCTGAGCGATTTGAGCCGGTGTAATAATGCACGAACTCAAATCCAGCCCGGTAATATTGACTCCCGTAAAATCCACACCCGTAAAATCCGCACCGCGCAAATCAAGCTGCGTCAAATCTATTCGCGTCAAATCCAACAACTGCAGATTTATTTTACTCAGATTAAGTTTATGAGGATAATATTTTGCCAGATATTCTATCAATGCCTGCAATTCCCCGGTTCCCAACTCATCAATGCGTATTTCCCGAAAAACGGCGCCCTCTATATCCGCACCGGACAATTTGACGCCTTCCAAATTAGCGCCCGCAAAATTAACATCTTTCAAAATTGCACCGGAAAAATCAGCGCCTGTCAAATCGGCTCCGGAAAAATCGGCGCCTGTCAAATCGGCGCCCGCAAAATTAACATCTTTCAAAATTGCACCGGAAAAATCAGCGCCTGTCAAATCGGCTCCGGAAAAATCGGCGCCTGTCAAATCGGCGCCCGAAAAATTCCGCCCGCTCAAAACAGCATTGCTGTAAACAACACTGCCGTCTTCTTTCTCGGATGCCTCATTGGAAACATCTGCCAAAACACTTTCTGTTCTGCTTTCAGAAGCCGGAGTTTCAGAGTATTCTGCAACCGGAGAAGCATCGCTGTTTTCCTCTCTGGAAACAGCGCGCCAATGACAAACCCCGTCCTCTGCCGTGTTCTTTTCCGTCAAATCATTCGTTTTATTATCATCTGACATATATCAAAACACTTTCAAACTTACAGCCTCTGTTTATCATACCCGAAAATATATTGTTTGACAAACAAATTATTTTAAAATACAGGGAACTTTATCCCGGCGCAGTTCATTGCACAAATCGCGAAAACCGCCGTTTTTGGACTGAATAACCAGATGATTCAGCATCCGGCCGCGGCTTTCTGTCCTGATAATCACCGGTTTATAACGCCTCAACTGAGGATAAACTTCAGTCAGCACATTCCAGTCTGCTTTGGCATTCCGCACATTTTGATAAGCGCCGAGCTGCATAACCTGTTTGCTGTTATATTCCTCGCCTGTATATAAATCATATTCGCTTTGAGGCTTCGGTGCTTCATCATCTGTCCGGGGCAAATCATCCTCTTTTTCGGACATCAGATTCTCCAGCCAGTTGTCTCCCCTTGCCCATTCGTTAATATTTTCCGGAACTGCTTCCGGACGGATGGGCATTTCTGCCAGCATTTTAACAACATCCCGTTGAAATCCTTCTTTTAAAATTCTGGCTATGCTTGCCGGCGGCAGCATCAGTGTCGGACAATTAAACGGCGCATACCCGGCATAAAAGAATAAAGCCCGAATGGCAACGGCTCTTTCTCCGACAATCTGACTCCGGGTCATTTCCAGAGAAACCAAATTCGTTTGTTTTTCCAACAGTTCCATTTTCTGGGAATAATTCAGACTGCGGTTTTTGAGCAGCGCCGTTTCTTTCTTCAGGCTTTTAATCTGTTTATCAACATTTTCCAAATCAAGTTCTATCATTTTGAGCATATTATATGCCAATTCGATTTGTGTAAAAATTGCTGCGGCAAGATCATCATAAACCACTTCTTTTTGCCTGAAACGCTGGTCTTCCGATTTAGCGTTTTGATAAGCGCCGACAGCATCCGCCAGTTTATGAGCCATTGTTTCGGCCTGCTTTTGCAAACTGTCGACAAACAGCGGATTATTTTGCTCATAACCGTTAACATCCAGCCGGTGGCTGTTGTCAAAAGAAAGCGTCATATAACGAAAAACCGAATTGTAGGAATAATCCTTAAGTTTTTTCATTTCTTTAAATTCATGCCGGTAACGCAGCGCCGACTGCTCAAACACCGCCGCCGTCAGCCTGCTGTCAAACTTATCAAGTTCATAAAACTTGCGCCCGTCAAGTTCCGGCTTTTCCCTTTTATCTTTAATCAGACTGCGATACTCGATTTGCCGCGCCAAAAACAAATCATGAAACCCGTTTAACTTATACAGGCTGACTTCCAAAGCCTTTTTCAACTCAGCTTCTTCCTCCCGCAAAAAACCATTGCTGTCCTGACGACGCTCAAGCTCGGAAAGCTGCTTTCTGACATCCGAAATCATCTTCAACACGTCACGGTCTTTTCTTTCCACAAACAACATGTCGTTATGAGACTTGATGGCGGCCAGAGCAAGATTTTGTGCAGATTTTTCCAAAATATCGTCATGGACGGCCTGCGGCTGGCTTGACACACCGGCGGAAGCATAGGCTATGGCGTAGTCAAGCGCCCTTATGCCGTTATAAACCTTGTTGTCCTGACCGGTACTGGAACTAAGCAGGTTATCAATAATTTCCGTCGGCGGAACACTGGAATTAAGACTGTATATTTTTGCATACATTTTTTCAACCATAACGCCGACATTATATTTTGCGGCTCTGGCCATGGCATCATAAACATCTGTTTTTCCCTTTGGGGCTTCCGGAGTAGTCGGCAGCTCGCAGGAAAGTTTTTCTTTCGGCAAAACCGTTTCCGGATTCCTGACAGATTCGGCCCCGCAGGCGCCGGTCAAAAACAAAAGCGCCGCTCCGATACAGCATTTACTTATCAGCCCAACCATTTTTCTCTCCCTGCTCAAAGCCTGCACTGTCTTTATTGCTGTCTGTAACAAATTGTAACATCATTTTAAATGCTTTTTAGCAGTTTTTTTGCTATAAGTAAATCACTTTATAAAGTATCCTAACAAACCAAGGAAAATTTTATGACTAATAACATCAAAGTAGCGGTTATCGGCGCCGGAATGATGGGAAAAAACCACATCAAAACATACAAAACCCTTCAGGGGATTGATTTGGTCGGCGTGTATGACATATTTCCCGAAGCCGCCAAAGCTGCCGCCGAAATGTTCGGAATTAAAGCCTTTTCATCCCTGGAAGAAGTGGCAGCGGAAGTTGACGCCGTGAGCGTTGTTACCACTTCGGTAACACATGCCGATGTCGGCGAATTTTTTCTGAACAAAGGCATTCATTGCCTGATGGAAAAACCCCTGGCCACAACTGAGGAAGGTTGTCTGAGGCTGATTAATGCCGCAAAAAACAACAACGTCGTCCTTCTCGTCGGACATATAGAACAGTTCAACCCGGCCGTTGAACAGATGCACAAAATCTTAAACGACACTTCAATGATTCGTTCGCTCACCGCACAAAGAATGTCCGCGGCTTCCGGGCGCATCACCGATGTCGATGTTGCCATGGATTTAATGATTCACGACATAGAAGTCATTCTGTCTCTGGTAAAAAGCAAAGTTGTAAAAGTTCAGGCCTCAGCTGTCAAAACACCGGATCATCCGTCCGGAAAAGATTACATCACCGCATTGCTTGAATTTGAAAACGGCGTAACGGCAAATCTCACGGCCAGCCGCATTACTCAGGCGAGAGTCAGAACATTAACGGTCACCACGGCCACAAACTACATTGACATGGACTTCATCAGCCAGAGCATTAATGTTCATTCGCAGGGACGCATGCCCTATGTTAACCAGGAAGAAATTCCCGAATGGATGAATTACGGGCTAAAAGGAAGTGTCGAACAATTGTTTATTCCGACCAACCAGCCTCTCCAGGCCGAACTGAATCACTTTGCGGCATGCATCAATGGCAAAGCTTCTCCGCGGATTAGCGGTGAAAACGCATTAGAAGCGCTGCGCGTTTTATGGAAAGTTCAAAATTGCCTGGGTTTTAATCAGGCGGCGGACAATTCCTTTGCCGTTGCTGCAGAATAAAACTTGCAAAAAAAGACAACTTCATATACGCTGAGGGGCTGAAAACAAAGCCCCTCTGATTTTAGAAAAAACATGCGTTACAAACTCATTATTGAATACGACGGAACCGGAATCCTCGGCTGGCAAAGACAGCTTGACGGCCCCAGCGTACAACAATATCTGGAAGACATTCTGGATAAAATAAACGGAGAACACCGCGAAATCATTTCCGCAGGCAGAACCGATGCCGGAGTCCATGCCTTAAAACAGGTTGCCCACATTGATTTAAACCGCACAATGGAACCTTGGAAAATAAGAGAAGCCTTTAACGGCAACCTTCTGGCTCAAAACGCTCCCGTATCTGTTTTGGAGGTCGAAGCCGCAGATGACAAGTTTCATGCCCGTTTTTCTGCCCGGAAAAGATCATATATTTACCGGATTCTCAACCGGCGCGCCCCGTCCCCCGTCTTAAAAAACAAAGTCTGGTGGGTGCCGGTGCCGCTAAATGTTTCTCTTATGCGTAAAGGGGCGGAACATCTGATCGGACATCACGATTTCACCTCATTCCGCGCCGCGGCCTGCCAGGCAAAATCCCCTTTAAAAACACTGGATAAAATAGAAATAACTCCAGACGGCGAAGAAATTGTTTTTTATGTTGAAGCCCGGTCTTTTCTCCACCATCAGGTTCGCAACATTGTCGGCACACTGAAAATGGTTGGTGACGGACACCTGTCTCCAAATGATGTAAAAAAAATTCTCGATGCCAAAGACCGCAAAACCGCCGGACCGACAGCCCCCGCCTGTGGCTTATATCTCTATAACGTCGAATACTGAATTTCGCCGTCCATAACCCGCCTGGACACATCATAATCAAAACCGGCGCGCGCCAGAACGGCCATATCTTTCTGATAAAAATCTTTTCGTTCCGCCTCCGGACGGTACGGACCTATTTTCTTCTTTTTTGCCAGCCTCATGGCATTCTCATACGGATCAAAAGCCTGTTCGGACAAAACCATGTCAACAACGGCGCCGTCAACCCCTTTAACTGCCATTTTTGCCCGGATATACGTTTCCGACTTTCCCGCCGCCAGATAATCCCTTATCTTCATTTCGGCAAAACGACCGTCATCCAAATAACCGCAGCGTTGAAAATCACCTAAAATTTCTTCAACCCATTCCAAAGCCTCTTCCGGATTATACTCTTTGTTTTGATAAACATAATCATTAATCCGCCGCTGCAATACGGAACGCAGGTTTTCCGTCGAGGATTCAAACCGCTCCAGATAATACAACGCAATATTTTTCAAGCGCTGTTTGGTAATTTTCTTCAACACTTTTCTTTTTGTTTCCTTCAACTCTTCAGACACTTGCAAAATCTCCTGCTATGGTTTAAGTTTGACATAATAACAAATATTATAAGTATTATAGAAAGGAAAAAACAATTGGTTAAGTCAAATTATGATGCTTGTGTATCTTTTCACATCAACAACAACGCTTTCTTCGGCCGTTTTGTCCGGCTTGATAATGTCATCGGGGAAATTTTCTCCCGCCGCGCATATCCGGATGTTGCCGCCGGCATAATTGCCGAAAGCGCCGCTTTAGCGGCTCTGCTTTCCAGTGCCCTGAAATACGACGGCATTTTCACTCTTCAAACCAAAAGCGACGGCCCCGTCGGCATGGTTGTTGTTGACATAACCTCGGACGGAACCATCCGTGCCTCAGCCTCATACGATAACGAGCGCATCGAAAAAGCAAAAAAACTGCGCAAAACCGAAGACGAATATGAAGAAACACCGCATTTTCTCGGACACGGATATCTGGCCTTCACCGTCGATCAGGGCGGCGCAGACAAAATGCATCAGGGAATTGTCGACATTCAGGGAAAAACTCTGGCCGAATGTGCCGAACGCTATTTCCGCCAGTCTGAACAAATTGATACGGTTATCCGTCTGTATCTCAAACATCCCGATTCTGAAAATCCCGCATGGAAAGCAGCCGGAATACTTCTTCAAAAACTCCCGGAAACCGGCGGAAAAATTAGCTCGGAAACAGACATTGCTGCCCTATGGGAAGAAGCTGTCATATTCCTTAACAGTTTGAAAGAAGATGAAATTTTCAACGACGACCTAACCTCGGAACAAATTCTTCACCGTCTTTATCATGCCAACGGCCTTTCCGTCGAACCAAACAAAGAATATCGCTTCGGCTGTCGCTGCAGCCGTGAAAAACTTCAAACCGTTCTGAGTGGAATCTCCGAACAGGAACTGGCTTCTCTGACCGAAAAAGGAAAAATAAATGCCGAATGCAATTTCTGCGGTAAAAAATACAGTTTTGAAAAAGGGGAATTATTAAAACAATAACCATTTATTAATTTATAATTGTTACCCTGAATCCAAATTAATAAAAAATATTGGAAAAAATCATGTTGAAAAAACTTTTCACAATCATGTCCCTGTTGCTGGTTTTTCCGGCCTGCACTCATTTTCAGGACAACGAAGCCGAACCCCGGCGCTATGAAGAACCCCGTTTTGCCGACCAGGAACTCATTCGCCTGAAAGTCAACAAAATCGAAGTTATTTCCGAATTCACGCCTTCATTCAAAAGTCCGAATGTTGAACACCTTTTCCCCGTTTCTATTGAAAAAACCGCCCGCATCTGGGCCAGAGACCGCTTGGAAGCCGTTGACTTCAGCTCCGACAAAGTCGCAAAATTCATCATCAAAGACGCCAGCGTTACCGAAGAACCGATAAAATCAACAGAAGTCTTTACCAAAGACCGCATCAGATATCACGCCCGCCTTTCCGCAACACTCAAAATCAGCGATCCGCAGTCCCAAAGCAGCGCGGAAACCAGCATTGAAGCCTGGCGGGAATTAACCATGAATGCCGATGCAGATATTGAAGAAAAAGAAAAACAATGGAACAACATGGTTTACAAGCTATTCAACGAATTCAACCGCAGCATGGAAGCCAACATCAATCAATATCTGAACATGTATGTGGTAAATAACGACTACATCCACGAATATTAATTCAAACTGTTTGTTTTCAGGACATCCCCCGAAAAACGCTGAACTGTTCCCCGAAAAATTGGACAGTCAAAAATAGGGAAGGAAAAGAAAACATCCTGTCCCAAAAAAACAATCATCAATATCGTCATCCCCGGGCTCATCCCGGGGATTTCTCGGATAAAACATCCGTAAAAACAAATTATCTGATTTGTCTCCTCCCCTAGGTAGGGCTCCACACTTTCTCCTCCCCTGAGTAGGGGAGGCGGCCGAAGCTAAAAGCAACTAACGTTGCTTTTGGCAAGGAGACGCAATGAGACTTTCCTTTTGGAGGGAGTAGTACCACTCCCTCCAAAAGAATTAGTCGGAATTGAAGAGGGGTATGATTCAAAAAAATCCTCTTCATTTTTTTCACCTTTGTATGAAATTAATGATTTACATATAACAAAATCCATGCTACACTAAAATCAGTGTAATAAAGTGTGGAGGATGAAATGCGTGTGATTCTTTCCGCCGGCAAAAGGATATATTTTACCTTGCTGGCTTCTTCTTTTATGTTCCCCATTTCCGCTTTTGCCCAGTGTGTGGAAAATGAAAACTGTGCGGCATTAGGCTACGATTCGACAACAGCATGTGATAACGGTATTAAATGTCCGTTCGGTGAATATTGGGCATGTCCCGAACCTGCAAAACCTGAAGGAGCCATTCTCGGCCAATGTACCGGTTATGCCAAAAACTGCAAAATCGGGCAAATCTTAAATATTGATGGCAGCTGTTCGGACTACCGTGTCAGCGGAGTTGAGCCGGTCGGCATTGTTGTTTATATCGGCGAAAACGGCTGCGGCCAGGCTCTGGCGCTAGAAGGACTGGGAAATTTCTACTGGTCAACAGAATCTGTCAAAATTCCTGATTTACCAAATTACAGCAGTGAGCCAACAAACGATTTTGACAGCTGTGAGAATACGAAAACAGTTATTGATTACAGTTACAAACAATACGGAGACTATGCTTCAAATTATTATCCGGCATTCTGGGAGGTATACAACTATGCCCCATCAACCATGCCGGAAACAAAGGGTAAATGGTGTTTGCCGGCCGGCGGTGTGTTAAACAGTATTAACCAAAATAAAACAGCCATTGATCAAAGTTTAACCAGAATCAACAAAGAAAACATCGGCAACAATTCCTGGTGGTCATCATCCGAATATGGCTCCACAACTGGATGGGCTTGGCGCTTGTCTTTGAGCAATTCCAACTTCTATGCCGACGGCAAACACACTTACAGTAGCATTCGCCCTATAATCAAGTTTTAGCTCCTTATATTCCCTCCCTGAAATAAAACCGGAAGCAGAAAAAACCTGTGAATTTTTTATCTACACTAATAGAACTTTAATCTTCAAAAGGCCTTGGAAATCCAAGGCCTTTTAACAACACTCAAATTCTGCAAAATCACTTTGCCAGAATATCAACCAACTGCTTCGTCGCTTCATCCGTACTGATACTGTTGCAAACGGCATATTCGCTGGCCAGACGCCCCAGAGCCTGCTCATAAATCTGACGCTCGCTGTAAGACTGTTCCGCCAGATTTTCATTCCGGTATAAATCTCTGACAACTTCGGCAATTGCCACCGGATTCCCCGAATTGATTTTATTCTCATATTCCTGCGCCCGGCGGGACCACATAATTTTTTTAACCTTCGGCTTTCCTTTCAAAACACTCAAAGCCTCATTCATTGTTCCCGCTTCGGAAATTTTCCTTAAACCGATTGTATTTGCTTTGGCCATCGGAATTCGCAGCGTCATTTTATCCTTGTCAAAATTGACCACAATCAGTTCCAGCTCCGAACCGGCAATTTTCTGTTTGGAAATATCAGCCACCTTGCCGACCCCGTGAGCCGGATAGACAACAAAATCTCCTGAATTAAAAACAATGCCTGAAGAATTTTTTTTGTTCATAATTACTCCTTATCATGCTGGGATTACATGGTGTTTTTTCCAAACAAAGCACCACTGACGGCACTAACATACCACATTTTAGACACGAAATCTAGTCTAAAAATAAAAATATTTTGTCAATCGAGTCGTTTTGGCTAAAAAAGCATAAAACAACATCAAAAAAAGGGCCGGAAACCGACCCTTTTGTCAAAAAATAAAAGCGCGCCTACCCGACCAATTCAACCGTATCCCGGGCAATAACCAGTTCTTCGTTTGTCGGAATAACCAGAACTTTAACTTTGGAATCCGGTGTTGAAATTTCAATTTCTTCACCGCGCTTATTGTTGGCCTCCTCAACAAGCTCAATTCCCAAATAAGCCAGCCGCTCACAAACCATTTTACGAACCAATGGCGAATTTTCGCCGATTCCAGCCGTAAAAACAATGGCATCGACGCCGCCCAAAACGGCAATATAAGAACCGATAAAACGAATAATGGTATGAACATACACTTCCATGGCGGCTTTGGCGCGTTCATCTCCGGCCAGATATTTTTCTTCCACGTCACGATTGTCCGAAAAACCGCAAAGACCGAGCATACCGCTCTGCTTATTCAGCATTTCGTTAACCTCATCAACCGTTTTGCGCTGATATTTCATAATATGCAGCGGAATATACGGATCAATATCGCCGCAGCGCGTTCCCATCATAATACCGGCCAACGGCGTAAACCCCATGGACGTATCCCGGCACTTGCCGTTTTCAACGGCAGAAATAGAAGCGCCGTTCCCCAAATGACAGGTAATAAACTTTCCGTCCCGACCCAGAATTTTTGCCGCCTGCCCGGCAACATAGTGATGTGACGTACCATGTGCGCCATAACGGCGGATTTGATGTTGTTCATACTGTTCATACGGCAGGGGATAAAGAAAAGCCTCTCTCGGCATGCTCTGATGAAACGCCGTATCAAAAGCCGCAACCTGTTTAATATGAGGCAAAGCATGTTTGACGGCCTTAATTCCCAAAACCGCCGCCGGATTATGCAGCGGAGCCAAAGTCGATAACTCGTCAATTTTCTGCAAAACATCACCCGTAATCAAAACCGAACGGTCAAAAAAGCTTCCGCCCTGAACAATACGGTGCCCTACGCCGTCCAGGTCATCCAGGCTCTTCAGAGCGCCGTTCAGCAACAAATTCAAAACTTCCCTGATTGCCTCATTATGGGAAGGAAGCGGCACATCTTTGATAATTTTATCTCCGTCGCCGATTTTTATACTGACAAAAGAACCGTAAATACCAATGCGTTCGGCATTGCCTTTTGCGGCAACCGTATACTTATCGCCGTCAACATTAAACAACTGATATTTCAAAGAAGACGAACCGGAATTAAGCACTAATATCTTTTTCATAAAAACAATTCCCCAAACTGAAACCAAACAACCGGCGCCGCCCTAAGCCTGCAAGCAGGTAATGGCAATCACGCCGACAATATCTTCCACCAAAGCTCCTCGCGACAAATCGCTGACTGGAGCATTCAAACCCTGCAATACCGGGCCGAAAGCGGCACATCCGCCAAGCCTCTGCAACAGCTTATAACCGATATTTCCGGCTTCAAGACTGGGAAATACCAACACATTTGCCTGCCCGGCCACATTGCTTCCCGGCGCTTTTTTCCTGCCGACGACTTCATCAAGCGCCGCATCAGCCTGCATTTCGCCGTCAAGCTCAATACCAAGACTTTTATACGCCTCAGTCTGCAAATCTGCCTTAGCCAGCTCAACCGCCTTTTTAACTTTGTCAACCCGCTCGCCTTTGCCTGACCCGAATGTCGAATAAGAAAGCATGGCAACTTTCGGCGTCATCCCAAATTTCAAAGCACTCTCCGCCGCATCAAGAGCAATATCCGCCATCTCTCGTTCAGAGGGATCTATAACAATCGCGCAATCAGACAGCAAATACGGCGTATCTCCGAAAACCAACAGGAAAAAAGAAGAAACCGAACGCCCCTTTTTGGCGGACTTAATAATTTGCAAAGCCGGCCGCACCGTATCCGCAGTTGAGTGATTCGCGCCCGAAACCATACCGTCGGCATGCCCGGACTTAATCATCAGAGTCCCGAAATAATTATAGTTCAGCGCCAGTTTGGCAGCATCTTCTTCGCTCAAACCTTTATCTTTGCGCAGTTCATACAAAAGCTTGGTATATTCCGGCAAACGCGGAGACGTTTCCGGTTTAATAACTTCGATTCCGCTCATTTCCCAGCCTCTGCCTGAAAAATAAGCCTCAATCTCGGCCTTTTCGCCCAAAATAACCAGTTTTGCCGCCTTTGCTGATGCCGCGATATGTGCGGCCTCCAAAACACGGACATCCTCACCTTCCGGCAGCACGATGGTTTTGTTTTTTGTCCCTGCCTTTTCCAACAGGCTCTTCAAATAATTGCTGTAAGACATCTGACACCTTAAAAATTTCTGTTATTATTCAAAAAAACGCTTCTGCCGTCGGGAATGGCGGCCTTCACTCAATAATTAACCCATCTTTACACCGGTTGTCCACAAAAAACTTTTGATTTTTTTATGTAAATGGAATAACATCTTTTACAACTAGATATCACAGAAGGAAAAATCCATGGAAAGAACACTCTCTATCATCAAGCCGGATGCAACGGAACGCAACATTACCGGACAAATCAACAGTATGATTGAAAATGCGGGACTGCGTATTGTCGGACAACGCCGCATCTGGCTGACTCAAAAACAGGCTGAAGAATTTTATGCCGAACATAAAGAAAAATCCTTCTTTCCCGGCATGATTCAACAAATGATTTCCGGTCCGGTAGTCGTTCAGGTTTTGGAAGGAGAAAACGCCATAAGCCTCTATCGGGGCATTATGGGCGCAACCAATCCGGCCGCAGCCGAAGAAGGGACGATTCGCAAAACATTTGCCCTTTCCATCGACCGGAATTCCGTCCACGGTTCCGATTCCCCTGAATCGGCCCGACGGGAAATTGCTTTCTTTTTCAACCACACGGAAATTGTCGGTTAGGAGTAAAATTTTGCGCAAATTTCTTTTTTTGTTCCTGTGTTTGGCGGTTTTCGCCGCCGGCATAAAAAAAGCCGCCGCAGACAATGGCGGAAACTACACGGCTGAAGTAAGAATAGACATTACGTCGGACAACGCGGCCAATGCCCGTGACAAAGGCATGAAAGAAGCCTATCGCAGCGCATTCATGGCGGTTGCGTCCCGCACAACAAATGAAGAAGGGCTTGCCCGGTTGGAAAATCTCACCGATGAACAACTGATAAACTTCATCAAAGAAGCCACCGTTGTCTCCGAAAAAGCTTCCGATGTAAGATATATTGCAACTTTACGCATTACCATCAACAATGATCTGCTCAAAACCTTCATGCAGGAACAAAACATCAATTATGTCGTAACATCTCCGTCAAACGTACTGGTTATTCCCGTATTTCGGGAATATGCCGGAGACACGCCCCTGCTCTGGGAAGAAAAAAACCTTTGGAGAAAAACCTGGGAAACGACCCCGATAACCTCCAGCCCAAACATTTATGTTTCCATTCCCGAAGACAGCATAAACACCATGTTTCTCACCGGAGAAAAAGCTGTAAGTCTTGACGGCCAGGCTTTGGATAAAATTTCCGCACACATGGGAACGGAAAACATTTTTGTACTGGATGCGCTATACAACGGTATTGAAGGATTAAAAATAACAATTCTTCCTTACCACGGAGGAAACACCCGTACCGTCAACATTAAAGGCGCCCGGGGGCCGGAATTGTTCGGAGCGGCATTGCCCGAAATTGTTCGGCAGATTGACGAAGAAATTCACAAAAATCAGATAGATGCAGGCTCTTCGCCTCACGATATTATGGTATTGTTTGACAGCCGCAGACTAAGCGATTGGCTTCAGGCCGAAAAGAAAATAAAAGAAATAAACATCGTCAGCAGCGTCAAAACCATCGCCATGGGAAAAGGCAAAGTTCAGGCTTTGCTGACCTATATCGGCAGTCTTGAAAACCTGACCCGCTCTCTGCGGGAAAAATCGCTGATTCTCAACGGCTACGACAATTTTTATACTCTGGAAAGCATAAATTAGAACCAACAAGGACAAAATAATGATTCCCCAAAAAACAACAAACCGCAACTGGTTGTTCTGGATAACATTGTTTATTTTGTTTTGCACCGCCGTATACATACTGCGTTCAGTCATAATGCCTTTTGTTGCAGGCATCATCATCGGCTATCTTTTTGATCCCTGGGTAGCAAAACTGAAAAAAGCGGGAATCAACCGCACCGTCGGTACATTTATTGTCCTGGGAACAGTCTTAATCATCATCATCCCCGGCATTTTTCTGCTTTTAAACGCCATTAACGAACAAATCGGAAAATTTCTGGAAACGGCGCCGCAATACATTGCAGCCTTTCTCCGCCGGATTGAACCTGTCATTAATAATCTTCAGGAACACTTTCCCGGCATGGATGGTGAAAAAATCCGCGGATACATAAGATCAAACATATCCAACTGGCTCAAAGTCGGCGGAAACATCCTGAAAAGCCTCATCAGCAGCGGTTTTGCTCTCATAAACATTCTTTCGTTGCTGCTCATCACACCAGTTGTGGCGTTCTACATTCTGCGCGACTGGGAAAATATTGTCAAAAAAGCTGACAGCCTCCTCCCTCGCAAATCAAAAGAATCCATTCGGCAGCAGGCAAAAGAAATTGACCGGACGCTGGCCGGCTTCATTCGGGGACAACTGAGCGTCTGCATTATCCTGGGCAGCTTCTATGCTTTGGGATTATATTTCACCGGATTGGAACTGGGATTGCTGATTGGCTTTCTGGCCGGATTAATTTCCTTCATTCCTTATATTGGAAGCATCAGTGGCTTTATTGTCAGCATTGCCGTTGCTCTGGCGCAGTTTGATTCTATGACGCCTGTTTTTCATGTCGTTGGTGTTTTCATCGTCGGTCAATTTCTTGAAGGCAACTTTCTCACGCCCAAATTGGTCGGAGACAGCGTCGGTTTGCATCCGGTATGGATTATGTTTGCCTTACTGGCAGGGGGCGTTCTGTTGGGTTTTCTGGGCTTAATGATAGCGGTTCCCGTAGCTGCCGTCATCGGCGTGTTCATCCGTCATGCCATCAAAAACTATAAAAACAGCAGCCTGTATCTCGAAAAATAAAGATACGCAAAAAACGAAAGAACAAAAGATGAAAATCCGCCTGCGCAAACCGGAAATTACTTTAACTAACCCGCAAAACAACGATTCTCAAAGCATCCGCCTCGGCTATTCTTTCACAATGTTCTTGTTCGGATTCTTTGTTCCCTTTTTCCGCAAAGACTGGAAAACCGGTTTTATTTTACTGCCGCTGGATTTGCTTACCATGGGCATTTCTTCCGTCATTTATGCCTGGTTTTACAATGCCTCATACATCAGGCGCCTGCTCCGCAGCGGATACAAAATAAAAAGGATTAAAGGAATTCTAACCTCGGAAGAAAAACAAAACCTCGGTCTCAACCCAACTAAAAACGCTGACTGAATCTGGCTGCTGTTGCCGCCGCGGCTGAAGCAATCTGCATCAGCGTATAGCTAACCAGTTCCTCTGCCGGCATATTATTCCGGCGCGTATCCCGTTCGCATTTATACAAAAGCTCCAACACGCTGAACATTTTGTCTTTACTCCACAAAGACAATTGACGTTTAAAACTGTTTTCCCTGAAAAAAATAACTCTCGGCG
This sequence comes from uncultured Pseudomonadota bacterium, assembly GCA_949289935.1. Lineage (GTDB taxonomy): Bacteria > Pseudomonadota > Alphaproteobacteria > RF32 > CAG-239 > HGM16780. The sequence continues at coordinate 39,575 of CASEQD010000002.1, read as the reverse complement.
TCAGTCGGGCAACTGCCTTATCCGTCGAATCTCCGTTTTCAATAAAAGCCACACATGTCAACAACCGGTTAAAATGATAAACCAGACTGCGGATAATCACGGTCGGATCCGTACCTTCGCCAATCAGCTTTTGAAAAGCCTGCATCGTTTTTTCTTTCATACCGCCGGCTGCAAAAAAACAAACATCATCCGTATTTGACGAAGACGTATCACTGATAATCTGCCCCACATCTTCTGCCGTAACATTTTTTTTGCTTCCCATATATGTAATAAGCTTATCAATTTCACCCAAATTACTTTTTCGGTCATTGGACAATCTGGCGCACAAAAGCTGCATGGCATCATTGGCAATCGTCATTCCGTTTTGCAAAAACAACGATTTTACCGTAGCATAAATATCCTCATCCCGGTCTTCATAACAGGCAATAATTCCAAAAGAAGCATCATCTTCACCAAGCTTAACCAATGAAGATTTTTTTGTCAGAGACATTGAATAAACAACAACCAGCGTATCCGACTTTGAATTATCAAATAACGTTTTCAAATGCTTGGCCAGATTATTATCCGCATCTTTAACCACCACCACCCGGCGGCCGCCCATCAGCGACTGGCTGTTAAATTCGCCGATCAGCTTTCCCGGATCGGAAAGAACATCTTCACAATCCAAATATGCCACTTGAAAAGGATCATAAATATCTGTGCAAACAGACATTATAAACTTCTTGACATATTCATTAACCAAACCGTCGTTACTGCCGTAAACAATCCAACATTTCACGGCCTCATCCGGTTTTTTCAAATATTTCTCAATCTGTGCTTGCTTATAAATCACTTTTTTGTTCCAGATTGGCGTTTCTCAAATGAAAATATGCTCCGACGCGCAATGAAATATCATCGGCAATAATCTGCGCCGCTTCTTTTTCTGCTTTTTTCTGAGCCACGGTTGTCGAATAGGGATTATTCAAAACATCATAACTGGCATAAGCCACGCTTTCGTTTCTAAACAAAACCTTATCCCCCTCTTTCATAGAATATTCAACCTGATAGATGGCCATTTCGCGGGTTGCGGAAATATCTTCGCGCAAAGCCTGCAAATTAATGCTTTTTCTTTTCAGACGAACAAACAAACGATACTTCGGCTTTGACGGCACACCGGTCGGCGTCAGACTGTCAAGCAAATTGTTGCGAACCAGCTGTCCGAACCGGTCTGAAATCGGCTCCACTTTAATCTGCCTCATCTCGCTGACAATATCAACACCGGCGCTTCCGTATGAACCTGAAACATCTTTTTGCGCATAAAGAGGCGAAAAACCGCAGGCTGTTAACAAAAAAAGCAATGCAATTACAAAAAACCTTTTCATTTTCATCCCCGTTTCCGTCGCCTCCCGTTTTCTTAAAACAAAATCAGGCCACAATATTGACAATTTTATTTGGCACGACAATCACCTTACGGATTTCTTTGCCTTCCGTTTGACGTTTAACATTTTCCAAGGAAAAAGCCGCTTTTTCAACCGCTTCCCGGGCGGCATCTTTAGGCATTTCAATAACCCCGCGCATTTTGCCGTTTAATTGAACGGCTATTGAAACGACGCTGTCCTCGGCCCAAACCGGATCAAAAACCGGCCATCCTTCGGCAACGGCCAAAGTCTTATGCCCCAGTCTGGCCCACATTTCTTCACACAAATGCGGCGTAAAAGGACATAACAGCTTAAGCAGGGTTTCATACAGTTCCGGCGCAATTTTATCTTTGTCCGACAAATAATTCACATATGTCATCAGAGACGAAACAGCTGTATTAAATTTCATTTGATCAATCCGTTCCGTAACTTCTTTGATACATTTATGCATGGCTCGCAGATCTTTATCATCGGCGGCGGCATCCCCGCTGACTTTTCGAAACAATCCATAAACCTTGTTCACAAAGCGGTAAACGCCCATCAAACTCTCATCGGACCACATGGCAGCCTGATCAAAAGGCCCGATAAACATTTCATACAAACGGAACGTATCCGCTCCGTAAGTATTGACAATATCATCCGGATTAATAACATTACCGCGCGATTTCGACATTTTTTCGCCGTTAGAGGCCAAAATCATCCCATGAGTTGTCCGACGCTGATACGGCTCTTTGGTCGGCACATAGCCGCAGTCATACAAAAACTTGTGCCAAAAACGGGAATAAAGCAAATGCAACGTCACATGTTCCATACCGCCGTTATACCAATCCACCGGCATCCAATATTCCAAAGCCTCTTTAGAAGCAAATTCCTTATCATTATGCGGATCGCAATAACGCAGAAAATACCATGAAGACCCGGCCCAATTCGGCATTGTATCTGTTTCGCGCCGCGCTTTGCCGCCGCATTTCGGACATTTGGCCTCAAGCCAGCTCCCTGCTTTGGATAAAGGCGATTCCCCTTCATCATTCGGATGATAGTCGGGAACCTCCGGCAGCGTCAGCGGCAGTTCGCTTTCGTCAATCGGCTGCCAGCCGCAATGCTCGCAATAAACCATGGGAATAGGTTCGCCCCAATAACGCTGGCGGGAAAAAACCCAGTCGCGCAGTTTATAATTGACTTTCGGATTGCCGAAACCTCCTTTGACGGCATAATCAATTGCCGCCCGCATGGCATCTTCCTTATTCATCCCGTCCATAAAACCGGAATTAATATGAACACCGTCTTCTTCCCAGGCTTTTTCGGAAATATCCCCGCCTTCCAGAACTTGAACAATCGGCAGATTAAACTTCTTGGCAAAATCATAATCGCGCTGGTCGTGCGCCGGTACGGCCATAATCGCACCGGTACCATAGCCTGTCAAAACATAATCAGAAATAAAGACCGGAATCATTTTGCCGTTAAACGGATTTTTGGCCTTAATTCCTTTCAGTTCCACACCGGTTTTATTATCATCCATTGTCCGTTGCAAATCGGATTTTTTCGCAGTCTCGTCAACATACGCCTGAACATCCCGCGGATTTTCAAAATACGACATCAGCGATTGAACATATTCATGCTCCGGCGCCATCACCATATAGGTAACGCCAAACGTTGTATCAGGCCGTGTGGTAAACACCTTAAGCTTTTTACCTTCCAACAGACTGCCGTCATTCAGACACAAATCAAAATCAAGCTCGGCGCCTTCGCTGCGTCCGATCCAGTTAATCTGCTGAGTCTTCACCCGGTCAATAAAATCAACGCAATCCAGATCCTTAATCAAACGATCGGCATATTTGGTAATAGCCAACATCCACTGTTCTTTATTTTTACGGACAACCTGAGCGCCGCAACGTTCACAACAACCGTTGACCACTTCCTCGTTGGCCAGCCCGACCTTACACGACGGACACCAGTTGATGGCAATCTTATCTTTATAGGCCAATCCTTTTTTAAACAACTGGATAAACATCCACTGCGTCCACTTATAATACTCGGATTCGCAGGTAGAAATACACCTGTCCCAGTCAAAACTAAGCCCCAGAGATTTCATCTGCCGGGTAAAAGTCTCAATATTGGCTTTGGTGGACACAGCCGGATGGACACCGGTTTTTATCGCATAATTTTCTGCCGGAAGTCCGAAAGCGTCAAACCCCATCGGATATAAAACATTAAACCCCTGCATTCTTTTTTTGCGGGCAATCACATCCAAGGCCGTATAAGAACGGGGATGCCCGACATGAAGCCCTACTCCCGAAGGATACGGGAACTCGACCAGCACATAAAATTTCTCTTTGTTCTTGTCGATTTCTACTTTATATGCCTTTTCATCATCCCATATTTTCTGCCATTTTCCTTCAATCGTCCTAAAGTTATAACGATCTTCATCCGCCCATTCCTTACGCCATTCTTCAAAAGTTTCTTTGCCGTTATATCTTGAATTTTTAGTCATTTTATCTTTCCTTCGTTATCTTGTCATAATATCTCTTCTGAACAAATCCCTTGCCCGGTACAAAATCGCCTTTTCCAATTCATCGGACAAACGCGGATCCGTCTTTTTATCCGCCCACTGTCCGTTGATATTTTCTCGTTCAAAAACTTCGGCTTTCAGGCTGTCAGCCCGCAAATCCCGGGTATAAATGGCAATGGTTATCTTAAATTGCTCATCGGAAACGCCCGGCATACTTTTCCAGTCCGTAACAATGACGCCGCCTTTGGAATCTGCCGATGCCAGAGGCATAAAAGAAAGCTCGTCCAAAGCCGCCTGCCACAAATAAGGATTCACGCTCAACACGGCGGAATAAGTATCTTCCTCTTCTTGCGGCCGTTCTTTTTCCTCTTTATTTTTTTCAGTATCTTCCGCCCCGAAAAGCTTCCACGAAGACAAATCGGGAACCGCCGAAGCCATTTCGGCGCAGCCCGCGGCAAAAAACAAAAACAATCCCAAAGTGGCAAATCTCAGTTTCATCAGCTTATCTCTTTCAAACAAACACCAAATTTCCAAACCGCATTATAAGGGCTTTTACCAAAAAGACAAGTATGTTTAACTTGTAATTAACGCTAAAAGCATTAAAATATGCGGCAGTAAAAATTAACCCTTTTGGAAAAGGACATGCCTGATACACGTGAAATAGCCTTAACAGCGGTAAAAGACAGCCTCTTAAAAAAACGCTTTCTGTCATTTCCGCCGGAAACGCCGGCCGCAGAGATGGCTTTTTTAAACAACCTGTGCCTGACGGCTTTTCGCTGCATGTCCGGAATGGAAGACATCCTGCAACAATTTATAAAAAAACCTCTGCCTTCCAAAGCTCTGGACGCAAAACTGGCAATAATTCTGGCTTTAACGGAACTGCTGTACATGGACACGCCGGACTATGCCGTTCTCAACAGCTGCGTAAATATCATAAAAAGACGCACAAATCGCTTTCTCGCGGGCATGGCTAATGCCGTACTCCGTAAAATCTGCAATCAGAAAAACGACCTTGGACAATTTAGCGGACGATTCTTTCCCGATAGTTTCAAAAACATACTGCTTCCGGACTACTCTCCCGAAATCATTGCAAAAATAGAACAAGCTTCCGTCCGGGAGCCGCCGCTGACAATCTCCGTAAAAAAAGATGCACCGGCATGGGCGGACAAGCTGAAAGGAAAATTCATTGCCGCCAACAGCATCTGCATAAAAAATCCCGGAAAAATTACAGAATTACCCGGCTACGCCGACGGAAGCTGGTGGGTGCAGGATTTTGCCGCTTCGCTGGCTGTTTCGATATTGCCTGCGCTTTCCGGTGCAAAAGTTTTGGATTTATGCGCGGCGCCCGGCGGAAAGACGGCTCAGCTGTTAAGCCTTGGCGCCCGGGTTGTTTCGCTCGACATTTCAAATAAACGATTGCAAACCCTCCGTACAAACATCGCCCGTTTGCATCTTCCCCAACCCGAAATCATCGCCGCCGACGCTCTGGAATATCTGAAAGAAGCGCCTGCCGAACAATTTGACGCCGTCATTCTTGACGCTCCCTGTTCTGCAACCGGAATTTTTCGTCGACATCCCGAACTGGTGCATTTCAAAACATCCGAAGACGTTGCCAGACAAACCGGATTGCAAAAAAAACTCTTAAACGAAGTCCCCCGGATTCTCAAAAAAGGCGGAACCCTTGTCTACAGCGTCTGTTCCATCGCAAAAAGCGAAGGCGAAAAACAAATCCTCGATTTTCTGAAAAGCCACCCCGGATTCCGAATAATTCCCATTTCTTCAAACGACATCTGCGGCAGTTCCAAAACCGTTTTTCGGGAATTGACGGATTCAAACGGCTTCATCCGCACGCTTCCGTTCATGCTGAAAGAATATGGCGGTCTCGATTCGTTTTTTATTGCAAAATTGCAAAAGGAAAAAGAATGACTGATAAACCGATATACATTTTGGGCGGCACGGCTCTTTCCCGTTATTTGGCTGCAAAATTCGCAGAGGCGGGAAAACGCGTCGTCATATTAACCGGCTCGGCAGATAAAAACAAACTCAATACCAGGGAAACAACCATAAAAGAAAATTTTGGCCTTGGAAAAAAACATTATGCCTTTGAAACCGCAGCTTGGACCAGAGAAGAAGCCAAACTTCTGCTGATAACCTCACCCGCATCAACGCTCCGTGCCGATTTAAGCGCCGTAATTTCTGAAAAAACCGGTAATGCCCCGGCTCTTTGTTTCACGCTGCTGAAAGAAACAGCCTGGCTTCGCGACATGTTAGGCGCAAACTTCGCCCAGGCCGTTTTTCACGGATGGCTTGTTGAAGAAAACCGACAGATTATATTTTCCGAAAAAAAACCGGCGGCAACAATCTACACCCCGCTGGATGAAAAATTGAAAAAAATTACCGAAGAATGCTTCTCCGCCGCCAAAATCAAACTTGATTTCTCTAAAAATAAAAACCAGATATTCTGGCAGAATTTTTCCGTATATGCCGCAGCATCCCTGCTGACGGCCGCTAGCGGAAAAGAGCTGTCTCAGACGCTCAAAAACGCTTCTGCTGTCTTGTTGCTAAACCGATTGAGCGAAGAACTCTGTGCCTTATCCGAAACCGATAACGTCAAACTCGTCCCAAAAGAAATCATCGAAAAAACATCTGCCGTTCCGGCTGGCTGCACACTGCCGCTGCAAAACGAAGTCAGAAACGGAAAAACTGCCGAACTCAATATGATAAGTTCCGTCATCCTTCCTGCCGCCGAAAAAAACAAACAAAAAATACCGGAATTAAAAAAACTCATTTTCGGTGTCTACAACACATATCTTAGCATAACCTGACATCTCATATTGCAGATTCCGGCAGATAAGATATAATCGGAACAAATTATGTTGCGGGAATAAAAGAACATGGAAATAACGCTGATTACAACCATTGCTGTTTTTTGTATCTGCTTTTTGCTGGGTTTTTCCCTGCTGAAAATTCTCTTTGCCTTCCCAAACGGAAATCCTCTCTTGAAAAATGTTTTTACCAGCCTTCTTCCTCTCATTTTCATCAGTTTTACAGCTTTGTTTTTTCTGTATCCCCGGCAAACAGACTTCATTTTTTCTTTTCCGTTTTGGGAAATCTGCCTGATAACGGGCTTTGGCTTTCTGATTTATATGCTGGCATATTTCCGGCCGGCGATAAAATATACCCTGCCCGGCATTTTGCTTTTTTCAACAATTTTCTGCCTGCTTGTTCCCGAACAATTTCTGCTCTTTGACGGAAACCTTCCCTTCTGGGCAGATCGTTGTTTTCTGACCGTCTGTCTTGCTCTTTTTTGTTTTTGCTTTCCGCTGCTTAACGGCATTGACGGCATAGCCCCCATAATGCTCATAACGCCGCTGTTTGGCATTTTCATTTTAAGTCTGCTTGACGGAGCGCCTCTGTTGCTGGGATTCTTGTGTCTGGCAGCGGCATCCGTATTTTTGTCCCTTCTTGTTTTCAATATCTGGCCGGCCCGCTTCCCGCTAAACAACGCAGAATGCCTGGGATTCGCATTTCTTTCCGGCTGCCTGATTCTAAAATCCGTGCAAGATGGAGCCGCCTCCTGCAATCTTGTATTTAACATGTTTTATATTTACACAATTCTCTTTGTTATTCTGCAAAAAATCACCCTTCGTTCCGACAAACAAAACATTACTGCCGACACACCTTATTACAAAGCATTTGCCAAAGGGCTCCTCCCGACCGATCTGTACCGCAGCATTACCCGCATCTGTGTTTTTTTAATTATCATCGGAACATTTCAACTTTATGCGCCAAATTCCTATTCCATTCCTCTGCTGAGCATCATTGCTGTTGTTTGGTTTGGCAGCGCCCTGCAAAACTGGGACAAAAAAATTCCCACTCTGAAAGAAATGAATCAAAACATTGTCAGAGAAGTCAAAAACAACATAAACGAAATAAAAGACAACCTGAGAAAGGATAACTGACGTCATGAAAATTCTGTCCCGGTTGAAAGACATCCTTTTTCCGGTTATTGAACAAAAAATAACGGACGAGATAGAAAACTGCCCGCCGGTTCTTTTCCGCATCGGGGTGGTAGAATTTGCAGACAATACCGATGCCGAAAGCGGGTTGGCGCTGGCCAGACTGCTGGGAAACTTTGACGATCTTAAAGTTTTTTACTTTGATGAACCTTTCGGCAAAAACTTTCTGAATTTGGAAAGCCGCACCATCTTTGATCTGATTGACAAAGGGCAGGATATTTTAGATAAAACCAAAGCCGATGTCATTATCTGGGGATACCGGGAAGAAGATAAAATCCGTCTGAACTTTCAAACCGGCAAACAATATGAATATGAAGACAAATCCTTTGTCTCACTGCTCGACAGCATTTACATTCCGGCCATATCTGCCGCAAACAGCGCTTTTTTCCCGCAGGCGCTGCTTAATCTTATTCACGGAGCCGTTATCAGCGCCGTCTCGCCTGCAAACAGTGAAAGCCGCATATACCGCCGTTATCTGCTGAAAAAAATCATAAATGAATTATCAACGGACAATTCTGCAAAAAAGCTTCCCTTTGAATATCTCCCTTATACCATGAATTTTCTGGGAATCATTTATTTAAGCTACGCCGCCGAACAGGGAAACGGACAAAATTTCAAAACAATTTACAATCTTCTCAATACGGCTCTGAAACATCAGGATCGGTTGACCACCCCCATTCACCTCGGCTGCATTTATTACCATCTTGCACAGTTGTACGATTCTGCCACGCTTTACACCACGCGCAATCCTTCTTCTTATTTCAAAGGCGCAATAGAATATTACCGCCGGGCGCAAAAATACTTGGGAAAATACAGTTATCCTTACGATTATGGCTACATTTCATACAAACTGGCAGGATTGTTTTTCAGTTACTGGAAACAAAAAGAAGACATTCAGGCACTGCGCGATGCTGTCTTCCAACTCAGAGAAGCCGAAAAAATATATACCTATGCCTTGTTCCCGGCATTTTGGGCTGAGATTCAGGGGAAACTCGGACAAATGCTGGCTTTGCTCGGAAGTTTCACCAAAAGCGCCGAAATTTCCGAACTGGCCGTAGCCGCTTATCAAAACCGCCAAAAAGTCATTTCCGAAAAAAGATATCCTCTGGAATGGGGTAAAATACAGGAAAACATTGGGGAAATACATTACCACCTGGGACAAAACGGAGCCGGAAAATCCTATTTTGAAGAAGCCATGGAATATTTCCACGACGCTCTTTATATGTATGAAAATGCCCAATTACCGGATGAAATAAAAAAAGTCAGAAACAGCATTGCAAAATGTCGACAATATCTCCGCAACAAATAAAGTTCAAAAAAAATCAACTCTGTCTTATTTGCCGCAACGCCTCTCCCGCCGCCATTGCTGCCGATATGGCCATATTAATGGACCGAACGCCTGATTTCATCGGAATCACCAATCGGGCATCTGCCTGAAGATGTACCGATTCCGGAACACCGGCGCTCTCTCTTCCCATCAGAATAATGTCATTTGGCAAAAATTTAAAAGTTGTATAAGGCTCGGACGCATGAGTTGTCATCAGCACCAACCGCCCGTATTCTTCCGGATGAGCCAGCCGATAGCTCAAAAAATCCTGCCAGGAATTGTGCCTGCGGTACGAAACCTGCTCCAGATAATCCATTCCGGCCCGACGCATTGCTTTTTCATTAAAAATAAACCCGCAGGGCTCAATAATATCCAACGGTAAATCCAAACAAGCTCCTAAACGCAACAACGTCCCCGTATTCTGCGGAATATCGGGCTGATACAAAGCCAGTCTCATCAAAAAATCTCCTCAAATCTAAACATTGAAAAGAAATTCCAGCACATCACCGTCCTGCACCACATATTCCTTTCCTTCGGAGCGAACCTTACCGGCCTCTTTGCATCCCTGCTCTCCGCCGAACTTAATAAAATCTTCAAAAGAAATTGTTTCGGCGCGGATAAATCCCCGTTCAAAATCCGAATGAATAATTCCGGCACACTGTGGTGCTTTTGACCCCTTAAGAAAAGTCCATGCACGAACCTCTTTCGGCCCGCAGGTAAAATAAGTCTGCAACCCGAGAATTTTATAACCGGCACGGATAATTTTCGCCAACCCGGTTTCTTCCAATCCGAGCGATTCCAAAAATTCCTTTTTTTCAGCTTCATCATCAAGCTGGGCGACTTCCGATTCGATAGCCGCGGAAATAATAACGGCTTCCGTCCCTTCGGCCTTAGCCCTCTCTTCAACCTGTTTTGAATATTTATTGCCTGAAGCAGCCGATTCCTCATCAACATTACACACATACAACACCGGTTTGGATGTCAGCAGCTGCAACATTTCATATTGCTTCCAGATTTCTTTGTCAGCCTTATCCGGAGCTGCCGAACGCGCCGGCTTGCCGGCTCGCAGCGCTTCAATCACCGGTTCCATCACCTGTGCCCGGATTTTTGCTTCTTTATCTCCGCCGGTTTGGGCTTTTTTCTTTGTCTGTTCAAAACGCTTTTCCAGAGATTCCAAATCGGCAATCATCAATTCCGTTTCCACAATATCGGCATCGCGTACCGGATCAACGGAACCTTCAACATGCGTAATATTATCATCGTCAAAACACCGCAAAACATGAATAATGGCATCAACCTCCCGGATATTGGCCAAAAACTGATTACCCAATCCCTCGCCTTTGGATGCTCCCTTCACAAGTCCGGCAATATCTACAAACTCCAATTGCGTCGGCGTAACCATCCGCGGCTTGACAATTTCCGTCAGCTGATTCAAACGCTTATCCGGAACAGCCACGCGTCCCGTATTCGGCTCAATCGTACAAAACGGAAAATTCGCCGCCTGCGCCGCAATCGTTTGCGTCAAGGCATTAAACAAAGTCGATTTTCCCACATTAGGCAGACCGACAATTCCGCAATTAAATCCCATAAAAAAATCTCCTCAAAGCAAAATCTATCCGAATTGCCTTTCTTATAGCCGATAAATTACCGCTTTTCAACACAAAAAAGCCATTGGAAAACCAATGGCTTTTTTCTTTCATCATTATGACCGCGCCGTTTTATAACACAAAACAACTCTCGCATACATCGGGTTGTCAAACAAAGCATCTTTAACCTGCGGCAATAAATCATAACGCTGAATATATCCGAAAAGCAAATTGCCAAACTTCGGATAAAACAGCCCGGCTTTACGTGAGGAAGTCACCTCGCACAATCTGTACTGAAAAAAAACATCTCTTCCGATATTTCCGTCATTATCCAGAACATTCCAAAAAGTCTGTTCCAAATATCCGTACTTGGAAATAAACACTAAAGGCTCATCCGATGGAAACATCGGCAAAAAAGGAATTAACCGTTCAAAACAAAGGTCAAACCAATCAATCTTCCGTTTTTTCGGATCGGATCTATCTACCCGTTCAAGCAGACTCATAACCTCTTCTTCCGATAAAAGACAGGTTTTCTTTTCCCCGTCATCAATTAAAGTCTCGCCAAACAACTTTGAAATCCGAAACCACTTGCCCAAACCAAATAAACGATAGCGCAAAGCTTTTTCTACCCGGTTTTTTTCTTTATTTTTCATAATTTTTATAATTAAAAATAATACAACAATAATTTCAACACTGCCTCTGTTATAACCGATAACTTCCCGCTTTTCAATACAAAAAAGCCGGCAGATATTTACCGCCGGCCTTAAACCATCCCAAAGAACAAAGATTTTTTCACCAAAGCCCCCGGCCTCCCAAAATTCCGGTTGTATTCTTCACATGTCTGGAATCTTTATAAACTGACAACAAACAGCCATATTTTTGTTCATCACGCAACAATTCATCCAGCAAGTCATCATCCAAATCATAACGCACCGCATAATGAAAAAACAAAAAGCTGAATTTAGGTGTAAACATTCCGCATTCGCCTTTTTCAATTTCACATAACTTACGCTGTAAAGGTCTGTTATGACGCAATTCATCTTCACCGAGAACCCGGAAAAAAGTATTGAGCAAATACCCGTGAAGCATAATATATTTCAGCAGCCCATCCGTTGGTTTTTCCGCAATAAACGGCAGCAACCGCTCATAACACTGATCCCAAAAATCCCTTGTCTTTCTTTGCGGATCAGAACAATCCACGCGTTTTATCAGGCTGAGCACCTCATCTTCGCTCAAAAAACATTGGTATTCGCCCATAGAATCACATTGCAGATTTTGACGCAACAACAATAGAATACGCCATTTAGCTCCCAATCTGACTATTCGGGACTGAAAAATTTCTTCGACACGATTTTTTTCCATAATTATAACAATTAAATAACACAATAATAATTTCAAACTTTACTTTTTATTTTTTATCCCGATAAGGTTGGAATATTGCGCCATCCCTTTTTCCAACAACACCGGTAGCGTTTCTGCAATCAAATCCGCCATTTCGTCAATTTTTTCCTTATCCGCCTTGGAAAATCCTCCCAAAACATAATTCACAACATCATCGCCATGCCCCTGCGGATGTCCGACGCCGATTCTGATCCGGTTATAATTCGGTGTAATTGCTGCGTCTATTGATTTCAAACCATTATGTCCGCCGGCACCGCCGCCGGTCTTGGCTTTTAATTTTCCAACCGGCAAATCCATATCATCATGAATAACAATCACGTTCTGCGGCGGAATTTTATAAAACTGCACTGCCTTCACTACGGAATTTCCCGAAAGATTCATAAACGTCTGAGGCTTAAGCAGATAAACTTTCTCATTACCGATTTTTCCTTCGGCAATCATCCCGTCAAATTTTGCCCGAAAAACACCAAATTCATATTTTTCATGCAAAACATCCGCAATCATAAACCCCACATTGTGCCGGGTAGCCGCATATTCTGCACCGGGATTGCCCAAACCGACAATCAAAAACATCTCATTCTCTCCTCAACGGAAACCTCTTTGTCTAAAATAACCTGGAGAGCTGAATTAAATAAGAAACAAGGGCGAAAGTACCAAAGCCTAAATAGAAGTAGGTAAGAAACACTTTCACCCCGCATTTCTGTATTAATAACCCGTTATACAAATTATCTCTTACAGACGTGCACAACCCAAAGACGCACAAACAAATTTATAACCGGTATAACATAGCTTTCAAATTATTTTCTGAGAAAGTCAACATGGATTGCCTTATCCGACACCGGATGAAATTGAACATCCTGACATTTAACGGAATATTTTTTGCCTTCAACATCAACGTCTATGGCAAAATTATACAACCCTCTCATATCCAGAGCTTTTTCAACCTGAACCGGATCCAGACTAATCATAACCGGTTCTTGTTTTCCGCCATAAATAACGGCAGGAATGCGCCCTTCACGACGACATGCGCGAGCTGCCCCCTTACCTGCTGTTTCACGCTTTTTTGCATTAAAAATCAAATCAGCCATTTTACAATTTTCCTTCAATAAAATTCAAACAATCGCCCCGCGTACCTCCAGGGGTGTCCGCAAAGCTCTCTTTTTGTACCACTTTTTTTCAAAATTTCAAGCATTTTCTGCAAAAAGCTTTTTTCAAACAAAAAAGTCCGGCTTCAAGCCGAACCTTTTCTTTTCTGCCCTTAATGCAAAACAACCGTCGCAAACGGCAGATCAACATTGCTGTTTTTCACGTCAACCCACAATTTCTGCCCGACAAGAGGCATCTCATCGGGAAAAGCAACCAATTCGGCGTCAACCACCATATGAAGGTCATCCACCAAAACCTTTCCGAAAATACGCCCGTCAACAATCCGACCGACTCTGAACGGAAAAAAACTTTCCGACAATTTCTCCGAAAAATACCTTTTCAGCAAAATACTTCCAAACATAACCGGAAGGACTGAAAGCAATGCAACGACAAGGCAATTTCCGTTCAGAAAGAAAAAATAAGAATCACAGATTGCCGCAATGATGACATTAACCAAAGCAACACCATACAAAAAGAAAATAATCCTGTTTCTGGACTTAAAATTGCAAACAGGCTTTTTCAGCAGAATAACCAGCAGGCTGCTCCAGCAAATTAACAGCAGCAAAACAAAAATAATAAAGAAAAACATAACAATAAAAAATTAAATTAATAATACAAAAAACGCCTTACCTTAAAAAAAATCCATAAAAAAGTCAATAAAAAAGGCCCGTTTTTACCGGACCTTTAACTAAACGGGAAAACTTATTTTTCCAAATCTTCCCCTGTTTCCTGATTCACTCTCTTAGCCGAAAGTTTAACCTTTCCGCGGTTATCCGTCCCTAGGCATTTAACCCAGATCTGATCGCCTTCCTTATAGAAATCAGAAACGGAAGCAATACGTTCATTTTTCACCTCGGAAATATGAACCAGCCCCTCCGTCTGTCCAAGGAAACGGACAAATGCGCCGAAATCCATAATTTTGGTAATCACACCGTGATAAATCTTACCTTCTTCCGGCTCGGCCACAATTCCCATAATCCAGTTAAGTGCGGCATCCCCGTCCTCTTTTTTCAAAGAGGCAATCTTGATAACCCCGTCATCATTAATATCAATTTTGCAATGTGTTGTATCGGTAATTTCCCTGATAACTTTTCCACCGGAACCAATAACTTCCCGGATTTTATCAACCGGAATCTTGATGGCAACAATCCGCGGCGCCCTGTCAGATACATGCGGACGAGGCTCGGCAATTGCTTTTGCCATTTCGCCCAGAATATGTATACGTCCTTCGTGTGCCTGAGCCAAAGCCGTCTGCATAATCTCTTTGGTAATGGATGTAATCTTAATATCCATTTGCAAAGCCGTAACCCCGTCTTTCGTTCCGGCAACCTTAAAGTCCATATCCCCGAGATGATCTTCATCTCCCAGAATATCCGTCAACACGGCAACCCGGCCGTCATCTTCCTTAATCAGCCCCATCGCAATACCGGCAACAGGTTTTGCCAAAGGAACGCCGGCTGCCATCAGCGACAAAGTCGAACCGCAAACTGTCGCCATGGAAGAAGAACCGTTGGATTCCAAAATTTCCGAAACAACACGGACTGTATAGGGAAAGGTATCTTTGTTTTTCGGCATCATCGGATGAATGGCGCGCCAGGCCAGCTTTCCATGACCGATTTCACGACGTCCCGGACTCCCCAAACGGCCGCATTCCCCGACGGAAAAAGGCGGAAAATTATAATTAAGCATAAAATCTTCCTTATACTCATCCATCAACCCGTCGACAACCTGGGCGTCTTCTCCCGTTCCCAGCGTCGTAACCACCAGAGCCTGCGTCTCACCGCGGGTAAAAATGGCGGATCCGTGCGTCATTGGCAAAACATCAACTTCACACCAGATAGGCCGGACGGTTTTGGTATCACGCCCGTCAATCCGGCGTCCTGTCGTCAAAACCTTCTCCCTGACAACTTTATGCATCAATTTTTCAATTGCGTCCTGCGCATATTTTTGCTCAAACTCATTTTCCGGATCCAGCGTTTCTTTAAAAGCTTCCGAAGCCTGCCCGACCAATTCGCCGCGTTTCAGTTTATCCGTTTCCTTAAAAGCTTCTTCAAACCGGGAGATAAAACCTTTTTCCAGCTTTTCATATAAAGCATCAAATTCCGGCGGAAACACAGGCGTTTCCCATTTGGGTTTGCCGGCTTCTTCAACCATTTCATTAATCATCTTAATAACCGGCTGAAAATTTTCAAAACCAAACATAACGGCGCCCAGCATAGTTTCTTCGGACAATTCCTGAGCTTCCGATTCCACCATCAGCACACCTTCCGATGTTCCGGCAACAGAAAGCTCAAGCAACGATTCTTTCTGTTGTTCAACAGTCGGATTCAAAATATACTGCCCGTCTTTATAACCGATTTTAGCCGCACCGATAGGCCCGAGAAAAGGAATTCCGGAAACAGCCAGCGCAGCCGAAGCGGCAATCATTGCCACCACGTCTGAATCCGTCTGCTGGTCATGCGACAAAACCGTACAAATAACCTGTACTTCATTTTTAAAAGCATCGGGAAACAACGGGCGGATAGGACGGTCTATCAAACGCGAAATCAACACCTCGCGCTCGGAGGGTTTTCCCTCCCTTTTCATAAAGCCGCCCGGAACTTTTCCGGTCGCATAATATTTTTCCTGATAATTAACGGTTAAAGGAAAGAAATCCTGATCGGGCGCAGCCTCTTTCGCAGCACATACCGTAGCCAAAACCGTCGTTCCTCCGTAAGTTGCTTCCACGGCTCCTTGTGCCTGTTTGGCAATTTTACCTGTTTCCAACACTAACTTTCTGCCGCCCCATTCCATTTCTTTGCGGCAAACATTCAACTCGACCATATTTCTTTTACCTTTCATTTCATCTTTTCAAACATCTTTATAAAACCTCACCCGAAATTGGTCTGCTCCGGGATTTTAATATAAAGCACAATAATTATAACAAAACACCAAAGCCGGGAGCCCCGCCAAAAACTGCCGGAACGGCTCCCGACTTTAAAATTTATTTACGCAGATCCAGCTTTTTGATAATTTCCTGATATCTGTTGTTGTCCTTACCTTTCAGATAATCAAGAAGGTGCCGGCGGCGGCTGACCATTTTCATCAGGCCCAAACGGGAATGCAAATCTTTGTTATGAACATTGAAATGCCCGATAAGCTTGTTGATTCTGGCTGTCCAGATAGCAATCTGAACTTCCGGAGAACCCGTATCATTCGGATTCAAACCGAATTTGCTTACAATTTCTTTTTTTTCTTCGCTTGTAATAGACGACATCTTTATTTCCTTTATTTTTTTAAAGATTAAACACTCGAACCGGAGCAATTTTCCGCTCATCGATTCGCACTATTGCCGCCGGCTTTCCTTCAAAAACAGCAACAACTTCCTCTCCTGCCGGCTTTGACACATCATAAGCCTTCGGAGAAATTGCCTGCCCTTTTCTGAGTTTGGCGGCATCTGCTTCCGAAACCGCAATAACCGTGATGTCGCACAGAAATGTTTCAATCGGAAGCAAAAACTTTTTAAGGTCTTCACCATACACGATATTTTCCAAATTTTCCAGCAAAATTTTATGCTTCAAATCAAAAATTCCGCATTTTGTACGCCGCAGCTCCTGCAAATACCCCAAAGAACCAAGTTTAAGGGCAATATCTTTGCCCAGCGTACGCACATAAGTTCCCTTTGAACACTTCACATAAAATCTGGCCTGATGATTCGGAAGCTCTTCCGTCAATTTCAAATCATAAATTTCCACCTCGCGTCCGGAAAGTTCTGTCTCGATTCCTTTTCGAGCCAGTTCATAAGCACGGCAGCCGTTTATTTTAATTGCGGAATAAGCCGGCGGCACCTGAACAATCCGCCCCAGAAAAAACGGAATAACCGCCTCTATTTCCGCCCGGGTCGGAAATTTTCCGCAACGGGAAATTTCTTTCCCGTCGGAATCATCCGTATCCGTCGAAGCGCCGAACTGCAAAACAAATTCATATTCTTTAACCCCGTCGGTAACAAAAGGCAAAAGCTTGGTCGCCTCGCCGAAAGCCACCGGAAGCAATCCCGTGGCAAAAGGATCAAGCGTCCCCGCATGTCCGTTCTTTTTAGCATGAAACAAACGCTTCGTCCGCCGCACCACTTCGGTTGAACCCATACCCCGCGGCTTATCCACCACCAGCCAGCCGTTTATGTCTTCGCCTTTATTATGCTTCATAAAAACCTTTTTAATTCTGTTCCTTGTGATCCAAATCCTGTTTAACTTTCGGATCTCTTAACAATTTTTCAATCTTGTCGACTTCTTCAAATGTCTTGTCTATCCGAAAGCTCAGCTCCGGCACATACCGCAGGTCTGTTTTGGAAATAATCACTTTGCGCAAATAATTCGCCGCCAGTTGCAATCCGCCGATAACGGCCTGTTCGGTGCTTTTATCCGAGGTAATCACATATACGGTCGCATATTTCAAATCCGGCGACACCCTGACTTCCATAACCGTAACCAGCGTATCAATTCCCTGCAGATTGCGAATTTCATCCCGCTGAATCTGGTTGGCAATAATTTTCTTTATTTCCTGTCCCACCCGCAGCTGACGCTGGGACGGCTCTTTTTCTGCCATAAATTTTCTCCTCAAATCAAAACTGCTTACTTTATAACGTGAAAACCTTTGATAATCAAGAAAAATCAAAAAGCAACAATCGTTTCCTCCCCTGAGTACATCAATTGTTTTTCAACGACAGAGTCTGAATTGTTAGATTGTGAACAGGCGGCAGCCTAAGGAAACAATCGTTACAATTCAGTTGACCGAAGCAGCTTTGCTTTACTCCTTATATCCCTCCCCTGAGTATCCTCTCCATTTTTCCTCCCCTGAGTAGGGGAGGCGGGTGGGGTATGAATCAAAAAAAATCCTCTTCATTTTTTTCATTTCTGCATGAAAATAATGATTGAACAATTAGAAAATTCATGTTACACTAAAATCAGTGATGATAAAGTGTGGAGGAGGAGGATGAAATGCGTGTGATTCTTTCCGCCGGCAAAAAGGTATATTTTACCCTGCTGGCTTCTTCTTTTATGTTCCCAATTTCCGCTTTTGCCCAGTGCGTGGAAAATAAAGACTGTTCTGCTTTGGGTTATACAGAAACAACCAACAAAGAAAATTGCCTGAAATGCCCGTTCGGCGAGTATTGGGCGTGCCCGGAAGAAAAATGCGGTACGTCATACAAATACACTTGCACCGGAACCAATCAAAAAAAGCCGTTAACCGGAGCCTGCAATGGAAAATACACTTTCTGCAACTGCGCTGCCGGATATGAATGGAACAACGGAACCTGCAGTAAAACTCTTCCCAAATGTCAAATCGGATACATTTATTACACCGACGATACCTGCTCCTACAACTTTGACAGTTCAAAAACCCCCAAAGGCGTGGTTGCCTACACAAAACCCGGCGGCGGCGGATATGCCGTAACCGGTTATATCGGTAGATCATCCGTTAATTCCTATGTTTTAACCAACAATTATTACAATAATCTGCCAAAACTCACAAAAACCGAAGCTGAAAACAATTTCAATTCAAATTTTCGGGAAATCGGCATACCCGGCGGCGTAGCAAAGTCTCTAATAAACAATTTAACGGAAATAGCACACAAACTTACCAGAGCCGGACTGACCTCCTTTGATGGTTTCGAATGGCAAAATTTCCGGACATTCAGCACCAACGCTGCCGTATCAGGCGCCGCAAATGTATTATGGGGATACAGCATAAGAATGGATTATTATGCTCCAGAATCTCAGTTAAAATTTGAAACATCGGAATTACAAGAAATTCCCATAGACCTTTTTGATACAGGTGTATATGTATGGAACTACTTTGAATTTTAGAAGCACTTCCTAACAAAAAAAGGGCTCCGGACAAATCCCGGAACCCTTTCTTTACACAAAAAATTTCATCTCAAATCCGCTTTAATGAACAGTCGGCCACCCGAACCACCGGACGGATAAAGTTCGTCTCTCTGTTCTGTGCGCCAAATTCCCCGGTATCAGGATAAACAAAAACCCTTTTATTCACGTCCCCGTCCCGAAGCTTTTCTGTCCACACGGCGCCTCTGATGGGTGCAACACGAATTCCTAACATAAACTGTTTCAACTCATCCGAGACAAACTTAATTGATGTCCAAAATCCATCAGGCCCCAAATTGCAAACCTGCCCGCCGATAGAAAAATTCTTCACCTTTTCAGCCGCTTCCTCGCTGGTAAACCACTCCGGAACATCTTCTGCCCAAACTGCATACCCGTTATAAGCAACTGCTTCAATTTTCTTCCCCGGAATCAAATTTTCCGAAATTTCACCACCGGCATACAAAATGTCAAATTTGACACTTCCTTGAAATTTTTTCTTTTTCATAATTCTATAATTATAATTAAAAAAATACAATATCATTCCCTTTATATCTAAAATTTAGACAAAAGTCAACAAAAAAAAAGCAGAGTACCTGAGCACCCTGCTTCAAAACCGACAAAAAACAAACTAGTTATTTTCGTAAGCCTTAGCCTGTTTTTTGGCATCATCATCAGTTCTGGCAACATTCACCAAAATTGTCTGAGTAACTTCCGGATGAAGATTCAGCTTAACTTCGTAAATTCCCAGATCCTTAATCGGCTTATCAAGAAAAACGCAGCGGCGTTCAACTTCAAAACCGGATTCTTTAATAGCAGCGGCAATATCGCGAATGGTAACGGAACCATACAGCTGACCGGTTTCGGCAGCCTGACGGATAAGAACCGCGCTGTAGCCTTTGAGAGCCTCGGCTTTTTTGGAAGCCTCGTCAAACAAAGCCTTATTGTGGGCTTCAAGCTCTGCCTTTTTCTTTTCATAAAAAGCAACATTGGCCTCTGTGGCGCGCAGTGCCTTTTTGCTCGGCAGAAGATAGTTACGGGCATAACCGTTTTTAACGGTAACCTTGTCGCCCATTTTACCCAGTTTGTCTACATGTTCCAGAAGAATAATTTCCATATTTTCTCTCCTTCCTAATCAGCCACAAACGGAAGCAGACCGATATAGCGGGCGCGTTTGATGGCGCGGGCCAGTTCTCTCTGCTTTTTAACGGAAACCGCAGTAATGCGGCTGGGAATGATTTTTCCTTTTTCCGAAATATATCTTGAAAGAAGCTTAACGTCTTTATAATCAATCTTCAAAGCATCTTCACCGGAAAACGGACAAGTTTTCTTTCTTCTGAAAAATACCTGTTTAGCCATTGTCTTAACCTCCTATTCTTCCGCAGCTTCTTTTTCGGACGACGAAACTTCGCTGAATTCGTCGACTTTAACCGTCATATAACGGATAATATCTTCGTTAAAGCGCATAACCCGTTCCAGTTCGGCAATAGCCCCGGCCGGAGCGGTAATGTTCATCAAAACATAATGGCCTTTGCGGTTTTTCTTAATGCGGTAAGCCAGATTTTTCAAACCCCAGTTATCAACTCTGACAACTTCGCCGCCTTCTTTTTTAACAACATTTGTCAGTTCATCGACAATGCTGCTGACTTGGGAGGCGCCCAAATCCTGACGTGCAATCAGCACGCTTTCATAATTAGTCATACAAAATCTCCTTATGGATTCTCAACAAATGCCCGGAAACCGGGCTGGTTCTATTGTATAGCCCGCTTTTTGCGAGCAAGGAACGGGCGTAATATACACCAAAAACTTTATTTTGCAAGCTTTTTTTATAAAAAACATTTTTTCGCACCCTTCATCCCCGATGCGTTTATGATATATTAATTATTTTCTGCTAAATTCAACTAAAAAACTAACGGGAAATAAACAACAAATGTCAAAGTTCAAAATTATGGTTGCGGTATGCACCCTGCTGGCAGGAAGTTCCTGTGCCTGGTTTACGCCTGGCGGAAAAACAATCCGGTACATCCCAGCTCCGGCAGACTATGTCAATGTTCCTGAATCAATCAGCCTGCTGGAACCCGTTTCCAGAAACATCGTTCATTGCTACCGCACGGCTTTTTCCTCAGCCGAAAGCTGCGCCAGAAGTTTTGAAAAGAAAAACTACGTCCGTTTCCGCGATATCCCTTATAAAACGGCAAATTATGATTTTCTCACCAGAGAAACCAACCCCACCCGCCGTTGGAGGGAATATGAAAGAACGCCCAGGTGGTAACCAAACATGCTGTCCAGAATCAATACGATAACTTTCAACGGGCTGGATGTTATAAATGTTGACCTCCAGGTACAACTTTCTTCGGGAATGCCGGCATTTTCCATTGTCGGCCTGCCGGATAAATCCGTGGCGGAAAGCCGCGAACGCGTACGCGCCGCGCTCAGTTCGCTGGGACTGTCCGTCCCGGCCAAACGCATTATTGTCAACCTCGCGCCGGCCGATTTGTTAAAAGAAGGAGCGCATTTTGACTTGCCTGTCGCTCTGGGACTGCTGTGCGGAATGGGCATCATCCCTTCGGAAGAACTTTCCGGATATCTTGTTCTGGGCGAATTAAGCCTGGACGGAAACATTCTTCCCGTTAACGGAGCTCTCCCCGTCGCAATCAAAGCCAATGAACAAAACCTGGGGCTCATCTGCCCCGAAGCACAGGGAGCCGAAGCAGCGTGGTCCGGCTTAAAAAACATCATAGCGGCGCCGTCGCTTCTGGCGCTCATCAACCACTTCAAGGGCGCTCAACTCATCCCGCCGCCCGGCCGGCCGCATAAAATGCCGTCTCTCAGACATCCCGACATGAAAGATGTCAAAGGTCAGGAAAGTGCAAAAAAAGCATTGGAAATTGCGGCTGCAGGCGGACACAACATGCTCATGATCGGCCCGCCCGGTGCCGGGAAAAGCATGCTTGCCGCCAGATTACCGGGAATTCTGCCGCCGCTCACGGCCGAAGAAGCGCTTGAAACCAGCATGATTCACTCCGTTGCCGGCATTCTGAAAGAAGGACAGCTTTGTTTTGAACGTCCTTTCCGGGCGCCGCATCATAATGCATCGACGCCTGCACTGGTCGGCGGCGGACGGCGGGCTGAACCGGGCGAAATTTCTCTCGCCCACAACGGCGTTTTGTTCTTGGACGAGCTTCCCGAATTCAACCGGGCGACATTGGAAGCCCTGCGTCAGCCTCTGGAAAATGGCAGCATCACTATATCCCGCGTCAACGCTCACACAACCTATCCGGCAAAATTTCAGCTTATCGCGGCAATGAACCCTTGCCGGTGCGGCAATTTGGGCAATCCCCGCTTTGAATGCTCCCGTGCTCCGAAATGTGCCGAAGAATATCAGGCGCGGATATCCGGTCCTCTGCTGGATCGCATAGACATACAAATTGAAGTTCCTGCCGTTAGTCCCTGGGAAATTGCCGATATCAAAACCGGTGAAACTTCGGCTGAAATCTTAAAAAGGGTTGTTGCCGCCCGCAACATCCAAACCGAAAGATTCCGCCGTTTCGGACATCCTGAACTGCACACAAATGCCGAACTGAAAGGCAGCTTGCTGGAACAAGCCGTACGGCTGGACAACGACGCCGAAGCGCTTTTGATTGCTTTTGCCGACAAAAACAATCTTTCCGCCCGCGCTTACCATCGCATTTTACGGTTAGCAAGAACAATTGCAGACTTGCAAAATAATGAAAATGTGCTTAAACTGCATATAGCTGAAGCTTTGTCTTACCGCAGAGCTTTACCCGACCGGAGAAAATAATGGAGAAAATTAAATGAAAATCACACGGTGTTTCAAACTCTTGGCCTGTTCTGCCATGGCTTTGTCCTTATGCAGTGCGGCATTCTCCGAAAGCATGGCTTCCCAATACGGCAACTCTTTCCGCGAAGAAACACCGGCCGGCAGTCGCACCGTCCGTACAGAATATACGGGATTAAGCCGCTCCATGGGCTTTTTCGACGAAGCCCGCCCCAAAGAAATTTCCTTCTCCGGAGAAGCCGACAGCCGCATAAACACACGGTTGGAACAACGTCGTCCGCAACCGGTAGTCAATGTTAAAAGCACGGGAAAAACCTACCGTGACGGCAGTATATTCGGCGGCACCTGTTGCGAATCAACAAAAAAACAGGACAACAGCATTTTTCCCGGCCACGGTTGTTCTTCGGATGAAATGCGCGGCTGCGTCAAAGTAAAACCAGCCCCTAAAAAAGCCGTCTGCAAACCGGTAAAAAAGCGTCGGATTACAGCAGAAGAAATCGCCCCCCGGCGGGAAAATTTCGTAAACAACTACATCACCGTCGGCCGGAGAGATGTCTACCGCAGCATTCATAATCAATGCAAAAAATTCGCCCCCATCCAGTTGGAATGGGTTGATTTTCGTTTAAACGGCGATGATTTAAATGACGCCTTTCCACAAAAACTCGGCAATTACCGCTTCCGCATTTTCGGCTGCCGCCGTTTCAGCAAAGAAGCTATTCTGGATCAGGGACGGCTGCTGCGGCAAAACATGCGTCTCATCTCTGTTTTCGAAAATGAACTTAAAGAATGCTACAATTTCATAAAAATTCCGGATGATGTCTGTACGGAAGATACGCCCAGCCCGCTCCCTGAATATCTCGTTACGGCGGAAATCACCAATTACTTCATGAACGTCTGTGATGAATATGACTGGGACAACAGCATCCGTGAAGACCGGCGCACCGGCTCCTCCGAAATCACAGTTAAATGGACAATCACCGACATAAACAAAACAAAAGCCTATTGGAGCGGAGAAACCAACGGTTACGGCGAACTGAAGCGCGGCGAACAAAACGGTGAAATCCTTCTGGTGGAAAGAGCCTTTGCCGATGCGGCCAACAACCTCGGCAACCACCCGGGTTTCCAAAAACAACTGACACACCGTCTAAGTCCTGCGGAAAAAGAAAACCAGAGAATTGCCTACATTGAACACGAACGTGAAGTCAATCCGCTGAAGTGTCAATACACAAAACACGACATTGAAGCCGGACAAACCAGCAAATATATTTACACCCCCGACAAACCTGCGGAAAAAGTAAAAGTACCGGAACCGGCAGCGCCTTCTCCTCTGATCAAACCGGATTATCTTAAAGAACAACTCCCGGTTCCGACCAGCGTGGCAAAACTTTCCGATGGTTCCGTTGTTCAAAAACAATCGGACGGAAGCATTGTCAAAACGCCGCCGGCGCCTCTGCCGCTGGAAAAGAGCGAACCCATAATCGTTAAAGAAAAAATTGAAACAACCGTTATTGAAAAAGAACCGGTCGAAGTTTCCCTGCCGACACCGGCCGTTCCGACGCCTCCCGTGCCTCTGCCTGTAGCAGAAACGACAACAAAAACCATCTCTGCCGTGGTAACGACAATAGAAGAACCGGCACCCGTCAATGCTGTTGATTTGCTCGAAAAAGAACGTCCGTCCGAACCTCTGGATATCAGCCTGTTGCCTGAAGCGCCGGAAAAACGCTACGGACAAAAAGAAGTTATTGAAAATGCCGCCGAAATTGAAGTGGACTTAAACACTGTAACCATGGAAAACCCGGGCGGTACGATTCCCCTGCCCGTTCCGCCGCTGCCCAAACCGGAAACGCCGTGCAATAATATGACATTGTTCGGCCCTGATTGCGACTGCAATAATAAACTCTACCGCGGCTGCGAAGACAATAAGCTCTATCGCGGTTGTGAAGACAACAAATTCTATGGCGGCTGCGACAAACAAACCATGTTCGGCGATTGCGCCCATGATCCTGAAGGTTGCAAAATTGCCAATAACATTGATCTTGATATTGAAGAAAAAGGCGGTGTCGAGGCAACCGGTTCCGTCACCAAAGAAACATGGGTATCTCTGCCG
Source organism: uncultured Pseudomonadota bacterium (assembly GCA_949289935.1). Taxonomy (GTDB): domain Bacteria; phylum Pseudomonadota; class Alphaproteobacteria; order RF32; family CAG-239; genus HGM16780. Next base: position 14,423 of record CASEQD010000002.1, on the reverse strand, counting down.
GTCGAAGATAAGAGCGCCCTTGATGCGCAAAACAGCCTTTGCATAATCGAACGCCCGGCTTATGACGCGCCGTTAACGCCTGAAGATGTTTACAAAATCCGCGCTTCAATCATTTCCATTGCCAACAACAAAGGACGGAAAGGCGCCGGTCTGATTATCTCAGACCAGTTTGTCCTGACCTCGGCGGATTTAATCACCAAAGATAACAATACTTATGAACTGCAAACCATCAACGGTGTCAAATTTAAAGGACATGCTGTCCGGATTAACCCGAAGAAAAACGTTGCCCTGTTGTTCATGGAAAAGAAAACCGCCTACACACCGCTGTCTCTGAACCTCGATCTGCCGCCGATTAGTCAGGAAACTTATCTGACCCTCGGCATTCTGGACTTTGATACCGGTGAAGGCTATCTCGAAAATTCCGGAAAAGTCAGCGGCTACCGTTATTCCGAAGACCGCGGCACCGAAATTATTGTTGATACTTTCGTTCAGGATATCACGCTCGGCGGAGCTCTGATCGACCAGCACGGCACCATCGCCGGTTTGGCTCATACCGGACAGAAAGCCGGACAAAATGCCGACCTGTTCCTGCCGATTGCCACCGCAATAAAGAGTGTCGGACTGGAAATCTGCGGAAAACAGATTAAAGACATTCCGGTTAAGAATTCCGAAATCAGCAATGCCATCCTCTACAACAGCGGTTCAAAAGACCCCCTGCCGATGGATAAAACCGAACGGAAATAAAACAACAGAAAACGCTTCCTCTCCGGAAGCGTTTTCTGTTGGTATATATCAAATTTTAAAACTCAATTACCGGCCAGACATATATGTCAGAATTTTTAAAAGTGGAACCATGAGATAACTCCCCTGTTAATGTCCATGCCCATGCCGTATTATCAGTATACTCCGTTGATGACCATAGGGTCAACCATCCGGAAACATTAAAATTATCTTTACCTGTTTTCACCAAAGCAGTACCTATGATTTTTGTATTTTTGGAAATACTGTCCAATACACCGCCGGCCGGCAGACACCATTTACCCTTGGTTTCAGGGATAATCGATGGTGTATAATCGTTAACAGCCTTAAAAGCAGGATAATATTGTGAAGCCGCATTTTTATATTTTTCATTACTGTATTCTAAAACAGCGTGTGTATTTTTACAACTGCTGTAATTACTTTCAGCTTTATTCCAAAAATTTTCCAGTTCCGGAATATTAACATTTTCCGTAGACCAAACCATTTTACCCAAATTTTCCAACGCCAAAGCCTGGCCACAACCATCCCCGCCGATATAAACGACGACGGCAATCGGGGTTTTACCGGAAACGACATCGGCGGAACAGATACCGTCCGTATAAAGAATATCGCCGATTTTGCAGTTTTTGGCATACCCGTTACACTGACCGAGGACGGCGCCTTCCGGTTTGACAGGTTCGGGACACGCCCAATATTCCCCAAACGGGCATTTGATGCCGTTATCGCATGCTGTTGTCGAATCATAGCCTAACGCCGCACAATTTTCATTTTTCACGCACTGGGCAAAAGCGGAAACCGGGAACATAAAAGAAGAAGCCAGCAGGGTAAAAAGCCAGCAGGGTAAAATATATCCTTTTGCCGGCGGAAAGAATCACACGCATTTCATCCTCCACACTTTATCATCACTGGTTTTAGTGTAGCATGAATTTCACAAGTGTTCAATCATTAATTTCATACAGAGGTGAAAAAAATATCCTTGCTGAATCTGTCCGGCAGCAGAGGTATTATACCGGCAGATGAAGAAGAAAATTGTAAATGCATGATATTTGGAAACCACAGCGTATTCGAAAAACTGGGAGCGAAAATCTGCCATAATTACGATTATGCCGGTAATGGGTATCTGACTAATGTATACTCTTCAACAGAATTTGACCAGAATTCTATTTGGTTTTTATCTTGCGGAGGCAATTATTTACATGAACTATACACAACTTTCAAAAACGGTTCAGGTAAAACAAGCGGAACATATCAAGTTATAGAATTCTAAAAAACTTAACAACAACAAAAAAGCTTCGGAAACTTCCGAAGCTTTTTTTCAATTTTTTACTTAATCCAAACTGCAAACCGGCACGGCATAACAATAATAGGCGCCGTTTTTCCAGGCAGCCATTCCTGTCTGTAAATTTACAACCAGATAAAAACCCCGATAAGCAGGAACCGGAACTTCAGTCCAGACAAAATCATCCGGAATCAGTAAAATCCCCGGAGCGTCATTCAACAACGCCGCATTTTCATTGCACAAATACCTCAGCTCATCTTCATTCATCTGACGGCACATTTTTCCCCGAAACGAAATTTTTTTACAATATTCCGCGGCCTTGCCCTGAGTAAGCTTCCGGCGGGAAAAAAAACGCCCGACAAACAAATGCCTGCCGTTCTGAGACAAAATCACACCCTTAATTTTCTTTCCGGAAGTAAACACGTTCGAAACACTGTCATCCTCATACACCAACTCAAAAGGATATTCTTTTCCGTCAAAAATTTCAATTTCCTCAACAACAGGCTTTTGCTGCTGCTTTTGTGAAAAACACCCTTCCTGTTTTGCTTTGTACAAACCGATTGCGTTCAGAATTTCAAAAAATTTTTTCATATGTTTAATAATTTAAATAAATAATAAAATATCGTAAGGTATACTACGCCTTATTAGACAAAAGTCAACAAAAAAAAAGCGAAGAAAACTCCCCGCTTTTTTGCTTTAACATAACAAACATCTATAATGTCGCTGCAATTTCCTCCACTTCATAACATTCAATAAAATCTCCGACCTGAATATCATTATAGTTTTCAAAACTCATACCGCACTCATACCCGGCTTTAACCTCTTTAACATCTTCTTTAAAGCGTTTCAGCTGCGCCAATGCCCCGTCATGAATAACCACATTGTCACGCAACAGCCTGACTTTGGCGCCGCGCCGGACAAAACCTTCGGTAACCATGCAGCCGCCGACTTTGCCAACCCCGGTAATATTAAATACATTACGAATTTCCGCATAACCGATGATTTTTTCACGCAATTCGGGAGAAAGCATTCCTTCCAGAGCTTTTTTAATATCATCGGCCACATCATAAATAATGGAATAATAACGAATATCAACACCATCCTGACGAGCCAAATCGCGCGCATGAGGAATAGCCCTGACATTAAAACCGACAATAAAAGCATTGGAAGCCTTTGCCAATGTAACATCAGAATCTGAAATCGGCCCGACTGCGGAATGTAAAATCTGAACACTGACTTCATCATTGGAAAGCTTTTTGATTGTGCCTTCAATCGCCTCAATAGAGCCCTGAACATCGGCTTTGATAATAACCGGCAAATGTTTAACCTCGCCTGATTTAATCTTGTCCAGCATCTGTTCCATCGCCGACTTAGCGCTTTTAACCAGCTTGGCTTCTCTTTCTTTGCGGATTCGGTAACCGGTAACTTCCTTGGCCTGATCTTCATTTTTAACAATAACAAAATCATCACCGGCCGCAGGCGTTCCTTGTAAACCAAGAATTTCCACCGGCGTTGCCGGACCGGCTTCCGGAACTTTCTTGCCGTTTTCGTTAAACATGGCGCGGACATGCCCCCATTCCTTGCCGGCAATACAAACATCACCGACATGCAGCGTCCCGTTCTGAACCAAAACCGTCGCTACCGACCCCCGGCCTTTTTCCATCTTGGCTTCAATAACCGTTCCTGCAGCCATCCGGTTGGGATTTGCTTTCAAATCCAAAATTTCCGCCTGAAGCAAAATAGCTTCTACCAGTTTATCAATATTTATCCTTTTCTTAGCGGAAACTTCGGCGCACAAATACTCGCCGCCCATGTCCTCCACGGCAATACCATGCTGCAATAAAGCCGTCTTAACTTTCATCGGATCGGCACCAGGAAGATCAATCTTATTAATAGCGACCACAATCGGAACTTCTGCAGCCTGAGCATGGCGTATAGCTTCCACCGTCTGCGGCATAATTCCATCATTGGCGGCAACCACCAAAACAACAATATCCGTCACTTTGGCGCCGCGGGCTCGCATTTCCGAAAAAGCCTCATGTCCCGGCGTATCAATAAACGTAATTTTCTTTCCGCCGGCAACTTCAATCTGATAAGCGCCGATATGCTGGGTAATACCGCCGGCTTCGCGAGCCGCCACGTTTGTCTCGCGCAAGGCATCAAGCAGCGAAGTTTTACCGTGATCGACATGCCCCATAACCGTAACCACCGGCGCCCGGGGCAGCAGATCCTCAGGTTTATCTTCCGGACCGGTCAGGCCTTGCTCGACATCACTGTCGGCAACCCGTTTGAATTTATGCCCGAATTCCTCAACAATAATCTGAGCCGTATCGGCATCAATCGGCTGATTAATTGTAGCCATAACACCAAGCGCCATCAGCTTCTTTATAACTTCGGCGCTTTTTTCCGCCATGCGGTTGGCCAATTCCTGAACCGTAATAATTTCCGGAATAATGACTTCTTTAACGATTTTTTCTACCGGCGGCTGCAAAGACTGGGTTTTCGGCTGTTTTTTCTTAAACCGGCGGTGCGGCACCCCGAAACCAAAGTCATCATCATCATAATCATCATTGCCGTAATTTTGCAAATTAACTTTGCCGCCGCGGCGGGGTGTCTCAAAACTGCGTTTTGTAATTTTCCGGCGTTCCTGCTCAAAAACTTCATCTTTGCTTAAAGACTTATCCTGAATTTTTTTATTAAATTTATGCCCGTGAAAACCTTCTTCGCTGTCATCTTCATCAAAATCATACGATTTCTTGGGTTTTGCTTTAAACTGCGAAACAACAGTGCTATCCGTTTGGGAAGCGGCCTCTTCCTTTGCCGTCTGTTGCGCGGAAGCGGCGGCCTTTTCCTCCTCAGCCTGACGGGCTTCAGCTTCCTTACGGGCTTTTTCCTGCTCTTCCGCCTCTTTTCTTTGCAAACGCAAACGTTCCTTTTCTTCTTCTTCCTGACGACGTCTAGCATCATGTTCTTTAGCTTCGGCAAGAAGCTTCAATTTAGCGGCTGTAGCTTCGTCTATTTTAACCTTCGGTTCTTCCTGCTCTCCCCGGTTTCCGATAATTCTTTTTTTGCGAACTTCAACCTGCACAACCTTTTTGCCGTCATTATGGTGCGGCCGGGATGCCTCGCTCACGTTTTTCAATGTCAGGGTAGACTTTCCCGACAACGTTAATTTTCCTTTTACATTACCCTCGGTCATAAACTATTATCTCCAATTTCTCTTTTTCTGCTTATCGTCTATGAATTCAAAAATTGTTCATAACGCTTTAACGCTGCATACACTGCTTTTGACATTTCGCTTTTCAAAAAAGCGGCATGTACGGTATTAACTTTGCCCAATGCCTGATCCAGCTCCTCAATAGTATACAATTCGAAAATTTCGGCATCTCCGGCCGCTCTGAGCACTTTTCTGTGTCCGTCGGAAGCAGCATCTCTGGCTTCCAACACAAAAGCGGCTTTTCCTTTTGTCAAAACATCCTTAACCTTATCAAAACCGGTAACAAACACACCGGCTTTTCTGGCCAGGTTAACGGCTTCAAGCCCTCTTTTCCGCAACAAACCTTCAACCATTTCCGTTAAAGAGGCGTCTGCCCGGGCTTTCCCTCTGGTTGCTTTGGAAAACGCCCCTTTCTGAACAGCTTTTTCCAACAACTTTTTGGAATTGGAAACATAAATTCCCCGGCCGGGAAGTTTCTTTTTAAAATCCGGAACAACCTGCCCGCCCGCAACAACCGTAAAACGCAACAAATCTTCTTTGCGCTTCACTTCTCCCGTCAAAATACATCTTCGGTCTTCGGTTTCCTGTTTCATCTTTCTCTCTTCGGACAACACGCCATACAAACATCGCGCTTCATGCGGTTTGAAAAATTTTTAGCATAAAAACTTTAATAAAGACATAAAAACTTCCAAACCGCACAAAAGCTGAGTTTATTGCTGTTCCTCTCCGGTGAACCAATGCGCGCGGGCTGCCATGATAATCTTATCGGCTTCTGCCTGCGAAACAACATTTTCACCCAACAGTTCAATTAACTCATCGGCAGCCAGATCAGCCAGATCATCCAGTGTTTTAACACCTTTTTCCGCCAACGAAATAATCATATCTTGTTCCAAACCATCAATATCTTTAAGCTTGTCATCAATTCCCAAAGATTTGCTCTTGTCGGCAAATTCTTGATCGCGTTTGGCAACAAACTCTTTTGCCCGGCTCTGAAGTTCTTTGGCAACATCTTCGTCAAAACCTTCAATTTCCGAAAGCTCTGACAAATCAACCAATGCAATCTCGTCAACTGTTGAAAAACCTTCTGCAATCAAAAGATGGGCAATCATTTCATCAACGTCAAGAGCTTCCATAAAGCGCTGTGAACGAACCTTGTTTTCGTTGGAACGTCTCTCTTGCTCCTGTTCTTCCGTCAACACATCAATATCGCATCCCAAAAGCTGCGAAGCAAGTTTCACATTCTGGCCGCGCCGACCGATTGCAACAGAAAACTGATTCTGAGGAACAACCACTTCAATGCGTCCGTTTTCTTCATCAAGAACAACCTTGGTAACCTCTGCGGGAGCCAGAGCACTGACAACGTATTGCGCCTTATCCTCCGAATACGGCACAATATCTATTTTTTCACCCTGCAATTCATTAACCACGGCCTGAACGCGGATACCTCTTAAACCAACACAGGCACCAACGGCATCAACCGTAACATCTTCAGCCTTTACGGCAATCTTCGCTTTAGATCCCGGATCACGGGCAACACCCATAATTTTGACAATACCGTCATAAATTTCCGGCACTTCCTGCGTAAACAACTTAGCCATAAATTCGGGACAGGTTCTCGACAAGAATATTTGCGGCCCTCTGTTTTCACGACGGACATCAAGAACATAAGCACGGATGCGGTCGCCGTTTTTAAACTTTTCACGGGCAATCATTTCATCCCGGCGCAAAATAGCTTCCGTTTTGCCGATATCCAGAATAACATTGCCGAATTCCGCCCTTTTGACCGTTCCGTTGACAATGGTTCCGATTTTTTCACGATACTCTTCATATTGCTTATTACGTTCGGCTTCACGAACTTTCTGCACAATAACCTGCTTCGCCGTTTGTGCGGCAATACGCCCGAAATCAATGGGAGGAAGCGCATCAACCAAAAATTCTCCGATTTCGGCATCTGGTTTTATTTTTCTTGCCTTGCTTAAAGGCATCTGCGCCGCCTCGTTTTCAATAACGGCATCATCCGCCACAACCTCTCTGTAGCGAGACAAGGCAATTGCCCCCGTTTTGCGGTCGATAACGGCTCTGATATCATGTTCGACGCCGTATTTGGAACGGGCTCCTTTTTGAATGGCCACTTCCATCGCCGTAAAAACATCTTCACGGTCAATATTTTTTTCTCTGGCGACCGTATCTGCAACCAAAACAATTTCAGGCCTCGGCATACTTTCCATATTTTCCATTTTTATCCTCATTTATGTATATGTTAAAGTTTCAATTATATCTCGTCATCCGGTTCGGACGCTTCATATTTTCTGAGCAGTTCTTCCGTAATAACAATCTTTGCTTTTGAAATATCATTAAAAGGCAGTTCATACAAAACACCTTCCGCCGCAATCCCGACATTCCCGTTTTCATCAATATTTTGAATAATGCCTTTAAATCTTTTTCTTTTTTCCACCGGCACGGAAGTTTCGATTTTTGCCTCATAACCGGCAAAACGTTTAAAATGCTCAGGCTTTGTCAGCGGCCGGTCAATTCCCGGAGAACTGACTTCCAGAGAATATCTGTTTTCCATAGGATCCTTTTCATCAAGAACATCCGACAAAACCCGGCTGACTTTTGCACAATCGTCAACCGTAACTTCCAAACCGTCCCTGCGGTCAATCATAACCTGCAGCGTCGGATTCTGCACCCCGATGGTCAAAACCCTGATCAACTCATAACCCTGCTGTTCCACAACCGGCTCCAGCATATCCCATAACGGATGTTTATTCATCATTTGGCAATTCCTTAACAAAAAAGCGGGGCTTTTCAACCCCACTTTCAATAATATTGTCAACTTATGCAAGTTTTATATCACATAAAATAAAAAAATCAAGCCCGCAATTCACAATTTTTCTCCGAATCATTCACATTTAGCCGTCTTCAAGATGAAGCAGAATGGAAATACTGACCAAAAACGTAATCAATATCGGACTCCACACCGCCATAAACACCGGAATATAACCGTTCAATCCGAAAGTATAAATAACCTGCGACGAAAAATAAACCAGAAAACCGGCCACAATCCCGCCGACAATTAAAAACATCACCCCGCCCCGGCGGTTGTTCGGACGCAAAGCAAAAACCGCCGCCACCAAAACCATTGCGCACAACATAAACGGAGAGGCGATCAGCGACATATAACGAAGTTGATGTTTAACAACCGAAAAACCTGACTTTTTATAAAAATCAATTGTTTTTGGAAGCTCCCAAAACGAAATTGCGTCCGGGTCAATAAAATTCTCTTTTATCCGATCCACGGTAATTGAGGTTTTATACTTAATTTTATTAAGGGCTTTCCGGGGCTTTCCCGCCTCAAAAACATTCACGTCTTTCAATTCAAACTCATCGTTTTTCAGCACGGCCATAAACGCGTCAACCTGTCGGATAATCTGTGAACGGTGATCAAGCTCTAAAATATCCGTATCATGCAAAAACAACGTGTTTTCATTTTCCTGACGAACTGATTTCGCCTGCAAAACCAGCACATTTCCGTCCGGCGCAGCTTCTCTTATCCACAACCCCTTGTCCGAAAACAACATGGCTTTGGGATTTCTGGTTTTAAGCTGATAATCCATCGTTTCAAAAACCTCCAACATTTTTGACGCAATTGGATTAAAAACACCGACATTTACGGCGCCGATAACAAAAACCGCGGTCAGAACCGGCAGCAAAAAACCCCATACGGACACACCTGCCGCCCGGATAATTACAAATTCGTTGGTTTTGCTGACTTTCTGAAAAGTGACCATCGCTGCAATCATCATTACAAACGGAAAAATCATATCCAGCGTTCGCGGCAGCTTCATAACCACCATTTTCAGCACAAAACCCCAGCCGATATCGGGACGATCCGCCACCCGGCGCAAAAGATCAATTACCTCAAACATAAAGATAATGCCCAGAACCATTATCAGTACTGAGATAAAATTCCAAATAATCTGCTTAATCAGATATCTTCCGAGAATAGAAGAGGGTTTCATTGTGTTTTATCTGCTTTTTTCTTGACTAATCTGCCTACAACATAAACAAAAACTGCAATTTTAGCAAACATTTTTTTGCATCAGAACCACCCCAGCGACAAATAACGCTCAACAGCGTCGGGAAGAATAACAACAATCACTTTCCCCGAAAATTCCGGCCTTTGTCCTATTTTCACGGCTGCAGCCAAAGCCGCACCTGCAGAAACACCCACGGGCAGCCCTTCGGTTTTCGCGGCATCCTTTAACATGGCTATGGCTTCGTCATCGCTGATCGGAACAATCTCGTCAACCAGTTTTTCATCATACAGAGGTGGAACAAATCCGGCGCCGATGCCGGGAATTTTATGCGGACCGCTTTTACCGCCGCTCAAAACCGGACTTGAAGCCGGTTCAACGGCAACCACATACAAATCGGGATTGCAGCTTTTCAGGGTTGAAGCCGTACCTGTCAGCGTTCCCGAAGTTCCGACCGTACTGACAATAACATCCACATTGCCTCCCGTATCTCCGATAATTTCCATACTTGTTCCCAACCGGTGAGCCTCGGGATTGGCATCATTTTCAAACTGTTTAAGCATAATCACATCCGGATTCTTTTCTTTAAGAATTTCTGCCTTTTTGATGGCTCCGTCCATACCGTCTTCGGCCGGCGTCAGAATCACTTCCGCTCCGAAATGTCTCATCAGCCGGATTCTTTCTTCGCTCATATTTTCCGGCATGGTAATAACCAGTTTATACCCTTTGGCGGCGCACATCGCGGCCAGCGCTATTCCCGTATTACCCGAAGTTGCTTCCAGAAAAACCGTTTTTTCATTAATCCGGCCGCTTTTTTCTGCCTTTTCCAACATATGCAGCGCCACCCTGTCTTTAACTGAAAATAACGGATTATAAGCCTCGCATTTTCCGAGAATAACGGCTTTAACCTTATGTTTGCGGCACAAGCGCCTCATATTCAGCAACGGCGTATTTCCGACCATTTCCGTAATTGAATTAAAAATCTTTTTCATCAGAGCCTCTAACTTGTTCATAAAGCGCAAAAGCTGTTTGTTTTAACGGCTTCATTTGTTATCATATAAACACATTTATAAGATTAAAATCATAAAAAAATGATAAAAACAAAAACTTTTATTTATGTGCTTTTTCTCAACATCTGTGCCGGGCTACCGGTTCAGGCAACAAGTCTGGACGAACTGTACCGCGACATTGTCCGCGAAGACAACAGCGGCTACCTGCCTCTGTTTGTCAAAAACCGCAACGCACCGGAATTCATTCTTGATGAAGAAAGCCTCCGACAGACAGCTCCCAATCCCCCGCTGATTCCGCTCACGCAGGAAAACAACAGCGTCATTGATTTTGAGAACAAACGCCTGTTGCGCAAACTGGAAGAAGAAACCCGTCTCCGGCAATGGCAGCAAACTTTGGAAGCCGTTAAAGAAAACCGCGTAACGCCGGTTGAGCTTCAGGCCGTTGCTGAAAAAGCCGAAAAAAACGATCCCCAAGCCGTTGAAATTTATGCTTACATCTATGCCAGAGGCATCGGCGTCAAACCGGATTTAATAAAAGCATTCCGCTTATACCGCAAAGCCGGAAAGCTAAATGTCCCAAACGCCGGAGAAAACGCGGCAAAAGTCTACAAAGCCATGACCCGGAAACAAAGGCAAAAGCTCTCCTCTTCCTGAAAATTCAGCTTTCTTCCCCGGAAAACAACGCCTGCAGGGCAAGTCTGTGCCCATAATTTACTTCAATTTCTCCTGAAAACACCTTCTCGGCGTCAAACCAGCCGGCTCTTCCGTTCTCCGGAGTCCGCCACAATCTTTTTCCTGTATCAAAACCATAATTTGAGGCATCATAAACAACAAACGTCTGATGATAAACATAAAAACCGCCGTCCGGCTTTTCATCATCGGCATAATAAAAAAACGTCTGTTCAAAAGTCTCCTGCCCCCAGTCAAGCATAAACTCTATTCCCGTTTCTTCATAAAGCTTCCGAAACAGACAATCCCTGAAAGTTTCTCCCCGGTGGATGCTTCCTCCGGGAATTTCCGGAATTGTAACATCCGGCGGATAAGTCAGAAGAAATTTTCCGTCTTTAACCAACAGGGCAAAATAACCGTCCTTATGAACGGGAATAATGTCATCGGCATATTTCCGGCGGCCTCTTCTGTCGAAAAAAAACTCATTCATGTCCGGCTTCTTCCGTCAGATGCGCAACAAAATCCGCCAAACCTGTTTGTCTGACTCTTTTCATTCTCTCGGCGGAAATAATTTTCTGCACTTTATAAACCGTCTCTTCCAGATTAAGGTTGACCAGAACGTAATCAAACTCTTTCCAATGACTGATTTTATCCGTAAACTGAGACATTCGTTTATTGATAACCTCGTCGGAATCCGTTCCCCGGTTATACAGACGCCTTTTCAACTCCGACACCGACGGCGGAAGAATATAAATCGTAACCACATCGTTCGGTGCTTTGGCTTTCATTTGCCGGGCGCCGGCCCAGTCCATATCAAACAACACGTCTTCCCCGACATTCAGAAAACTGTCCACTTCCGAACGCAGTGTTCCGTAACGGGCGCCGTACTGGGAATCGACACATTCATAAAAAGCATCTTCCGCTTTCAGCTTGTCATACTGCTCATCACTGATAAAATAATAATCCGTTCCGTCCCGTTCGTTTTCCCTTTTAGGACGCGTCGTCGCCGAAACCGAAAACTTAATATGCTCGTCCTGAGCCAAAATCTCCTTGCAGATTGCTCCTTTTCCCGTTCCGGAAGGACCCTCGATAATAAACATCGCCCCGCGGCGCACCTGCTTCAGTCTGCCGATAATATCTTCCATGTCCTTCTCCTTTTTACAAAATGTGCAAAACTGCCGTGAAAAATTTCAATTATTTTTTTATTTTAACTAAAATAAACAAAAAATATTTTACAAAGGAATTATCAAAATGGCAACATCAAAACGCTGTCTCAATGTTCTCATCACCGGTGCATCAAGCGGCATCGGCGAAGCTCTGGCGCTGCAATACGCCAAAACCTCCGCGGCAAAACTGTACATCTGCGGCCGAAATGCCGAACGCCTGCAGGACGTCTGCCGCCGCTGTCAAAATCTCGGCGCCGAAACCGAAACAAAGATCATTGACGTAACCGACCGTTCGGCAATGACCGGCTGGATAAATGAATGCGAAAACAAAACACCGCTAAATATTGTCATTGCCAACGCCGGCATCGGAACACTGAATGAAGACGACAATTCCGTATATAACACATTTAACACCAACCTGTTCGGCGTATTAAATACAATTCTTCCCGCCGTCAAAAATTTTCGCAGCCGCTCCGGCGACAACACGGAAAAATCCGTTGTACTCATAAGTTCCATGGCCGGATATCACGGATTGCACACTTGTCCGTCATACAGCGCAAGCAAAGCCGCCGTCAAAGCCTGGGGAGAAGCGTTACGTATCAGACTCCGTCCTGAAAACATCAACGTAAACACCGTCTGCCCCGGATTCGTCCGTTCCCGTATAACCGACCAAAACACCTGCCCCATGCCGTTTTTCATGGAAGCATCTGATGCTGCCAAAATCATTGCCGAAGGCATAGAAAAAAACACCGGACTTATAACTTTTCCTGCGCCGCTGCGTTTTGCAGTCTGGCTTGGTTCGATTCTCCCCAATCGGTTAAGCGACTTCATTTATGCCAAACTGCCCTATAAAGCATAACAAAAGACAACCCATCTGTCTGATGAATTGCCTTTTGTTAATAGTGTTCGCTTTAGAACGGTCCCTCCAAAGAACAACAGGAAGCATTATATCCTCCGGGTGTCGGACAACAACAGCTATACATATAATAACCATCACTCATCGTCGTTGTGCCGTCATAACAATACTCCTGAGGTTCATCTTTGACGCATTTATAACAGGTACCGGAGGTTGCACCGCAAGAGCAAATTTTGGATGTTACGCTGGTTTGTCTGTAGCCGCTCCCGCAAGAACCTGACTGATAACCGCTCGGGCAGGAATAGCTGTGGGTATGCGTCTTGCATACGGTTCTTGTGCCGCCGCATCCGTCCGAAGCCGTGGTTGTGCCGTATTGACAGCCGGTTTCATCCGGCAGAGGCGTACAAGACGGTTCTTCTGGCTCATCCGGTTCTTCGGGCTCATCCGGTGTCGACGGTGCCGAAGAACAACAACTGCGGTATCCGCCGCATCCGTCAGAACAGGAATAAGTTCCGTAACGGCATCCTGTTTCACTGCGCATCGGAGAGCATGACGGTTCTTCGGGTTCGCAGCCGTTTCCGCCGCAGCGGGTATCGCAGGAATCGATTGTGCCGTCGGTACAGCAGTCGCCATGACAGGTGTCATGAACGGAACACCAGTCCGGCGAACTGGAATTGCAGCAGGATTTGCATGAAGAATATTTTGTGCCGGAACCATCGTTGCAGGACGAAGCACCCGAGGCGCCGCCGCAGTCGCAGGAACGATAGCTTGACGGACATTGGCAGGAAAGATATTTTCCGTCGCAGCTTGAACCGACCCCGACCTGCGGCGAAGCGCAGGAAACCAGTCCGGACTGGCAGACACATTCCCGGAAGTAGGAGCTGTCATAAGGACAGCTTCCGGAAGAAACCTGCAACGTTCCGCAGGAACCGGTTTGGGCATAACCGTCTTCTTTGCAGGCACGATCATCGTCGCGTTCGCATCGGGCATATTTGCCGTCGCAGGAAGGGCCGATGCCGTAATAGGGTTTGGTGCAGGTTTCGGTCATGTTGGCATCACAGACGCATTCTTTGTAATAACTGCTGTCAACCGGACATGGATTTTCCCCATGCGACCCGGTGGGACAGGAGGTGACGTCGTAACCGGCGGCAAGACATTGTTCCTGCGGGGTTTTGTATTCGGGATTTTGGCCGGGATTACCGGAACCGCCGCCGGGCGTTTCGTTGCTGCTGAACTTGTCTCCGGAACAATTCCCAGCATCGGTAATGAAACAGACGGAGGCAATACGGATTTTGTCTTTCTTTATTATTTTTTCATCTTTTGAAACAGGAAACGCCTCTGCTTTTCTCCCTGAGGTCATCCTCTTATCTAATTCCCTCCCTGAGATAGGGAGGGTTAGGGAGGGTATGACGAGCGTAGCGAGCTTGTCA
>CASEQD010000001.1 GCA_949289935.1 uncultured Pseudomonadota bacterium | reverse complement strand
TCAATCTTATATTATTATTTCTAAAAAGTCAACTATCATTTCATCCCCCAACCCACATTTTTTTGACACAAATTTTCCCCGGAAATTCCTTCCCGGGGAGCCATAACAAAAAAGCGCCTGTTTATTCTTGAAAAAAATACAAAAATTGATAAAATACATTCACACAACAAAATAGGGAGCAGCCGTGAATTACAAAGAAAAACTCATAACCGGCACAATCAGGGAAATATACAAAAACCTGATACTTGATGTTGAGTTGGAAAATGGAGAAATGGTTCAGGCTTTATGTCCGGAAACAGATTTTCATAACATGCTTTATGCTCCGGGAATGCCGGTTTATTTGACACGGAGTGCCGACAAGCGGCGGCGGGTTTCATACATTTGTCAAATGGTAAAACATTCTGAAAGTTTGATTTTTGTTAATTATAAATATAAAAATAATTTGTTTATGGAAGCCTTTGCCCGCGGTATAATGCGTGAAGATTTTGGAGAATATACGTGCATTCGTTTTATAAATCCTTTTGAAGAAGATCTGAAAAGAGTAAATTTCGAGCTAAGCGGCGCAAACGGAATAAAAGCCTGTGTTTATGTCGTAAACATATACAACAAACAGGGAACGGAAGTTGTTTTTCCCTCGGTTATTAATTTTTTCGAATTGGAAATGTTTGAAGAACTGAGGCGGATGCGGCGGGAAGGGATGGAAACATTTGTTTGTCTTATTGTTCCGCGGGAAGATTGTATGGATGCACGTTTTGTTTGGAGCCAAAGCCCGGTTGCTGCGGCAAAAATATATGATGAGGTAAAAAACGGGTTAAAATTTTGCTGTTACGGTTGCAATGTCAGTGAGAAAAGTGTATCCATATCAAAAAGAATGAGAATATTACATTAAGCGGAGAAACAGTTTGTCAATAAGAAGAAAAGACGGCATTGTTTTACATACGGCCGAAGAGTTTGAAAAAATGCGTCAGGCCGGAAAGGTCGCGGCAGAATGCCTTGATTACATTACGCCTTATGTGCAACCGGGCGTTTCAACCGGTGAACTTGACGATTTATGCCGCGAATTTATGATATCAAAAGGAGCTGTTCCGGCTTGTTTGGGATATCACGGCTATCCGAAGTCAGTTTGTATTTCCATTAATCACGTTATTTGCCACGGCATACCGGATTATGATCGTAAACTTCTTGAAGGAGATTCTTTGAATATTGACGTAACGGCAATAGTTGACGGATGGTATGGTGATACCAGCCGCATGTATTTTGCCGGTAAACCGAAAATAAAGGCCAAACGCCTGTGTGAAGTAACCTATGAATGTATGATGCGCGGCATAGATATCGTCAAACCGGGAGCAAGATTGGGGGACATAGGTGCTGTTATTGAAGAGTGGGCGCATAAATACGGCTATTCTGTTGTTGATATGTTTTGCGGCCACGGGCTGGGGCAGGTGTTTCATGATGCCCCGAATGTTATGCATTGCGGCCGCCGCGGAACAGGACTGGTACTTGAAGAAGGCATGTTTTTCACGATTGAACCGATGATAAACGAGGGTAAAAAAGATGCATTGATTTTAAAGGATGGATGGACATCCGTGACAAGGGACAAGTCGTTATCTATGCAGTTTGAGCACTCTCTGGGGGTAACGCACGACGGATATGAAGTCTTTACTTATTCCCCGAAAGGTTGGGATAAACCGCCTTATAAGGCAGACTGAACGGGTTTTTGATGAAAACAGAAGAAAAACCGGATTATTTGGGGCACCGCAGCCGCCTGCGGGAAAGGTTTATGCGGGGCGAAGGCCGCAATATGGCGGACTATGAACTTTTAGAACTTCTGCTGACATATGCGCTTCCCCGCCGCGATGTTAAACCCATAGCCAAAGACCTGATACGAAAGTTTGGTTCTCTGGCCGGTGTTGTCAATGCCGATGAAAGCCGCCTGACGGAAATTCCCGGAATAAAAGAAAATACCGCAGTCTTGCTTAAACTTGTCAAACAGGCGGCGAGCCGTTTTTCATGGCAGAATTTATCCGGTTCTGATGCGCCGGTAATCAGTTGTTGGGATGCGATGATAGATTATTGCCGCTCCGAAATGGGATATCTTGATATTGAAGAATTCCGCCTTATTTTTCTTGATGTTAAATTTCGACTGCTTGGTGAAGAAATCATGCAGCGGGGCACAATCAATCAGGTTGCCATTCATCCGCGGGAAGTTGTCCGGCTGGCCATGGAGAAAAATGCTGCGGCAGTTATCATGGCGCACAACCATCCGTCCGGTGATGTCAAGCCGTCGCATGCGGATATTGAAATTACCCGGCAGATTGATCAGGCCTTGAAGAGCATCAACATCCAGCTGATTGATCACATAATTATCAGTCGCAGCGGTTATTACAGTATCAAAACTTTATTATAGAAAAGCCTCTGAAAACTCAGAGGCTTTTGTTTCTAAACAGGCTAAATATCCAGATTAACGACGTTTAATGCGTTATCCTGAATAAATTCTTTGCGGGGTTCAACCACATCCCCCATCAGGGTTGCGAATGTTTCATCAGCTTCTTCCATTTGGTTGATTTTAACCTGCAGCAAAGAGCGAGCTTCCGGATCAAGGGTTGTCTCCCACAATTGCTCGGGGTTCATTTCACCCAATCCTTTATAACGGTTGATGGTAATGCCCTTTTTACCGGCGGCGACAATCGCATTGACAAGGTCAACCGGACCGCAGATTTTTTTCTCCAGCCCCTGCTTTGAAACCAGCTTGCTCGGTTCTCCGAAACTTTCTTTCAAAAAGCTGCTCATGTTGTTTAGCAATTGAGCTTCCTGGCTTTCAAACACTTTCAATTCGACAATGTGCTCTTCCGTTACGCCGCGCAGCGTGCGCAAAACCTTAACACCATGCTCAGGTGTGCGCTCGGCACGCCAGCCTTTGCTGTATTCCGGTTCCAAAACATTCAGCCGGTCGGCAAATTCTTTAATTTTGGCTTCCATCGCCGGAGCATCAGCCCGCAGCTCATTATTAAACAAACCGACAATAGCCATTTGCTCAATTATTTTTTCCGGAATATTTTTGCTTAAGTCGACAATCAGAGCGTGGGCTTTGCGGTTTTGTTCAACAACGGCAATCAGATCTTCACCGATAATCTGCTCGCCGTCGGCTTTAATCAGGGTGGCATCGTCACAACCGCCCCGGTTCAGATAATTTTCCATTTCCCGTTCATTTTTTATATAAAGGATGGAATTGCCTTTTTTCACTTTATACAAAGGCGGCTGAGCAATATAAATATAACCGCGTTCAAAAAGCTCCGGCATCTGACGGTAGAAGAATGTTAACAACAGAGTGCGGATATGGCTTCCATCGACATCGGCATCGGCCATGATAATAATTTTGTGATAACGGCATTTGTCGGCATTAAAATCATCCCGGCCGATTCCGGTTCCCAAAGCCGTAATGATGGTGCCGATTTCTGCGGAATTCAACATCTTGTCAAATCGGGCGCGTTCCACATTGAGGATTTTTCCGCGCAGAGGCATAATTGCTTGGGTTTTGCGGTCTCGTCCTTGCTTGGCGGAGCCGCCGGCGGAATCTCCCTCCACAATGAATATTTCGGAAAGAGCCGGATCTTTTTCGGAACAATCGGCCAGCTTTCCGGGCAGCGAAGCGACATCAAGAACGCCTTTCCGCCGGGTCAGTTCTCTGGCTTTACGGGCGGCCTCGCGTGCGGTTGCCGCTTCAACGATTTTTCCGACAATAATTCGTGCTTCAGCCGGATGTTCGTCCAGCCATTCTTTCAACTTGTCTCCGATAACGCCTTCCACAACGGGACGAACTTCCGAAGAAACCAGTTTGTCTTTGGTTTGTGACGAAAACTTCGGATCAGGCACTTTAACCGACAAAACACAAGTCAGTCCTTCACGCATGTCGTCGCCGGTCAGATTGACTTTTTCCTTTTTCAGCAGGCTGTTTTCAATAATATAATTGTTGATGGTGCGGGTAAGCGCGCCTCTGAACCCGGCCAAATGCGTTCCGCCGTCTTTTTGCGGAATATTATTGGTATAACAGAGCATGCTTTCATTGTAAGCATTTGTCCATTGAATGCCGGCCTCAACCTGAATATCATTTTCTTCGCCGTTGATATAAATGATTTCATCGTGCAACGGTGCTTTGGATTTATTAATATGGCTGACAAAAGCTTTCAATCCGCCTTCATAATGAAAATCAACTTCCCGTGGTTCGGTGCCGCGGTTGTCAATCAGTTTCAAATAAACCCCGGAGTTCAGAAAAGCTTTCTCGCGAATGGCGCGTTCCAACGTTTCAAAACTGAATTCTGTTTGGGTAAAAGTTTCCGGAGACGGCAGAAAAGTAACTTCGGTGCCGTGTTTTCCCGGTGCATCTGCAACCACTTTCAAATGTTCGGTAACATTGCCGTTGGCAAACATGGCGATATGTTCTTTGCCGTTGCGCCAGATTCTGAGCTTCAGCCAGGTAGACAGGGCATTAACCACGGAAACGCCCACGCCGTGCAATCCGCCGGAAACCTTATAAGAATTATTATCAAACTTTCCGCCGGAATGCAGTTCGGTCATAATAACTTCCGCGGCGGAAATTCCTTCTTCTTTGTGAATATCCACCGGAATACCGCGTCCGTTATCCCGGATGGTGGCAGAACCGTCGGGATTCAGAATAACTTCTGTCTTATCGCAAAAACCGGCCAACGCCTCGTCAATGGCATTATCCAAAACTTCATAAATCATATGATGCAGGCCGGAGCCGTCGTCTGTATCGCCGATATACATGCCCGGACGTTTGCGGACGGCGTCTAAACCTTTCAAAACTTTGATGGAATCTGCGCTGTATTCTTTTTCTTCCTGGTTAATTTCCTCTTGTGTCATTTCGTGAGTCATTATTACCTTCTTTCATCATAAAATCATTGCTCACAGCATACAACATCTGCCCTTCAAAACCAAGCGAAAAATCACAGATATTCAACAATAAGCTCAGCTTTTCCTTCTCCTGTCTCAGGAAGAAAAAGGGAATCCTTCTTGAAAGGAAGAAAAAATCCCCTAAAACTCAATCACCGGCCGGACATAGTAGAAATCGTAGACTTTATAGTCTGTATATAACCTTGTCTGATCTCCACCAACAACCGCAGCCATAACACTAAGCCATGCAAAGCTGCTATTGCTCTCAGATGATGTCCACCAACGGGAGTTCCCAATATTTTCTTTGTTAATTCTGGTCAGTCCCAGATCAATAGCAGCTCTGTTTTGGTTAATACTGTTTGATACGCCGCCGGCCGGCAAACACCATTTGCCTTTCGTTTCCGGCATGGTTGATGGGGCGTAATTATATACTTTCCAAAAGGCCGGATAATATTTAGAAGCGCCGTCACCGTATTGCTTAGAACTGTAATCAATAACAATCTTCGTATTCTCACAACTGTCAAAATTTTCTGTCGGAGCACTGCTATAATTTGCTAAATCAGGAATATCAACATTTTCTGTTGACCATTTATATTCTCCCAATCCTTGCAGCGCCAAAGCTTGACCGCAGCCGTCCCCGCCGATATAAACCACAACGCCGACCGGCTCAACCCCACTAACGCGGTAATCCGAACAGCTGCCGTCGGCATTCAGGATTTGCCCGATTTTACAGTTTTTGGCATAACCGGTACACTGGCCGAGAACGGCGCCTTCAGGTTCTTCGGGCTGACAGGCGCCGTCTTTCCATTCATAACCGTCTTCACAGTCTTTCGGACACCAGTAATATTCTCCGAAAGGACATTTTAATCCCGGGGTTTTGCAGGAAGTTTTATTATAGCCCAAACTCACACAGTCTTCATTATCCACACACTGAGCAAAAACTTGTATCGGAAACATAAAAGAAGAAGCCAGCAGGGTAAAATACACCTTTTTGCCGGCGGAAAGAAACACACGCATTTCATCCTCCACACTTTATCATCACTGGTTTTAGTGTAGCATGGATTTTGCTATTGTTCAATAACTAATTTTATGCAGAGGTGAAAAAATGAGAGGATTTTTTGTATCACTAAACTAAAAACATTATCCTTCCTCTGAAGTAAAAAATAGGAAAGAAAATAAATTTTATCTGAAGAATATTGTAAATAAAAAAATATTTAATGCGCCTCGGCCCAGTTGTTGCCGGTTCCGACTTCGGCAATCAGCGGCACGTCATAATCAACCACATGTTCCATAATTTGTTTAATCAGGGCGGAAGCTTTCTCAACCTCGGCTTCCGGTGCTTCAAATACCAGTTCGTCATGAACTTGCAACAGCATTTTGGTTTCCATGCCGTTTTCTTCCAAAGCAGACATAACTTTGTTCATCGCCAGCTTGATAATATCAGCAGCGCCGCCCTGAATTGGCGCGTTAATGGCTGCCCGTTCGGCATTTGCGACAACGCGCTTGTTGCGGTCGTTAATTCCCAAAATTGTACATTTCCGGCCGAACGGTGTTTCGACATAACCGTTGCTGTGGGCAAACGCGATTGTTTCTTTCATAAAAGTTTTAATTTCAGGCATTTCTCTGAAATAAGCGTCGATATAAGCTTTGGCTTCCTCATTGCTGACATTGATTTGCCGCGCCAGCCCGAATTGGGAAATTCCGTAAATAATGCCGAAATTAATAGCTTTGGCATGACGACGCAAATCCGGCGTAACTTCATCTCTTGGCACGCCGAAAACCCGGGAGGCCGTTGCGGCATGAATATCCGCCCCGTGGGCAAACGCTTCTTTCAGGGCTTTAACGCCGGCCACGCTGGCCATCAGCCGGAGCTCAACCTGGGAATAATCTGAAGAAATAATTTTATAGCCTTTCCGGGCTGCGAAACAGGCTCTGATTTTTTTGCCTTCTTCGCTGCGAACCGGAATATTTTGCAAATTCGGATTGGATGAGGCCAGTCGGCCGGTATTGACAACCGTCTGTGAAAAAGTTGTATGTACGCGGTTATTTCGGTCAAGCAAATCCAAAAGCGAGTCGGTATAAGTGCTTTTCAGTTTTGAAAAACCGCGCCAGTCCAGAATTTTTTTTGCAATTTCATTTCCTTCTTCCGCAAGTTTTTCCAAAACATCAGCCCCGGTTTGCCAGGCGCCGGTAGCGGTTTTTTTGCCTTTGATATTCTGTTTGTCAAACAAAATATGCCCGATTTGTTTGGGTGAGCCCAGATTAAACTCTTCGCCGGCCAGTTTATAAATTTCCTGCTCAATGTTGCTTATATTGCCCGAAAATTCAGTGCTCAGCTGTCGCAATGCCGTTGCATCAACCATAATGCCGGTATCTTCCATTTTCTTTAATGTATGAATTAAAGGCCGGTCAAAATGCTCGTAAATAAAAGCTTTTTTCTCTTTGGGCAGCCGCGGTTTGAATAAAAAATAGAGCCGTAGGGTGATATCGGCGTCTTCGGCGGCATAATCCAGCGCCTTGTCAAGAGGGACGGCGTCAAAGGTTATTTTGTTTTTGCCGCTGCCGCAAACCTCTTCATAACTGATCATCTTGTGTCCCAAAAACAATTCGGAAAGCTCATCCAGACTGTGTCCGTGGTCTGAGCCGTCCAGATCATAAGACATGACGCAGGTGTCGTCCAAAGGAAAAATCTCAACGTCTCTGCCGAAAATCTGAGCAAGAAAATGCATGTCAAATTTAGCGTTATGCCCGATTTTTAAAATAGATTTTGAAACAAACAGCGGTAGCAGATGTTTTTTTAGAATTTCCGGCGAAAGCTGGCTCAAAACCTGTTTTTTTTCCGAATTGCTGAACAAATCGCCGCCTGAGGAAAGCTCGTGCGCAATCGGAATATAACAGGCTCGTCCCGGAGCAACGGCCATCGACATGCCGACAATTTTGTTAAAAAAAGGATTGAGTCCGTCTGTTTCGGTATCAAAAGCAAACAAACGTTGTTTCTTTATCAAAGATATCCATTTTTTTAAAGTTTCTTCATCTTGTACGAGCTCATAATTTTTTTGAGGCTCGGGTATTGTTTTCGGTGCTTCGGATGCGTCTTTGCCTGTTTCGGCATAATTGGGTCGGCAGCACATTTCTTCAGCCCATTTTTGCAGCCTTGGTTTCAGCGTGCGAAAAGTATATTTGTCGGCAAAAGCCTGTAAAACATCAATATCAGGCTTTTTGCAGTGAAAAGTTTCAATATCATGCTCAACCGGAACATTGTCTTTCAATGTAACAAGTTTTAAAGAAATTTCGGCGTTTTCCCGGTTGTTCAGCAAAGTTTCACGACGTTTGTTCTGCTTGATTTCTGCTGCATGGTCAAGGACTTCCGTCAGCGAACCGAACAGGTTGACGAGCTCGGCCGCCGTTTTTAAGCCGATTCCCGGAACTCCCGGAACATTGTCCGTGCTGTCGCCGGCCAGAGCCTGAACATCAACGACCCTCTCGGGATAAACGCCGAATTTTTCTTTTACGTCTTCTGGTGTAAAAAATTTGTCTTTCATCGGATCATAATATTCCACGCCGGGACGGATAAGCTGCATCAGATCTTTGTCTGCGGAAACAACCACCGCTTCATATCCTTTGTCCGTGGCTTGTCGGGCATAAGTGGCAATCAAATCATCGGCTTCATAGCCTTCCATTTCCAGATAATTGAGATTTAATGCATCAACGGCTTCCCGGATAATCGGAAACTGTGGAATCAGCTCTTCGGGAATATCCTTGCGGGTTCCTTTATATTCGGCAAAGAAATCGTTTCTGAAATTTTTCCTTTTGGCGTCAAATAAAACCAGACAATAATCACATTTAATCTGGGTTGTCAGTTTCAAAAACATATTGGTAAAACCATACACGGCATTAACCGGCGTTCCTTCCGGAGAAGTCATCATTGGCAAACCGTAGAATGCCCGGAAAATATATCCGGATCCGTCTATCAGACAAACTTTTTTGGTCATAATCACCTGCAGATAAAAATAAAAAACAGAAACTTATTCTCCGGCAGAAAGAAAAAAAGCACGTTCAACCCTGTTGACGGCATTCATATCTGTCAGATAATTGTCTTGCCGGGAAACAATATATTCTGTCAGTGCGGTCGTCAGACACTCTTCCGGGCTGCAGCCTTCTTCCCGGGCAATTTCTTTCAAACGGGAATAAATTTCACCGCTGATGTCAACGGAAATATGATTCATAAAATTTTCCTTAACCTGTTTACGATATTATATATACGCTGAAACAGGATTCGACGCAAGGAAAAAACCGTGGCAAAAAAAGCTAACCATAAGAAAAACAAGAAAAAAACAAAAAAAAGAGAGTCAAAACAAAGAGTTAAAATGTTTTGGCTGCTGTTTAAATTTTTTATGTTTTTGGTGATAACTTTAGGGACATATGTTGCCTGGTGTTTTTTCACGCTTCCGGATATGGAAAAAGCCATAAACCGCACCCGGCAGCCTTCAACCATGATTATTGCCGAAAACGGCAATGAAATTCAAAGCTTCGGAAATGTTTATTCGGAAGTTGTGCCGCTTGAAGAATTGCCGCCTTATGTGGCGGATGCCGTTATTTCAACGGAAGACCGGCGTTTCTATTCTCATTTTGGCTTTGATATTGTCAGTTTCACGCGGGCCATGATTGTCAATCTGTGGCACCGGAGCTATGTGCAGGGAGGATCGACCATAACCCAGCAGGTTGCAAAAAATCTTTTCCTGACTTCAAACAAAACCATAAAGCGCAAAGTTCAGGAACTTCTTTTGGCTTTTTGGCTGGAAAACAAACTCAGCAAAGAACAAATCCTCACGCTCTATTTGAACAGAGTTTATCTTGGTTCGGGAACATATGGTATAGAAGCGGCTTCTCAAAAATATTTTCAAAAATCTTCCCGGGATTTGAACTTGCTTGAAGCGTCAATAATTGCCGGTATGTTAAAAGCGCCGTCGCGTTATAATCCGATTGCGGGTGAGGAACGGGCGCGCGAACGGGCGGCCGTTGTCCTTGATAATATGGTAAAAAACGACAAAATAACCGATGAACAGCGTAAAAATGCCCTGAAAATGAAAATCGGAGAAGATGTCTCTTACAAAGTTGAGGGCGGAGAATATTTTGCCGACTGGGTGTATGGCGAAGTAAATGATTATATCGGCGAACGGGACGTCGATATCTATGTTGCCACAACATTGGATCAGAACCTTCAGGAAAAAGCCGAAAAAATTCTTCGGGAAATGATTGCAGCCAATAAAAAACGCAATGTTACTCAGGGTGCGGTCGTCGTTTTGGACAAGCAGGGAGCGGTTAAAGCCATGGTTGGTGGCGTGGATTATTACAAAAGTCAGTTTAACCGGGCAACACAGGCGCTGCGCCAGCCGGGATCGTCGTTTAAGATGTTTGTTTACCTGACGGCGCTGGAGAACGGCTATTCTCCAAATGATGTGGTTTATGACGTGCCTGTTGACATAAAAGGATGGAAGCCGCAAAACATTGATAAAAAATATTATGGCGAAGTAACGTTAAAAACAGCGTTGGCAAAATCTTTGAACCTGGCGACGATTAATTTGTCGGAAGCCGTCGGCCGATCGAAAATCATTCGTCAGGCCAAACGTATGGGAATAACCACAACGATAGAAAATACGCCGTCGTTGGCTTTGGGGGCTTTTGAAGTAAAAGTAATTGATATGGCCGTAGCTTATGCTTCGGTGGCAAACGGCGGTTATGCCGTCTGGCCGCATGCCATTCAAGAAATTTACAGTCGGGACGGCTATCAGTTGTATATGAGAGAACCGGATGAGCCGACGCGTATAATTATTGACTATGCAGCGGAAGAAATGACCGAAATGCTGGAAAGAGTCATCAATGAAGGAACGGGAAAAAGAGCCCGTTTGCCGTTTTTTGCCGCCGGAAAAACCGGCACTTCGCAAGATAACAGAGATGCCTGGTTTGTCGGATTTACCGATAAATACGTTGCGGCCGTCTGGGTGGGTAATGATGACAACACGCCGATGAAAGGCATCGGCGGCAGCGGTCTTCCGGCGCAGATATGGCAAAAAATTATGTCAGAAACAGATTAAATAAAATCAAAATAAGGCTTTTATGTTTGAAATTATTATATATAATACGAACCAGCAAATTTAATGGAATTAAAAGGACAAAAGAAATGACGCAAAAACCTGTAATGCTTTTGGTGCTTGACGGCTGGGGCTATCGTGAAAAAATTACCGAAGACAATGCCATTGAACAAGGACATACGCCCAACTGGCATAAACTTGTCAGTGAATGTCCGACATGTTTTGTAGAGACATCGGGGCTGGCGGTCGGACTGCCTGAGGGACAGATGGGAAATTCCGAAGTCGGGCATATGAATCTCGGTGCGGGACGTGTTGTCATGCAGGAACTTCCGCGGATTGACCAGGCAATAAAAGACGGTTCGATTAAAAAAAATCCGGTTTTGACGGAATTGATTGATGTTTTGAAAAAAAACGGCAAAAGCTGCCATGTGATGGGATTGATGTCTCCGGGCGGTGTTCATTCTTCTCAAAAACATATTGAGGCGGTTTGTGCGGTTTTGGCAGAAAACGGCATTCCCGTAAAAGTTCATGCTTTTCTTGACGGCCGTGATACGCCGCCGGCATCGGCTGCAGGCTATGTTGCGGCGTTTGAAAAAAACACGGCTTCTTTGAAAAACGTGAATATAGCAACGGTGTCCGGGCGATTCTATGCTATGGATAGGGATAAGCGCTGGGACAGAGTAGAAGCTGCTTATAATGCAATTGTTTCCGGAGAAGGCGGGCATGCAGATTCGGCCGTGTCGGCGATTGAAACTTCTTATAAAAACGGTGTCAATGACGAGTTTGTGGTTCCCTGCATAGTTGGAGATTATGGCGGAGCGGAGGACGGAGACGTCGTATTGATGTGTAATTTCCGCGCTGACCGTGCCCGTGAAATTTTATATGCCTTGGGAGATAAAGACTTCAACGGTTTTAGTCGCAAAAAAACGATTCTCTTCTCCGAATGTGTCGGCATGACGGAATATTCGGCCGACCACCGCCGGTTTATGAAAACAATTTTCGAACCGGAGGCTTTAAACAACATTTTTGGTGAAGTGGTGGCTGAACACGGACTGACTCAGCTTCGTATTGCCGAAACCGAAAAATATGCACATGTAACATTTTTCTTTAATGGCGGAGAAGAGCGGGAATTCAAAGGCGAAGAACGCATACTTGTTCCCAGTCCGAAGGTGGCAACTTACGATTTGAAGCCGGAAATGTCCGTATATGAAGTAACGGATAAACTGGTAGATGCTATTGAAAATCAACGTTTTGACGTGATTATCTGCAATTTTGCCAATGGCGATATGGTGGGACACACCGGCATTATGGATGCGGCGTTGAAAGCCGTGGCTGCGGTGGACGAATGTGTCGGACGCGTTGCCTCTGCCATAAAGAAAGCCGGTGGCGTACTGTTTATCACGGCTGATCATGGCAATGTCGAAAAAATGGTTGATGAAACAACCGGCGCGCCTTATACGGCGCATACTGTCGGAAAAGTCCGTGCCGTGTTGTTTAATGCCCGGCCTCAGATAAAAGGCCTGCGTGACGGAAAATTAGCGGATGTTTCTCCGACGCTGCTTGATTTGTTGGGCATTGCACAGCCGGAAGAAATGACTGGAAAATCTTTGTTGATTAAGTAAAAACATGAAATTGAAATCGGCAGCCGGCTTATTTTTTCTTTTGCTGGGAATATTATTTTTCCCGGCAAAAGAGCCGTTTGCCGTTGAAGTTTCTCATTCGGAACTGAAAAAAGTGGAGGCTCAGGTAGCCAGACAGGCCGCGGAAAGAGAACGATTGCAGCGTCAGGCTGATAAAATAGACGAAGAACTGCGGAATTTAAGAAAGCAGATGGTGCGTTCGGCCAAACAAATCCAGAATAATGAAGATAAAATTTCCAGAATGGAAAACGGGTTGAAAAAACTCAAAGAAGAATTGGATGCCGTGCAAAATAATTTTGCCATTGAAGACGATAACCTGATTCGCACGCTTTCCGCTTTGCAGAATTTGGCTCTGAAACCGACGGAATCCTTGTTTGTCCAGCCGCTGACGCCGGTCGAAATCATCCGTAGCGCCATGCTTCTGCGGGAAACTGTTCCTCATTTAGAGCAAAATGCCCGTCGGATTCGCAAAAAACTGGAGCAAATAAATGCACAGAAAAAAAAGATTGAAGCGCAGGTAAATAAAATTTCAATTCAGAAAAAAAATCTCGAAAAAGAACATACCCGGTTAAAAGAATTGATGCAGAAAAAAACCAGATTGGGCAGCAGTATAAAACTTCAAACGGAAGAAGCCAGAAAACGGGTTGATAAACTGGCATCTCAGGCGCAGGATCTGAAAGATTTGCTGAAAAAACTGGAAAAAGAGAAACAGGAAAAAGAACGTCGGGAAAAAGAAGAAGCCCGGCGCCGGGAAGAACTCCGCCGTAAAAAACAGGAGGAAAGTCGGCAAGACGGCTTGATTAAAATAAAAGCGGAGGATATAAAGGAACAGGGAACTGATTTTATCAAGGCCAAAGGACGTTTGCCCATGCCGGTGAGAGGAAAGGTGATAACGCGTTATGGCGAAGAAACCGCAAAAGGCGTCAGTTCCAAGGGAATTATCGTGCAGGCGCGCAGCCTGGCGCAAGTCGTTTCACCGTTTGACGGAACGGTTATTTTTGCCGGACCGTTCCGGGGTTACGGCAATCTGATTATTATAGACCACGGTAAAGGATATTTAAGCCTTTTGGCCGGACTGGATACAATAGATATAGAACTCGGACAGCTTCTGTTGGCCGGAGAGCCGGTCGGACAGATGCCTGATGATGAAAATGCCCGGCTTTATATCGAAATCCGCAAAGACAACCATCCGGTTAATCCGCTAACCTGGATTCAAAGTTAAAGAGGAATGAAAATGTTAAAGAAAATATCAGCTTGTTTTTCGTTATTGGTTATGTTGACGACGGCGCCGGTCGTTGCTCAAGCTGCCAAAACCGATAAAAAACCGGTGGAAACTTCTCCGGAGGAGACATATGAGCTGCTGAACCTTTTTGGAGAAGTTTTGGAGCGGGCAAAAACATCCTATGTGGACGAAGTATCCGATGAACAGCTGATTCAGTCGGCGATTAACGGTATGTTAATTTCTCTTGATCCTCATTCCAGTTATATGGACGGAAAAGATTTCAAATATATGAGCGAGCAGACCAAAGGAAAATTCGGAGGACTGGGCATAGAAGTAACCATGGAAAGCGGCGTTGTCAAAATTGTTTCTCCTCTGGACGATACGCCGGCGTTTAAAGCGGGGTTGAAGCCGGGGGATTATATCGTAAATATAGACGGGGAATCCGTTGTCGGGATGAGCCTTAATGACGCGGTTGACAAAATGCGCGGCAAAATCGGCTCAAAAGTAAAACTGACTATCCGCCGCTTTAATCAAAAGCCCTTTGACGTAACAATCAAACGTGAAGAAATCAAAATCCAAACCGTAAAAAGCAACATCAAAAGCGAAGATGTTGTCTACGTCAGGATAACTTCATTCAGTGACGATACGGACAAAATGGTTGAAAAGGCAGTTAAGGATGCCAAAAAGAAATTAAAGGGGAAACTGAAAGGTATTGTTTTGGATATCCGCAACAATCCCGGAGGTTTGCTCGATCAGGCGGTCAGCGTATCCGATCTGTTTCTTGATCAGGGAGAAATTGTATCCACCCGTTCCCGCAATGAAGAAGATACCGTAAAATACAATGCCGAAAAAGGAGACATCGCAGAAGGCCTGCCGATAGTCGTCATTGTAAATGATGGTTCGGCTTCGGCTTCGGAAATTGTTGCTGGAGCGCTTCAGGATCACAAACGGGCAATTATCCTTGGAGAAAAGACTTTTGGTAAAGGTTCTGTGCAAACGGTTATTCCGTTGGGAAAACACGGAGCCATGCGTTTGACGACCGCTCGTTATTATACCCCTTCGGGACGTTCCATCCAGGTAAAGGGAATTGAGCCGGATGTTGCTGTAAAACCGGCAAAAGTTGAAGAAATCGAAAGCCCGTTTGAATTAAGCGAAGGCGAATATAACAATGCACTGAAAAACGAAACCGAAGAAAAAACCGATGCAGAAAAGCAGAAAAAAGCCAAAGCCGAAAAAGAAGAGCTATCCAAAGACTACCAGCTGGCACGGGCAATAGATTTGGTGCGCGCCATGGGGATTTACGAACAAGGTAAAAATCAAAAATAAGGAAGATATCGGTTGAATACGGGAGCAAAACAAAAACTTAAGGCGGCAGTCGTAATATTATCGGTTTTGCTGGTAATGGCAGGATTGGTTTTTTATGTCGCGGATAAAAGCACAAAACCCCGTTACGATAGCAAAGTTGACAAATTGTTGTTTGATACGGATAACAAGTCGCCAAAATACATCATTACGCTGCCGGATAAAACAAAATCAAAAAAAATGGAAAAAGCCGAACGTAAAGAAGATAAAAAAGAAACACCGCGGCGGCGGAACTATGACGGCCTTTCTGAAGAAGAAATCAAACTGCGCGAACTGGTTAATAATACACCGAACCTGAGTAAGATAGATGACGTGGCTGCTGTTCGTCCTTTGAAAATTATTGAGGCGGATTCTTCTTTGCTCCGGGATGAAAATGGTTTGAAAATCCCGGCAATTTCCGAAGACGGACGAAAGCCCTGGATAGAATATGCCGCGGAAAGCGTCTCCGTCCAGCCGAATTTTTCGAGAGTGGCCGTCGTTGTCAAAAATTTAGGCATGGACCGGCGGACGACCCGTGCTGTCATAACCAAATTTCCCGCCGAAGTTTCGCTTTCTTTCTCTCCTTACGGGCTTGAGAATGATGAGCTCATAACCGAAGCCAGAAAAAACGGACATGAAACTTATGTCGATTTATATTTGTCGTCAAAAGATTTTCTTCGTTCGGATAGTGGGCCTCTGGCTATGAGCATTACGGCGGATCAGGATGAAAACAAAATCAGACTGAAACGGACGGTATCGTCTCCGGCGGCAATCGGCGGCGTGGTTATAAACAAAGGCGTTGCCGATGAAAGCAATATTGAGCGGCTGAAAGAGCTGTTTGCCGAGGTGTTGAATATGGGGCTTTTATTTATAGATGCCACCGGTGAAAGCGGTGTTGACGGCATATCAATAAAAGGGCTTCCGCGGCAAAAAGCAGATATTGTTATTGATCATGATTATACGGTTGAAAACATTCGCCGCAATTTTATGCAGGCGGAGCTGGTCGCACAAAACAAAGGTTTTGTTCTGGTGGCTGTCGAGCCGAAACCGGTTGTTTTGCAAGAGCTGCATCGGTGGGTTAATTCGTTTTCTCCGCAATATACTTATGAAGAAATGAAAGAAAAAAACATCACCGCCATTGAAAAACCGTTTGCGCTGATTCCTTTGTCCGAAGTCGTTGTGGAGAATTAACATAAAAACATGAAACATTACCGTAAAAATGCCGGCATAGTTGTGTTTAACCGCGAACGAAAAGTTTTGCTTTGCGAACGGGTTGGAAATTTTAAAAATGCCTGGCAGTTTCCCCAGGGAGGAATAGATAAGGGAGAAACGGCAGTTGAAGCGGCTGTCCGGGAGCTTCGGGAAGAAACATCCCTGATATCGGTAAAATATGTTGCCTCTCTGCCGCAGCCTTTGACATATGATTTTCCTCCCGAAATAAAAAAAAGCAATGCCTCGCGCGGAATTTTTAATGACGGCCAGGAGCAATATTGGAGTCTGTTCTTACTGACGGGAAATGATAAGGAAATCAATCTGCAAACCGGAGAACCGGAATTTAAAAGCTGGCGCTGGACGGATATTGAAACGGCCGCCGATAATGTTGTTGATTTTAAAAAAAACGTTTACCAACAGGTCATAAAATACTTCAAACCGCTGATTGAAAAATACAAATTTTAAAAAATTGTAGAAATTAAGCTGAAAATATGCTATATTACAGCCATATTTGACAAATGGCGGTGAAAAATGAATCCCAGATTGCATGATAAAATGATGTTTATGGTCGAAAAAGCCGGTTTGGACGGCATTTCTTCCAATGTGCCGTTTAAAGAAGAACAATTTTGGGAGCTGGTAAAGTTGCGGCAGTTTTCAATTCTTCAGGCAGCTTATGAAACGCAGGCGTCAGAAATGAATTTGCCGATTTTGGCACGAGAAGGTTTTACCAAGAGCCTGGTTAATATCGCTTACAGTTATGCCGGGATTGACAAGCATCGCCAGAAAAAACATTCATATGAATTTTTTCGCGACAATATTGCTGTTTACGACGGTAACCATATTCATTTTACCGAAAATACGCTTGACCCTGAAAATATGCTGCGGGCTTTTTCGCGGGAACGCATTTATAATGAACGTTTTTACCAGCTTGAAGGGATGGATACTTTTGCCATTTTCCGCGATGTCAGAAGAAAACATCAGGAACAGGAAGCTTTATCACAGCAACATCGTCTTTTCCGGAATGATTTAATGCAGCTCGGGCTGGCTGATAATATGGCCTTAAATACCATAAATCCGCAAATTATGGAATTGTTAAAAGTGCAGCAGCAGCTTATCCAACAGGCTTTGGAACAGCAAAAACTGACAATGTTGAATATGCATCCTGAACTTTTGGCGCAAATAACGCCGCCTCGCCGAAAACAATTGGATGATGGAGAAATCCAACGGTTGCTTGAACAAAAAAGCAACAACCGCGAGCGGGCTTAATTTGCCTCAAAATTAATCCGGGGATCAACCAGCGAATAGGTAATATCACTCAGAAGCTTGAGAATCAGTCCCAGCAGGGCAAAAATATAAAGCGTCCCGAAAATTACCGGATAATCCCGCGTCATAATTGCTTCATAACCGAGCAAACCCAAACCGTTGAGAGAAAAAATAACCTCAATGAGAACGGAACCTGTAAACAACATTTTAATCAGCATATTCGGAAAACCGGCAATTACAATCAGCATGGCATTGCGGAAAACATGCCCGTATAAAATGCGGTTTTCATTCAGTCCTTTGGCGCGGGCCGTCAATACATAAGGTTTGTTTATTTCATCCAGAAACGAATTTTTCGTCAGCATGGTTAAACTGGCAAAACCACCGATAACCATGGTAATGACCGGCAGGGTAATATGCCACAAATAGTCAATTATTTTTCCCCCGATGCTCAGGTTTTCCCAGCCCGGAGACGTCAACCCCCGCAGCGGAAACCACTGAAAATATGTTCCGCCGGCAAAAAAGACAATCAAAAATACCGCAAACAGAAAAACCGGAATGGCCGCGCCCAAAATCACAATAAAAGACGTCCACACATCAAAAGGCGAACCGTCTCGCACCGCTTTTTTTATCCCCAGCGGAATGGATATCAGATAAATAATGAGCGTTGACCACAGTCCCAGCGAAACCGAAACCGGCATCCGTTCGACAATCAGTTCCCAAACGGTTTTGTCTTTATAATAGCTTTTGCCGAAATCAAAGCAAATATAGTCTTTCAGCATTTTCAAATAACGAATGTGTAACGGCTTGTCAAAACCAAACTGTTTTTCAAGTTCTTTGACCAGATCATCCGGCACGCCGCGTGCGCCTTGATATTTTGACGAAGCACGGGAAACATCTGCCTGTGCTGCGGCGCCGAGACTGCCTTTGCCGTCGACATTCATGCCGCGGTATTTCGCCAGAGTCTGTTCTACCGGCCCGCCCGGTGCAGCTTGAACAATCAGAAAATTAACCGAGATAATTCCCAGCAGAGTAAGCGGAATCAGCAAAAGGCGTTTAAAAATATAATTCCTCATGGCCTGTATTCCTTTTTCATCCACCAGGTAAACGGTTGAAACCCGACTTTAAGCTTTGTCCGCGGCAGTTCAAATTTATTGGCATAAACGGCTTTATCTGTTGGTGAATACCATTGGGGAATAATATAATTTTCATAAAGCATAAGTCTGTCAAAAGCCCGGACATAGGCCTCATAATCATTTTTGTTTTGAGCCGTAACAAAACCATTGATTAATTCATCCGCAACCGGATTGGCGACGCCGGCGATGTTATAAGAACCGTTAACCATGGAGGAGGCGCTTCCCCACATTTCCTTTTGTTCGTTTCCCGGCATCTGGCTCATGGCAAAAGCCATAATGGCAACATCAAAATCAAAATTATCCAAACGGTTTTTATAAATATTAACTTCAATCGTACGAAAAGTCGCATCTATCCCTATTTTTTTCAGATTATGGATAAACGGCAGCATAACACGGGTAAAAGATTTGCCATTGGCGGAATTGTCTATGATTTCAAAAGAAAGAGGAACTCCGGTTTCTATATTAACCATTTTTCCGTCTTTAAACGTATAACCGGCCTCCCGGAGCAGACGGACGGCTTCTCTGAGATTTTTCCTTGTCTGCACCGGAGTTTGATGAGACGGGATTTCCGGCGGCTGTGTAAAGATTTCGTCGTCGAGTTGCGAACGATATTTTTTGAGGATGTGCAGCTCTTTCCCTGTCGGCAAGCCGGAAGCTTCCATGCCGCTGTTGGTGAAATAGCTGGTCAGCCGCCGGTATTGATTATAAAAAAGCTTGTCATTGGCCCAGTCGAAATCAAAAGCCAGACCGATGGCTTTTCTCACCCGTCTGTCCTTGAAAATATCTTTTCTGAGATTAAACATGAACATCTGCAAAACAGCGGTTTTATTATGCGGAAATTCGGCTTTGATGATTTGGCCGCTTTTAACTTGACGATTGTCATAACCCGTCGCCCATATTTTGGCAATATATTCCTGCCGCAGATCAATGTTTCCGGAAAACAGCGCCTGAAGCGTAACTGTTGTATCCTGATAATATTCATAATCGACAATATCAAAATTATAAAAGCCGCGGCGGGACGGAATATCTTTTGCCCAATAATCGGGATTCCTTTTAAAAACAACATATTTTCCCGGCTGAAAACGATCCAGAATATACGGGCCGCTGCCGACATAAGGTGTTAGAGACGGTTTGGAAAAATCCTTTCCTTCCCAGTCTTTTTTTGAAAAGACGGAAAGCTGTGATAAAATAAGCGGAAGTTCTTTGTTGTTGGAACCTTTCTTAAAATAAAAGCGCACATGATGATTGTTTATTTTTTTTACATAATCGACGTCTCCGTAATAAACCCTGTAAATTGGCGCTCCTTTTTCCGTAAGGATTTTAAAGCTGAAGATAACATCGTCAGCGCTGACCGGTGTTCCGTTGCTGAATTTTGCCCGTTCGTCTAAAATAAAACCGATATAGGTTTTGTCTGTCGGTTGTTCAAATTTCTTTGCAATCAGCGGATAGACAACTGACGGATCGTCTGCAGGAGAAAAACCGAGTGTATCTAATGTCAAAGCCGCAGCCTCGGCTGCTGCCGTTCCTTTGAAAATAAAAGGATTAAAATTGTCAAAACTTCCATAGGACGGAAAAACAACTTTTCCTCCTTTGGGAGCTTGAGGGTTAACATAATCAAAATGCTTAAATCCATCACGGTATTTCGCTTCGCCATAAAGAGAAAGATGCCCGGAAATCTGTGCGGCTTCGGCAAAAGCCGGAAAAAAACAGCAAAAAACGGCTATCCGGAATAAAAAAAGCAAACTATCTCTTTTCGGCAATTTCATCTGTCCAGTTGCTGAACGGAGGAACCGAGAGCACATCTTTTTCCTCTTTTTGCTGCTGAGAAGAAACATCTTGCAAACCGCTCATCTCCCGCCGCAGGGAATTAAGCGTTTTCCGGGTTGCGCTGAATTGAGCGACATTGTTTCCTTTATGGTTTATGTTGTTGACATGACCGGTAAAATCTTCAATATCCAGCTGCCTTTCGTCGTGAACATCCCGTTCATCGGCGGAAAAAGACAAAATTGTCGGTTCCTTTCTTTCTTGAAAAACATTGTTGGAAGTATCTGCTTCTTCATCTTTTTCCGAAAGTTTTTCCTCAGTACCGAAACTCCTTTCCAAAGCCAGCGTAAACGGATCTTTTCCCGATTCCTGAACAGTCGTATTCGGTATATTGTTTTGCTCATTCTGATTTTTCAGGCGTTTTCTGAATAAATGAAACTTTGACGACAGAGACGAAGTTGGGGATGACAAGCGGGAAAAATCATCTTTCTGCTTTTTTGTTTCAATGTTCGTATTTCGGATAACATTCTCCGTTCCTGCCGCTTCGGAGTTGATTCTTTCGGCCGAAAAAGACGTTTGCAGATTTTGGTTTTGATTGGCTGCCTGTTGCTTGCTGCGTTTAATTTCATCGGCCATCGGCGCCAGAATGGAAAAAACTTTTCCAAAAACGCCGGTTTCAACCATGTTCAAAAAAACATGTTCTTTGTCATGACGCTCCAGCAAGCTGATAAGACTTTGATAACGTGCCGAAAATTCCAGGATAGAGCCGGCAAGGACAATATCGTTTTTTGCCTTGTTTATAATTCGCATGGAAAAATCAGGCTGATTTTGGCAGACCTCGATGATGACTTTGCCGAAAGACCATTTTCCACCGTTTTGCACCTTTGTCCACAGATTCTCGATTTGCTCGGAAGAAGCAAGGCTGCAACGTCTGATTATTTCGGACAAAACTTCGTTCATATCGGCAATGAAAACGTCAAATTTATTCAGCATAAAACCGTCTTTGATTTCTTGTTCGGCCTCCAGCAAAATCCGGGCGACCAAATCCGTATAATCCATGCTTTTTTTCATCTGCCTGGTCAGGGATGATAAGTTGCCGTAAATATTTTTGTTAGAAATATAATGGTTTATATGCCCGAAAATCGTCCATAGAAAAAAAGCCGGCAGCAGCAGAAACGCCGCATAAACGGAAGCGTCGATAAGCCCCAGGTTCATCAGGGAAATTCCCTGTAGCTTGTCGGAAATAAATAATGCGGCATAAATCAGCCATACAACGCTGGAAAAAACGGATATGAAAAAAGTCAGTGCCAGCACGGAATGCCTCCTCAACAAAACCAAAACGATACTTCATAGTAGTCAGTTTGTATTAGATTTCAATAAAATTGTAACGAAAATCCTCAGAATAGAAAGACAAAATTCACAGAAAAACAAAAAAGAGTCGAAATTTGATTTTTTTTGTGCTAAAAACATATAAGTTTTAATGTTCAATAGAGAAAAAAATGAGTTCAAATAATAACAGTTTGGTTTTGGATTTTGAAAAAACGATTGTTGAAGTCGAAGCCAAAATAGAAGGCTTGAAAAAACTGGCGGAAGAGGAAGATGTGGATATTTCCGGTGAAGTTTCCCGCCTGCAGGAAAAACTTCAAAAACAGCTGCGTCTGGCTTATGCAAATCTTTCGCCTTGGCAGAAAGCGCAGGTTGCCCGCCATCCGGATCGTCCGCAATGTTTGGATTATATCCATGCTTTGATTGAAGATTTTGTGCCGTTGGCCGGAGACAGAGCATTCGCCGACGATCCGACCATGATTGCCGGCATCGGCCGTTTTAAAGGAATTTCCGTTGTTGTTCTCGGACAGGAAAAAGGGCACGATCTGGAAAGCCGGATTAAATATAATTTCGGCATGGCAAAACCGGAAGGCTATCGCAAGGCTCAGCGAATGATGTCTTTGGCCGACAAATTCAACTTGCCGGTTTTGTGTTTTGTCGATACGGACGGTGCTTATCCTGGTGTGGATGCTGAAGCCCGGGGGCAGGCTGAGGCAATTGCTTCTTCTATTGAAAAGTGCCTGAAAATCAAAACTCCCATAATTTCAACAATTATCGGCATGGGCGGTTCCGGCGGCGCTATAGCCATAGCGGCTGCAGATAGAATATTAATGCTTGAAAATTCAATTTATTCGGTTATCTCGCCGGAAGCCTGCAGCTCCATTTTGTGGCGTTCAACGGATAAAGTAAAAGAAGCTGCGGAGGCTTTGCGTCTGACAGCGCAGGATTTGAAACATTTTGGCGTTATTGATGAAATTATTCCCGAACCGCTCGGCGGAGCTCATCGTGATCCTCAGGGAACCATTGAAAAAGTAGGGGATGTCATTTTTAAACACCTGAAGGAATTGTTGCCGGTCAATACGGAAGAATTGAAAAAAAGCCGTACGGCAAAATTTTTGGAAATGGGACGTCATTTGCCTGAAAATTAAGTCTGCCGATGTTTGATATCAAAACAATTTTGCTCCTTTTGACTGTTTTAACCGGAGCTGTTGCAATAATTTTGTTGTATATGCTTTTCCGCAAAAACAAAGACAATGGTCTGTCTCTGTTTGCCGACGGCATTTTTCGGGCTCAAAGCGAATTGGCCGGGCGTCTCAGCCAGATGAGCGAAAGCAATTCGGCGCAGCAGGCTATGTTGGCGCAGGCCATTCAGGAGCAAAAAATATCTTTGCTTAAAATCATGGATGAAAGACTTCTGGAAGTAACCAAAAACGTAGGGCAGGGACTCCAGACTTCGGCAGACAAAACGGCTCAGACTTTGAACGATCTGCGAGAACGTCTGGCAAAAATAGATGTTGCCCAGCAAAAAATTTCCAGCCTTTCGGAACAGGTCGTTTCTTTGCAGGAAGTCTTAAGCAACAAGCAGGCGCGGGGTGCCTTTGGAGAAATCCAGCTGAATGATTTGGTAACATCGATTCTTCCGCCTTCGGCATATGCTTTTCAGGTTGTTCTTTCTAACCAGAAACGGGCAGACTGCGTCTTGAAGCTGCCCAATCCTCCGGGTACAATCGTGATTGATTCTAAATTTCCACTGGAAAGTTATCAGGCGTTGCGCAATGCTTCGTCTGATCGTGAAAAAGCCGAAGCCGAACGTTTTTTTCGTGCATCGGTGCTGAAACACATAAAAGATATTTCCGAAAAATATATTATCCCCGGCGAAACTGCCGAGTCTGCTCTGATGTTTATGCCTTCGGAAAGTGTTTATGCCGAATTGCATGCCAATTTTGTAGATGTTGTGGAAGCATCTTACCGGGCAAAAGTTTGGATAGTCTCTCCGACAACTTTAATGGCGACGCTGAATACGGTGCGTGCGGTTTTGAAAGATGCCCGCATGCGGGAACAAGCCGGCGTTATCCAAAAAGAAGTGGGTAGTCTTATTGAAGATATCGCCCGCCTTGATGATCGGATTGAAAATCTGGGGCGTCATTTTGAACAGGCCGGAAAAGATATCAACGATATAAAAATTTCATCGGGAAAAATCTCCCGCCGGATTGAAAAAATTGAAGAAATAGAACTTGGTTCGTCAGAGCATCCTCTGCCCATGGAGCAGTTGACAGCCCCGAAATCAGCTTAAAAACATTCTGTTGCGCCTGTTGTTATATTATGTATAACCGGAACATCTTAAATCTTTTCGCCTTTGCCTTTTTCTCATTGCTAGAGGAAGGTGCTTGATACGGTTATGAAATCACGAACATAAAAACGTTATTTCAATAACAGGAAGGAAAATCAACAAAGATTAAATAAGTTGCTTTTGGGGATAAAACAAGGATTAAATTTAACTTTTTCTTTAATTGGGATATTGATTTATAAAACAAAAACGTATAACTTAAAAACAAACATAAAATTGAAGAGGTATGTAAAGTGACTAGATCTGAATTGATTGAAAAGATTGCAAACAAAAATCCGCATTTGCTGCTAAAAGATGTTGAGCATATTGTTGATGTTGTTTTCAACAAAATCATTACTTCTCTTGCAAAAGGCGACAGAGTTGAATTTCGCGGATTTGGGGCTTTTTCTGTTCGTAAGCGCCTGCCTCGTGCGGCGAAAAATCCGCGTACGGGAGAACAGGTTAAAGTAGAAGAGCGCTTTATCCCTCATTTTAAAACCGGAAAACAGTTGCACGAGTTGCTGAACAAACACTAAGCGAAAAAAACGGAAAGGCGGTTGCTGATGAAATTTATCAAAATGCTTATGGAATTGCCGATTTTCATTGCGGTTTTAATCTTTGCTTTTGTAAACAATGATTTCGTAACATTCAGTTTGTGGCCGTTTTTGGTGGAAGTAACCGTGTCCCAGAGTATTGTTATTGTTGTTTTGGTTTTGTTTGGGTTTCTTTTGGGAAAACTGGATTCTTTTATGGCTTATTCCCCGATGCGCAAGGCTCTTCGTCAACAGAAAAAAGATAACCGTCGTCTGAATAAAGAACAACAACGTTTAAACGAAACGGTTTCTGATTTGAAAGACAACATTGAAAACCTTAAAGAAGAAAACAAAACAATCAGGGAAAAAGAACCTAAAATAAGCTTGGGAAAAAGAATAAAAAATTTTTTTCGCAAAAAAGAGGCATAAAATATCGTTAATAAAAATGGTGTAAAAATATGAATTGGTTAACAGATTTTGTAAGACCGAAAATAAAAAAGACGGCGCCTATTGAAATAGCCGATAATCTTTGGCTGAAATGTCCGGATTGTGGGCAAATGCTGTTTTCTAAAGAATTAAAAAAGAGTATGTACGTTTGCACGCGCTGCGGACACCATCTGCGTTTGTTCATTGATAAACGTCTGAAAATGTTGTTTGACAATGGTGAATACAGCGAAATAGCTTTACCGCATTTAAAAGAAGATCCGTTAAAATTTAAAGATTCCAAAAAATATACGGATCGGCTGAAAAGTTATCGCAAATCGACAGGAAGCGAAGATGCCGTTCGGGTAGCTAAAGGTGAAATCGGCGGCATAACCACAATCGTTGCCGCAATAGATTTTGCTTTTATGGGTGGATCTATGGGAATGGCCGTTGGCGAAGGAATTGTCAAAGCTGCGGAAATCTGTCTCAAGGGAAACTACCCGCTGGTAACGGTTGCCGCTTCAGGCGGCGCCCGCATGCAAGAGGGAATTTTGTCGCTTATGCAGATGGCGCGCACGACGGCTGCCATCAATCAACTTAAAGAAAAAGGCATTCCTTTTGTTTCTGTTTTAACCGATCCGACTACCGGCGGCGTTTCAGCCTCCTTTGCCATGCTGGGAGATGTTAATATTGCCGAAAAAGGTTGTCTGATAGGTTTTGCCGGGCCGCGTGTGATAGAACAGACTATTCGTGAAAAGCTGCCGGAAGGTTTTCAACGGGCGGAATATCTGCGTGAACATGGTATGGTTGATATTGTTGTTACCCGTCAGGAAATGAAAGACGCTTTAGTCAGGGTTTTGAGCATTTTGACCCATGTCAAACCCCGAATAAACACACTGGCTCTGGAAAATAAATAAAAAAACAAACAAAATCCCTGTTCCTTTTTGAACGATACTCTCCGGAAATTGGACAGTTCATTTTGAAACAGGGATTTTTTATAAAGAAATTTCCATAACCCGGTTGTTTTTTACTTCTAAAAATTGCGCCTCATTTTTTAACCGGCCGAACAATGCCGGATCTGTCGATGTAATCCAGGCTTGCAATCCCAAATCTCTGATTTTATCAAGCAAAGCGTCGCGTTTCAAATCATCCAGATAAGCGGCAACTTCATCAAGCAACAAAACCGGAGAAAAACCTTTATCCAGGGTCTGACATTTTGTCTGAGCGAGAATGATGCTGACCAGAAGAGATTTTTGCTCGCCGGTGGAGCAAAGCTCTGCCGGCATGCCTTTTTTACGGTAATAAACTTTAAAATCAGTTCTGTTTATACCCTCAACATTATCATTATATAACACATTTTGTCGTTGCTTTTTTAATAAAGCTTTATAAAAATCTTCAACCTCCAAAGCAGGCAGACGGTTAAGTTGTTTTTCTATGATTCCCTCCAGCTCCAACCTTACGTTTGGAAAGACATCATCCGGTTCGCATTCGATAAACCGGTTAAGTCGGGCAGTATGTTCTCTACGTGCCGCGGCAATTGCCACACCTAAAGCCGACATCCCTTCTTCCAAAGTTGAAAGCCAGGCGTCATTATGTCTGCCGCTTTTCAGAAGCTGATACCATTCTTTATACATATGCTCAAAATTTGCGATTCTTTTGGCATGTTCCACATCAAAAGCATAAACCAACCGGTCAAGAAAATTTCTTCTCGGCTGAGAGCCGCCGCGAAAAAGCTTGTCCATTTGCGGGGTAATCCAAATAGCGGAAAGATATTTTCCCAATTCGGATTGTGATGAAATTTTTTGCCCGTCTATTTTAACGATTCTCCGGTCAAAATTTCGGGATTCGTCTTCATTTTCCCGTAATGTCTTCTCAACCGCCGTGCCGATTTCCGTCTCTT
This sequence comes from uncultured Pseudomonadota bacterium, assembly GCA_949289935.1. Classification (GTDB taxonomy): domain Bacteria; phylum Pseudomonadota; class Alphaproteobacteria; order RF32; family CAG-239; genus HGM16780. Next base: position 125,847 of record CASEQD010000001.1, on the reverse strand, counting down.
CGCCGGCTCTGTTTACAAGAGCCGAAACCGCCCAGCTCGTTGGATTTATTTCTGTCGGAAGATATTCATCGTTGATGGAAACGGGAGAAATTCTTTTTACATCGGACAATCTTGCACTGCGCAACCCTCGTCCGGGAGTCAAAAAAGAAATGGCTTCCAGAATATTTGTCTTGCCGCTGCCGTTTTCCCCGGTAATAATCACCGGTCCCGAAGCGGCATTTAAGCGCAAATAAGCATAATTTCTGAAATTAGTTAAAGTCAGACGAATAACGCCTGACTTTTCACTGCTTATTTCTGAAAATTTTAAAGCCGCATCACCCAAATTACACCCTCATCGGCATTAAAACATAAATAGCGCTGGCATCAGAAGTGTCATGAATAACGGAAGGCGATGATCCGTCTGCAAAACTTATTCTGACGGTTTCTCCCTTAACTTCGTTCAAAATATCCAGCAGATAACGGAAATTATATCCGATTTCCAGAGATTCGCTGTCATATTTTGCTTCAATTTCTTCCTGAGCGCTGCCCAAATCCGGACTTGACGTTGTAATGGTAACATGATTGGGCGCCGTAATCATTTTTATGGCACGGGTTCTTTCGGCTACGACGGAAACACGATCAACAGCCTGGGACAAATCTTTAACACCCAGCTCCAAAACTTTATCATTGTCTGTCGGAATAACCCGTTCATAATCGGGATAAGTGCCGTCAATCAGTTTGGATGTCAGTGTAACATCTTCCATAACAAAACGGATCTTGTTTTCAGACAAAGAAACGGAAATATTTTCGGCGCCAGTATCATCAAGCAGTTTGCGCGCTTCGCCAACCGTCTTTCTGGGAATAATCACGCCACTCATGTTTTCGGCCCCTTGCGGCAACGGAGATTCGACACAGGCCAAACGATGCCCGTCCGTGGCAACAACGCGCAAAACCTTTGTCTCTCCTTCATTTTTGGCATGAACATAAATACCGTTCAGATAATATCTGGTTTCTTCTGTTGAAACGGCAAATTTTGTACGGTCTATAACATCTTTTAACTCTTCTTTCGGCATAACAAAATTGACCGGAAGCTGATCACCGGAAATAACCGGAAAATCTTCAACACCGATTGTTGAAAGAGCAAATTTCGAACGTCCTGAAGCAATTGTCAATTGTCCCCGTTCATCGGGAAAAGTAATTTCCACGTCAGAGCCGTCGGCTAGTTTACGGGTAATGTCATACAGCATATGCGCCGGAGCCGTTGTTGCACCTGTTTCGGAAACTTTGGCATCAACAACTTCTGTAATTTCCGTATCCATATCTGTTGCTTTAAAGCTGATGCCGTCTTCCATTGCTTCTATTTTAACATTGGACAGAACCGGAATGGTGTTTCTTTTTTCTACAATGCTCTGAACATGGCTCAGAGTTTTTAACAAAGTTGCGCGTTCAATTGTAAATTTCATCTTGTGTATCCTAATAAAACAGCAATTAAAAACTTTTTATTACCTATCCTATCATAAACTCACAAAATCAGAAGACCAAAGCGTAAATATTCAACAGCTTTTTATTCTTTTTATAAAAAAACCTCCGGAAAACCGGAGGCTTGGTCGTTAAAGAAATATAAAATCAGGCTTCCAGAATTCTTCTCAAAGAGTCTACGTTTTCAGCCAGAGACGAATCTTCCAGAATCAATTCTTCCACTTTTCGAACTGCATGCATAACCGTAGTGTGGTCGCGGTCAAACTTACGCCCGATTTCCGGAAGTGAACGGGAAGTCAGCTGTTTGGCCAAATACATGGCTACTTGTCTTGGACGGGCTACGGTACGGGCTCTGCGGGACGATTGCATTTCTTTTACCGAAATATTAAAATACTCGGCAACTTTTTTCTGAATCTCGTCAATTGTCGTCCGTTTATCATAGGAACGAAGCATATCTTTCAACACATCCTGTGTCATATCCAAAGTAATTTCCTTATCGGACAGCAGTTGCGAATGAGCAATAATGCGGCGCAGAGCTCCTTCCAGTTCTCGGATGTTTGATGTTATTTTCTGAGCCAGAAATTCGGCAACGGAAACCGGCAGACTAACGCCGAGCTGTTGGGCTTTTTTGTTCAAAATACCTATTCTCAAATCAAAATCCGTCGGATGAATATCGGCAACCAGACCGCAACCGAGTCTCGATTTCAGCCGGGTTTCGATTCCTTCCAGATCTGAAGGAGACTTATCTGCCGAAATAATAATCTGCCGTCCTTCTTCAATCAACGAATTAAAGGTATAGAAAAATTCTTCCTGAGTAGAATCCTTACCTCCCATAAACTGAACATCGTCAACCATCAAAACATCAACGGAACGGAACTGCTCCTTGAACGCTGTTGTGTCTTTATAACGCAAAGCGCGGACGAATTTATACATAAATTTTTCAGCAGACAAATAAACAATATTCCGGGTTGGATCCTGTTGTTTGATGTGCCAGGCAATGGCGTGCATCAAATGGGTTTTTCCGAGGCCGACGCCGGAATACAAAAACAACGGGTTAAAAGAAACATTACGGGATTCCGCAACTTTGCGGGCGGCGGCATAAGCAAACTCATTGGTTTTGCCGACCACAAAATTATCAAATGTATATAACGGATTGAGAGGAACGGACAAAGAAGAATCTGAAGATTGATATTCGCCGCTGTTCAGTGATGCCGCTCCTGAAAGATAAATATTCTGAGGAGCCGGACTGGAAGAAATCTTTTTAAGCAGTGAACGCCCCGACAAATCGTGCAAACTGCCTTTTGCGCCTTCATTAACCGCTTGAACGACAAAATTTACTTCTTTGACTTGCGGATTCTTTCTCTCCCAGATTCTGTGAATTTGTTCCGAATAGTGGGCAATAACCCAGTTTCTCATAAATCTTGTCGGAACGCAGATGTTTACAACGCCTTCGCTGCAAGATCCCAAAGTTAACGGCTTTAACCAGCTGTCAAAAGCAACATTTCCGAACTCTGATTTTAATTGGTCGCAAATTTGGCTCCATTGATCTTGAACCGAATTATCTTGTAATGTTTCTGCCATTATTAACTCCCCATTTTTTAGATATTAAAATAATTATCTATAATTTTTCCCCGGATCGCAATTTGATTTTTGTTTCAACATTTCAAACAACCGTTCTGACAAGTTGTCGCCTTTTGTCTCGACACAATACCAAACCGGTACCGGATTTCGAACAATTTGATTCTTGTTTGTCCTGACAATCTCTTTACTTTGTTTCAACATGATATCAAAAGCTTCCGTAATTCCGGATAAACTTTCTTTTTCTGCTTTTACGGCATCAAAATCTATCCGCAATTCCCTTTTTCAACATTCTGTTGCTGGGAGCGCATATCCCTAAATATTTGCCCCGCGGGATTCCTTTTCCCGGTTGAATCAACTGCGTTTTTTTTACAATCATCCGTTTGCAAACTCCGGAAACTTTTTCTTTTCCAGCTAAGCGGATTGTAACTTTTTCGCACTTGTTTCGGATTCTCTTTCCTTCATATATTTTCAAGCAGGATTCCTTTTCCCCGCTGAATTAACAGTGTTGTTTTTACAATCATCCGTTTGCAAACTCCGGAAACTTTTTCTTTTCCAGCTAAGCGGATTGTAACTTTTTTGCACTTGTTTCGGATTCTCTTTCCTTCATATATTTTCAGGCAGGATTCCTTTTCCCCGTTAAATCAACTGCGTTTTTTTACAATCATCCGTTTGCAAACTCCGGAAACTTTTTCTTTTCCGGCTAAGCGGATTGTAACTTTTTTGCACTTGTTTTGGTTTCCTGTATCTTCAATATATTCTTTGAAAGAATTTCTGATATTTCCATAATAATTACCAACTTCTTAATAAATTTCTTAACCAAAATTTAAGAGGATAGTAAACGTCGGAAAAAATAATTACAAGAGAACTTTTATAGAACATTTAAATTTTATTTCTTGACAGGAGCAGATTCAGAGTCGTCCGGATTCTGCGGTGTTGCAGCATATAAAAAAGCAAAGACCAGAATTCCCTTTTTTAAACAAAAGAGAATTCTGGTCTGAAAAAAAAGACGAAAAACTAAGCGTTAATAGCTTTAACTTTCAGAGACAGACGGGAAACAATGCGAGAAGCTTTCCGTTTGTCAAGCGCACCTTTTTGAGCGGCTCTTGCCAATTCGGATTCTGCAGTTCTGAAAGCAGCTTCGGCAGCTTCTTTATTATTAGAAGAAATTGCTTCCAGAGCTTTTTTCACAAAAGTACGCACTCTGCTTCTGCGGGCGCTGTTTATAATATTCCGCTTGTTGTTTCTTTTAATTCTTGTTTTTGCCGATTTATGATTGGCCATTTTAAAATTCCTATCTTTTATGTTAACACATTTTTAAATTTCTGTTAGCTTTTATAAACTCTTAGCCCCCGGAAAGTCAACATAATTTTTGAATTTCCGGTAAATAAATGACAAATTATTTGTTCTGGCGGTTAAAATTTCTTATATATTCCCTGAATTCTTCTGTATTTATAATCAGTTTGTTGCGCATGGCGGCGTCTTCGATTCCTTTGGTATTTTCAAAATTCTCCTCAAAACAAACGGATTCTTTGACGGCCAAAACGGCAAACAAAGGCGCCTGAGCTGCTTTTGCAGCGGTTTTGTAAGCCTCGTCGAACAAATCGGGCAACGGGACGATTCTGCTGATGAGACCGGCTTTTTCGGCTTCGTCGCCAAGAATGGCTCTCTCGCACAGCGCCATTTCCATTGCTTTGGCCTTGCCGATATTTTTAATAAGTTTATTCAAAACCCCGAGTCCGGGAATCATACCCAGGCTTGTTTCCGGAAGAGCAAGGCGGAAGCTGTCGGATGCAAGGATAATGTCGGCGCACATAAGCAGTTCGGCGCCGAGTCCCAAAACATACCCGGAAGCAGCGGCAATAACAGGTTTCCTGATTTTATGAATTCGTATAAAACAATTTTTGAAAGTTTCCAGAATATTATTAAATTCATTAATTCTTTCAGAAAATTCTTTGACATCGAGCCCGGCGCAAAAAGCCTTTTCGCTGCCCTGCAGCAACAAGGCGTGGATATTTGGATTCCGGTCAAAATTTTCAGCAGCATCGGCCAATTCCCAAAGAGTCCGTTCATTAAGCGTATTTAACACTTCCGGCCGGTCAAGCGTAATCAGCCCGACTTTTTCTCTGATTTCTGTTTTTATAAATTTATATTCCATACCCGTCCTTCTTAGTTCTGGCTTTTAAGCGTAATTCTGACAGTCAGGGGCGAAGTTTTTTCTCTGGCAATATCCAGACGTTCTCCATCCCGGTAAAAAGAAATAGTATTTCCCTGTTTGCCTTCAAACTGCCATCCGAGCTGGGGGAGTGTATCCATATAGAACTTTTCGACTTCTTCAAAGTTTTCGTTTTTTCCGGTCAGATAAGTTTCGACAAAGCGGCTTTCTTCGTTACCGAAGCTCAAATCATCATGTGAAGTCTGCTGCATATATTCAGGCAGTGGAATGTCCTCAAGCCCGTCAATAAAACCGGCGGCATTTCCGTTTTGGCCAAACAGAAAAAGAGCCGAGGCCAGAAAAATAAAAAAAGGAATAAATTTGTTTTTTGTCATTGGAATCACTTTTGCTTCGTTGCACAATAAAAAGTCGATCGTCCGCCTTGGACTATCTTCTGTATACCACCTGTTTTCTGAATCTGACAAGTACAATTTGGGCAGGGTTGGCCTGTTTTGTTATAAACACAGTGGGCAAACTGAAAATAACCTTCGCTGCCGTCCGGTTTATGATAGTCTTTTAACGTTGATCCGCCGGCATCAATGGCTTTTTGCAAAATTTTTCTGACGGATTCGACAACTTTCCGGCAGTCGTTGCGGGAAAGAGAGGCGGATTCTCTTAAAGGGGAAATTCCGGCGTCATATAAAATTTCCGAAGCATAGATGTTTCCGATTCCCGCAATTACGGACTGGTCAAGTAAAGCTTGTTTAACCGGAATTTTTTTATTATGCAGCCGGTTGAAAAGATACAAAGGCGTCATCGTGTCCGAAAACGGATCGGTTCCCGATTTTGCAAAAGGCGGAAATTTATCCAGACAAGAGGTAAGGCAGTAAGTTATCAACCCAAACCGCCGGGCATCATTAAAAATCAGGCATCCCTTGTCGGTGGAAAGGATGACATGGTCGTGTTTTTCGTTTTTTTTCGGAATATTTTGCACAATTTTAATCCGGCCGCTCATTCCCAGATGCCAGATAATGCTGATGCCGTTATCCAAATTGATAACAATATATTTAGCAATTCTCTGATAAGATAAAATAGTCGCGTTAAGAATGCGTTCTTTGAAATCATCGGGAACCGTCATCCGGAACCGGCGGTTATAAACAATAACATCCAAAATCCGGGCTTGACCGATTCCTTTGATCAGGGCATTCTTAATTGTTTCAACTTCGGGTAATTCGGGCAATTTCAACCTCCGTAACAAAAGGCATTATAAATGATAAATCATTTTTTACAATTCTTAAAAAAACAGCGGTTAGCAATTCTTTTTGCCAGAGCCGGCTGTTTGTCGACGATTCGCCGCCTGCCGTCAATGGGTTTTGTATCAGGGATTGCTGCTTTTTTTTCACGGGAAAAAAATGGAAATGAAGAAAAAAAACTAACGGCGCTGATGGAAAAAGAACAAAATCCGCTGCTGAATGTTTTTATTACGGAATTATCCTGCCGTCTGAATCTGTTTCCGCCGACGACGGCAATCGATTCTCCGTTGGATGGCATAAAAAATATTTCCCGGGAAGATGCTGATTTTTATTATGATTTATTCCGAAACATTATCCGGCGTTCGCCTCGTCTGCGGCCGTTATATAATTCTTTCTGCAACCGGTGCGGCATGTTGCGGGACAAACGCCTGTATGCTGCGGAAGTTGAAAAATTGCTTGAAAAAACGGCGTCTTTGTCTGCGGCGGTTTATGAAGTTGACTGGAATCTGACAACCAGAGATGAAATTTTCATTACGCATGAAAACGGATGTCATTTTAAGGATTCTCTGACGCAGGCGGAACAAACGGAGTTGTTTTTGCTTTGGGGAAGCCTGTTTTTTGAAAAAGAAACTTTTCCTCTTTTTTGGGCAAACGTTGTTGTCGATTCCCGGGGAAAAGTCAATTTTTTCAATATCGATTCGTTACAGAACGCAGATTGTGCTTTGAAAAATTTTTTCATAAAATACCTGCAGCGGAAAACAACGCCTTCTTCCTTTGAAGAACACCGTCTTGTATCGTCGTTTCTGTTGTTGCGGAAATTTTGCCCGGATATCAATCCCGGTGAAATATGGGAAGAATATTTTCGACAAGCGCCTTTTGAAGAAAAACGACAAATCATCCCGGATGAAAAATATCTGGAGTCGCTGAAGCAGACGGAATTTGGCATCGGACTTTCGGCGCCGGTCAAAACCACGGATCCCCGTTCCATTGCCTGGCTTTTGGATTCCCGGCGTGAAGAACGTCAGCGCCGCCGCCGGTCAAAATCATCAATAAAATTGTTTTTGCTGCTTTTGATAATTGTTTTGTTGGCATACCGTCTCTTTTAAGCAAAACTTGCCTTTACTTGCAGAATATTATAAAATGTCATGTCATTTGTTTTAGGAAAAAAGACATGAAAAAAGTGCGTGCAAAAAAATACTACGCGCCGCAAAATGAAGGTTTGGCGCAGCATAAATGTGATTATCCCGGTTGTAGCGAACCCGGGGAGTATCGTGCGCCCAAAGACAGAAAATTGAAGGAATATTATTGGTTTTGCCTGAAACATGTCCAGGAATATAATGCCAAATGGAATTATTATGACGGAATTTCAACGGATGAACCTGAAGAAGAAAAACCGCGCATGCATTTTCGCGGCTTCCGTTCAAAAGTAAAATACAGCCGGGGATATAATTTTTTTGACGATTACGAATTTTTTGACGACTACCATACGGATTATTCCGCCATGGATAGCATTTATTATTCCAGAGAAGAACAGCGTTATATGGAAATTATGGAAATCACCCCCAAGGATTTGAATGCCGGAACTCTGAAAAAACAATATAAAAAACTGGTAAAAAAATATCACCCCGATGTAAATCCCGAAAATAAGGAAATCGCGGAAGAAAAATTCAAACAACTGACCAATGCCTATCAGGTTTTGCTGCGCCGTTTTGGCTGACCGTTTATTTTTCCATGCCGCTGAGCATGGTTTTTTTCAGCAGAATATTGTTGAATTCTCTTTGGGCTTTTTTCGGATTTGTGTTTTTTTTCAACTTTGTCGGTGCTTTTCTGCCGCTTTTTTTCAAAATTGTTTTTTCGATTTTGTGGTTGTTGTGGGTTTTGGTTTTGCCTGCAAAAATAACATCTTTAACGGCCATGCCTTTAAGAATGCTTTTTCCGCCGATGGATTCGATTCTTTTAATTCCCCGAAAAAAATCATTAACATTTTGCGGATTAATTTTTCCTTTTTTTATTTTCAAACGTTTACCGATGTCGTATTGAACGGTTTTTTCAACCAGTCTGTCGGTTGCTGCCGTGTCATTCATCAACATGGCGGAAGTTTCTCTCCGCAGTTTTTTTAATCCGGAACTCTGAGCTGTTTTGCTCATGGCGTCGACGACGCTCATTCTTCCGGCGCGGTTTTGCATCTCCACCCTTTCCCTGTTTTCCTTTTGGACGAGGCTTTTCTTTTCTTCAAATTGAAGGTTGTTAAACAAGGCGGCGTCATAATTGGCGATATTCGGCGCCGTTGTCAGATAAAAACTTTCTTCGTCTTCCTCTTCCTCATCCTGAGCCTGTCTGATTTTTTTTCTCATTTTATTTTGATTTCGGGGAATATCGGACAAACTAAGCTTTTGAGTTGAAGAAATATTGTTTTTTTTGGAAAGATTATATTGGAGAGCTTTTTGATTGTCGATTCGGCGGGAATCTCTTTCAAGTTTTCCTTTGCTGCTTTTTTTCCACTCTATGTTCAAATCTTCGGTTTCAATACTCATATTGCTTTCCGGTAGCTTGTGAAACAAATATCACAAATAGAATATGACATAAAAAGAAAATTTTGTCAATATTTGCGTCCGTCCAGTTTTTTTTGAGTAACCATGACAGATCCGTCGGATAGAAGCGAAGAAACCACTTCCAATGCTGTCTTGTCGGCACGAACCAGTTCAAACGATTTTGTTGTGAAGCTCGTGATATGTTCGATAATGTCGCTTTTAAGTTCATCCCAGTTTTCATAATTTGCAAAAAATTCTTTTTGAGATTCGACAAGTTCTTGCAGGGAAGGATCGTTTTGCAGAAAAATTTCCTTGCAGTTCCACAGCGACAGATAAGATTTGTTGTAAAACAGCAGTTTTCCGTTTGGACCGAAAATCGTAACGGCATCAGAAAGATTGTCCAGAATTTCTTTTTGAACGGAAATAAGCGAGTTATAGGCTCTCCGGGTTGCCAGCCGGTCGGTAACGTCCTCAAAGGCAAAGACAATTCCTCCCATCGGATGCTGAGCCCGCACGCGTCGGAACGTTCGACCGTCAGGCAGATGCAGCAAATCTTCCCGGGGTTCCAGAATGGTATTAAAATCTTTTTGTTCGTCATTTTTATACATAATAAAATCAGGAACTTCGGGAAGCAGTCTTTTTTCCCTGATTTCCTCAAGAAACATTACATAAGACGGTTTTCCGGCCAGCCACGCGTCGTCAAGATTCCACAGCTTGGCAAAAGATTTGTTGTAATAAGCCAGTTCTTTCTTGCCGTCAAAGACGGCAAAAGCCGTTCCCAAAGCCCCCAAAATTTCCAAATGAGCGTTTTGATGCTGTTTCAAATTACGCCGCAACTCATCGAGCTCCGTAACGTCAATCATGCATCCCACGCTGTAAATCTTATCCAAAATCCCTTCTGCCCGATAAGGAATTTCGATAATGTCAAAAGAACGCCTTTCCCCGTTTTTTATCAAATGTATGTTTTTCTTTTTGGGTTTTATGCTCCGTCGCACGTCCTGAGCCAGCTGCTGAAAAAGGCTTTCATTATCCGTGCCGCATATTTCCGCATTAAGAGCGACTGCCTCTTCTTTGTTTTTGCAGGAAGAATATTCAAGATATTTTTTATTTACGAAACGCAGCCTGGTTTGTTCGTCTCTCAGCCAGACGGGATAAGCCGTATGATCAAGAATGTCGTTTAATTCCAAAACGCCGTTCCAGGCTTTTTTACAATTTTGCTGCAGATTGTCTATCTGCGATTCTTCAAAGCTTACGTCCCGAAACCAGACGACGTCGCAATAAACATTGCCGTTGCCGTCACTGATTCGGCTGCCCGAAAGGCGGATAAAATTTCTGTTTTTCAGTTCAAAAGTTTCTTCAAAAGAAATACCTTCCGCCTGCAGCATATCAACATATTTCTGAATTTTACGGGTATCTTCTTTGTAAAAGCATTTGAGCACATCCTCAAAAGAAGATTTTATTCCATCGGAAAGGTTGAGCATAACGGCCAGACGTCGGGAACAGGATTCGGCGGTTTGCTTTCTCGGATCGTTAATTCTTTCATCAGGATGCACAAAAGCAAAATACCCGTCGTGCGAAGCATACAAGGTTTCAATATAACGCTCTCTGTCCCGGTTCAAAAAATAATTTTTTTGCCTCAGTTTCAAAATGAGAACAACGGCATAAAGCAGAAAAAGAACCAAAAGGGCAAACAGAAAACATATTCCGTACCACAATTCCGGCGCGGCATAATACATATCGCTGAGCAGACGTTGATCCATTTTTGCTGTCCGTATTAAATTTTATTGTTTATTTTCGGATTCTATAATATAAACACGAATAATAAAATTAAAAATATCGGGTAGTGAATAAAAAATGTATACATTAGCGTTTGATACGACGGCGGCCTGTTGTTCCGTGGCCTTGTTAAAAGATAGCAAAATTTCTCGTACGTATGAAAAAGAAATGGATTTCGGGCAGGCTGAAGTTTTAATCCCGGAAATTAAAAATATTCTGGGAAAAGAACGCATATCTTTTGCCGATGTCAATCTTGTCGTTGTCTGCAACGGCCCCGGGTCTTTTACGGGAGTGCGGGCGTCGGTTGCTGCGGCGCGGGCTTTTTCGCTGACGGATGAAAAACTGGCCGTTACCGGTGTTTCGGCTTTTGAGGCTTATATGAACAGTCTGAACAGAGACGAATATGCCGAAATCAATGCCGTCATTATAGAAACCAAAAGAGATGATTTTTATTATCAGCTGTTTAACCGTGAAGGGCAAAAAATAACCGAACCGTCTGCCGGTGTTTATGATGAAATTATCACACAGCTCCGCCGCGGCAGAGTAACGCTGATAGGCGACGGCGTCGAGCGTTTTCTGTCTCGTCCTTCCGGACTGGGCATTCACGCCATCCGTATGGAAACGCATGTTCCGGTAGAAGCCCTGGCCTGGTGCGGACTGCAAAAATTTTTAAATAAAACGCTTAATTTTCCCAAGCCTTTATATTTGAGGGCGCCGGATGTCTGCGTTAAAACGCCGTAATTTTTCGCAGACGGTAAAAGTTTTTATCAAAAATAAAAAACAATATTTTAAGCATTGATTTATAGTTGCGGACATAGTATAAAAAATATGGAAACAACAATAAATAAAGTTACGGAATGAGTTACTTAAGCCAGAAAAAAAAGCATGAGCGCCGGTTTGCTTTTCTCAATACCGCAATCTTTTTTATGGCATTGCTCACGGTAATAAATATTTCCGCGCCTGAAAATGGTTTTTTTGCTTTTTTTGTAGATTGGCAGTTTCAGGGATATTTGCTGATTTTGTTTTTATTTGTTTATGCTGTTGCCGTCAGATATTTCGTTCATGCCGCCGTCATTGTGCTGTTCATCGGCATCAATTATGTCGGTCTGAGTGCATATTCTAATATATTTTTTAACATAAGCGGAAGCGGAGGGGAAGACTTCGGTATTATCTACCAAAACCAAACGGGAGCCGATATTTCCCGGCTGGTAGGCGAGGCGGCGTCTGCGGGGGCGGATGTTGTTGCATTAAATCCGTCAACCCGTTTGGAAAATGTCATTAACGACAATTACCGTTTGTTTCATGATGATGCGGATTTGAGCCGGGGCGTAATTTTGAGCAACCGTCCGGTTGTTCGTTCGGGAATAGTGCGCTTTAACGAAAAACTCGGAGCGTCATATGCTGTTGTATTGCCTGAAAACGGCCGGGAATTGATGATTGTCAATATTGATTTTTCGTCAATGAAAAGGGAAGATGAAAAAATTGTTTTCAAAAATTTGGAAGAATTTGTTTTAGAGCAGGATATTCCAATGATTTTGGTCGGAGATTTCGGCATCAGTTCCTGGAAAAAAACATTCAGGGATTTTCTTGGCCGCACGGGACTGAGCATAAAAAATCATTTTATTCTCAGCAACGGACAAAGCTCTTTTAATCCGTTTGTCCGCCCGACGTATAATCTGCTTGGTTATAAAGCGCTGGGCATCAAAGATATTGTCTTTTTGTCCCGGACATCAGGAAACAACCGGCCTTTATTATTTAAGCTCGGTCTTTAGGCTTTCGATTCTTTTTCGGAGAAAAGCGGAAAATTCCGTCTCGGAAAAAGCCGAAGCATAAACTAAAGCGGTTTCATAAGTTTTCAGAGCTTGTTCGGTATTTCCGGAACGATATTCAATTAAGCCGATGTTGGCATAATCGGCAGCGGCGCCGCTGAATCTTTCGTCTTTTTGTTCCAGCGCGGCCGACTGTAAAAATAGTCCTTTGGCTCGGGGCAGGTCGTTTTGTTTGAGAAAAACAAGCCCGAGCAGATTATAAGCATTTCCCAAATGAAAACAATGAGACTGATTGTTTTTGCCTGAAATAATTTTTCGCAGATTTTTTTCGGCTTGTGTTAAAGCCCCGGTTTCATATTCTCCCCACGACTTCAGATATAAACACTCAAATTCGGCGGATACGTCATGCAGTTTTTCATATATACCGGCGGCTTTTCCTGCCAGTGAAATCAAATTTTTCCATTTTTTTTCACCATAAGCGATATAAGCGCGAATTTCAAGACTGAAAGCCGTTCCGGCAGGAAAAAGGTGTTTTTGAAAACAGTTGGCGGCTTCCGTTGCCGTCCGATGGGCTTTGGAATAGTCTTTTTGCAGCAAAAAAAGCAAAGCCAGTTGATTTTTGATTATTCCTTCGGCTTCGGGACGGCATCTTTCATAAATTTTCAGGCTTTGCCTGAAGCAGTTTTCCGCTTCGGTAAAATTTTCACGCATTGTCCAGAGCATTCCCAGATTGCCGAGAGCTTCGGCTTCGCCTTCCGGATATTTTAAAAAAGAAAAAATTTTACGGCTTTGGCAAAACATAAAATGAGCAACGTCTTCCACGGCGGAAACACGATAGATTGTTCCGGCCAGCAGATAGGCTTTTCCTTCTTCAACATAAGCCTTTTCCCGCCGGAACAGCTTGGCGGCGCGGGCAGCGCATTCGGAAGCTTCAAGCATGTTGCCGGCATCAAGATAAAGACAGGCTTTGTAGTAACATTTTTTTGCCCGGACATAAGAAGATATCCGCTGCCGGGGAATTTTTTGCAAAACGGCATCGGTTTTTTGTTTTTGCCCGGTAATAAAAAACAGTTCCGCAAGCTCGGCTTCAGCTTCGTAATTGTCGGGATGTTGTTTGGTGATTTTTTGCAAAAGCCGGATTCCTTCATAATAATCATCAAAAGCTTTTAAAATCGCTGCGCCGAAAAGATCATTGTTTTTTCTAAGGTATTGTTCTGCCGGAAAAGTTTTCCCGAAACACAAATAAAACAAAGGGCGTTTGGCGCCTTTGCGCAGAAGTTTGCGGACGATTTTAAAAATCTGCTCCGAAGAAAAAAAAGCAGCAGCCTGTCCCGCCTGTTTTTTTTTCAACATTCCCTTTACCGCCAGTCTTTGAAAATGGTACAGACGCATTTTTTTAAAAAAAATACTGATGGCGGCAGCCGTAAAAACACATAAAAAAAGCAAAACATAAAGCATAATGTTTACACTAAATTAGCTTTCTGAAGTTATAGTCAAAAACAATAATTATCATAATAGGAAATTCTTAAAATGGCTATATCAAAATTAAAATCGGAACAGCTTTATAAAAAATGCGATTCCCGCAAATTTGACTTTACCACCACGGCAGAGCTGGAAGAACGTCTCTCGGCTTTGGGGCAGGACAGGGCAATCAGTGCGGTTGAACTTGGCATAAACATCAAGTCCAAAGGATATAACCTTTTTTGCCTCGGCCCGGAAGGAACGGGAAAAACAAGTCTGGTTAAACGCATCCTGAAAAAAGAAGCGGCAAACCGGCCAACGCCGGATGATTGGGCTTATGTCTACAATTTTGACGAACCTTACCGCCCGCATGCCATAAGTTTTCCGGCGGGAGAGGCAACCGAGTTTGCCAAGGACATAGATATTTTGATTGAAGATTTTTCAACGGTGATTCCGGACATTTTGGAAAGTGAGGAATATAAAGCCAATCTGAGCATTATCCGGGAAAAATTCAAACAGAAAAAAGATGAATATATCAAAATTTTGCAAAAGAAAGCCAAAGGAAAAAGCGTTTCTTTATTGCACATGCCGGCCGGAATTGTTGTTGCACCAACCAAAAACGGCGAAGTTTTGAGTTCCGATGCTTTTGAAGAACTTCCCGAAGAAGAAAAAAAAGGTCTGATGGAAGATCTGAATGCCATGCAGCAGGAAATAGAAAATGTTGCGCACGATTTGCCGGATTGGGAAGAAAAACAACGCAAAGAGATTAGCGCCTTAAAAGAAAAATTCATAAAAATAGCCGTTAAACAGCCGATAGATGAATTGCGGAAAAAATATAAAGGAAATAAAAGTGCCGGCGATTTTTTGCGCAATGTGCAAAATCATATCATCTCGAATATTGATGATTTTCTGCCGGAAACGCCGGAACGCAGTCAGGAGGAAGGCGGCGACGCCCTGACCATGTTGCTCTCAAAAATGAACAAAAATGAAGAAGACAAATTTGCCAAATTCAAAGTAAATGTCGTGGTTAAAAACGAAAAAGGCGCCGGAGCGCCAATAATTCTGCTTGATCATCCCACGCAGGGAAATCTGGTCGGGCGGGTTGAACGCATTCAGCAATATGGTGCATTGCTGACCGATTTTACTCTCATAAAAGCGGGAGCTTTGCACCGGGCCAACGGCGGTTTTCTGTTGATGGATGCCCGGAAGCTTTTGCTCCAGCCATATTCTTGGGATTCGTTAAAACGGGCTTTGTCCTCCAAAAACATTAAAATTGAATCACCCAGCGACGAAAGCACTTTTACCACCATTTCCCTTGATCCGGAGCCGATTCCTCTGGATGTAAAAGTCATCCTGACCGGTGACGCCGAACTGTACGATGTTTTGAGTGAACGTGATCCTGATTTTTCTGATTATTTTAAGGTAGAAGCCGATTTCGGCGTTATCATGGATCGGACGGATGAAAACGAAATTGAATATGCAAAGCTTATCGGTTCTCTTTCCAAAAAGAAAAAACTCCGTTCTCTGAACAAACAGGCCGTGGCCAGAGTGATTGAATATGCCTCGCGCATGGCGGACGATACCGAAAAACTGACGGCGCATATTGCATCAATCGGCGATTTGCTGCGGGAGGCCGATTATTGGGCGCGTAAGTCCAAAGCCAACCAAATTGGCAAAAACCACATCGAACAGGCAATTGAAGCGCAAATCTATCGCAGCGACCGCATCAAACAGGCCATGTTGGAACAAATCGACCGCGGGACGATTTTAATGGATGTCAAAGGCAGCCGGGTAGGGCAGATTAACGGGTTGGTTGTTTACAATTTTACCCGCACGTCTTTCGGCAAACCGGCCAGAATCACGGCGCAGGTTCGCCTAGGACGGGGTGAGTTTTTCAATATTGAACGCGAAGTCGAAATGTCAGGGCCGATTCATTCCAAAGGCGTGTTGATATTGCAGGCGCTGCTGTCCAATCGTTTTGCCAAATATTCACCCTTGTCTCTGAGCGCATCTATTGTGTTTGAACAGTCATACGGCGGAGTCGACGGAGACAGCGCCTCTTCAACGGAATATTATTGCCTGCTTTCGGCAATCTCTGAGATTCCGATAAAACAAAACATTGCTGTTACCGGTTCCATTAACCAGTTTGGCGAAATTCAGCCGATTGGCGGCGTAAATGAAAAAATTGAAGGATTTTTTGATGTTTGTAGCCACAACGGACTGACGGGAGATCAGGGGGTGATTATTCCCCGCACGAATGTCAGCAATCTTATGTTGCGCGAAGATATTCAAAAGGCCGTGGATGAAGGACAGTTTCATATCTGGGCGATTGATACGGTAGATGATGGTATAGAGCTTTTAACCGGAATTCCGGCCGGCAAACCGGATAAAAAAGGAAAATACCCGGAAAAAACGGTCAACGGAATGGTTCAGAAAAAACTGGACGAATATTATCGGCTCTATGCCCGCTATGCCCGTGAAACTTATGGCTGTCTGGGGTCAAATGTATAAGATATTGTTTGTCTGCCTGGGCAACATCTGCCGTTCGCCGACGGCTGAAGGGATAATGCGGCGGCTGGTGCAACAACAGAATTTATCGGATGAAATAAATGTGGATTCGGCAGGAATCAGTGCCTTTCATTCCGGCGATGAACCGGATGCCCGGGCGGTTATTTGCGCGTTGAATCATGGGCTGGATATCCGCAGTTTGCGCTCTCGTCCCGTTTGTGCCGATGATTTTGCCGGATTCGATTTGATTTTGGCGATGGATGAAAATAATGCGGAAGAACTTGAATACCGTCGTCCTCGGGGCGATGACCGTTATAACCGTGCCCGGATTGAATTAATCCTTAAATATGCGCCGGAATTCGGAATCAATGTCCCCGATCCTTATTATCATAACGGATTTGACCGGGTGTATGAAATGCTTGAAACCGCCTGTTCCAACTTGTTAAAAAAATTTATCGTTTCAAAGAAAAAATAAAACCCTTGCTCTAACACCTCTTATGACTGGAATGCTCTTTTATCTTTTCTTCTGCTTCCCTCCATATTCTCCTTCCGGGTAGCCCCTTTCCTTATATCCCCTCTCTGAGTAGCCTCTTCTTTCTCCTCCCCTGAGTAATCCCCGTTTTCCCCTCCCTGAGTAGGGAGGGTATGATTCAAAACCAATCATCTGAATTGTTTTTCAACGACAGAGTCTGAATTGTTAGATTGCGAACAGGCAACAGCCTAAGGAAACAATCGTTACAATTCAGTTGACCGAAGCAGCTTCGCTTTACCCCCCCTCATTCCCTCCCTGAGTAGTGCCCCTCGCATTCCCTCCCTGAGTAGGGAGGGTTAGGGAGGGTATGATTCAATAAAAAAATCCTCTTCATTTTTTTCACTTTTACATGAAAATAATGATTGAACAATTGCAAAATCCATGCTACACTAAAACCAGTGTAATAAAGTGTGGAGAATGAAATGTGTGTGATTTCTTATTCCGCCAGAGGTAAATATTTTATCCTGCTGGCTTCTTCTTTTATGTTCCCAGTTTCTGTTTCCGCCCAATGTATCGCAACCACCGACTGCGCCACTTTGGGTTATACCGAAACTTCCTGCCCGAACGGCAAAGGCATCAAATGCCCGTTCGGCGATAAATGGGCGTGCCCGTCCAGCAAGGAAGAAACCTGCGCCGAATACGGCTTCAAATACGATTGTTCCGGTACCGGCTATGCTTCCGGCAGCGGAACGCCCTGCAATAACAAATATGCTTCCTGCGCCTGCGCTTCCGGTTATGAATGGAAAGATGGAAAATGCACAAAGAGAGCCGGAGCGATTCTCGGCCAGTGCACCGGCTATGCCAAAAACTGTAAAATCGGGCAAATCTTAAATATTGACGGCAGCTGTTCGGACTACCGCGTCAGCGGGGTTGAACCGGTCGGCGTTGTGGCCTATATCGGCGGGGACGGCTGCGGACAGGCCTTGGCTCTGGAAGGACTGGGAGGATTTGAATGGTCAACGGAAGACATTGATATTCCAGATTTACCGAATTACAGCAATGCTCCGACAAACGATTTTGCCAGCTGTGAAAATACGAAAACTGTTATTGATTACAGTTATAAACAATACGGAGATAGTGCCTCTAAATATTACCCGGCGTTTTGGAAGGTGTACAACTATGCCCCATCAACGGAAACAAAAGGCAAATGGTGTTTACCGGCCGGAGGTGTATTAGAAAGCATTTATAAAAATAAAACAATTATAAATCAAAGCCTGATCAGAATCAACAAAGTAAACATTGCTTACGATATGTGGTGGTCGTCCTCCGAAAACAATCAACGTTACGCATGGAACTTTGACATGTCGGTTACAGGTGGATTCGGACGCATTAACATAGCTAAGGACGCCGCCAACTCTGTCCGTCCGGTGATTGAGTTCTAGATGATTTTATTTCCGCCGTAGGGAAAAGAAAGCCTGATGTTGGAAGAAACAGGTTTATCTTTTCTTAACCTATTCCCGCTAAACTGAGAAAAAGTGTGGTTCTTTTAGGTGTTTGAAACAATGGTAAAAATTAATGATGTAAAATTTTCGGATATTTATGTTACACCGGACAAGAAGGCATTTATTCCGGACGGAAAAACCCGGAACGGTCTTGCCATCCTGCCGGCGGAAGATTTTGAAGAATTCTACAAGCAGCTGCAAGAAGCCTGGGACGGACACAATCCCAGCTATTCACTGTTGTATGACGGTGTGTTTTACCGTATTGAACGGACAATGAGCATTTACGGCCCGCAATATTGCGGACGAAAAATGCCCAAGCAGGTACCGCCGCTTTCCACACTGGGATTTGACCAAAATCTGGTTACTTATCTCAAAAGCCTGAGCAACGCTTCCGGTCTTATCCTGTGGGCGGGGCCGACGGGACAGGGTAAAACAACTTCCCTTTCTGCTCTGTTGAAAGAATATTTGCAAACGGAAGGCGGTTTTGCTTATACAATTGAAGACCCGTGCGAAATGCCGCTGGATGGCGTATATCACTCCCGCAGCGGCGGGCTTGGGTTGTGCAAGCAGAATATTCCGCCTGACGGAGACTGGGGGGCAGGCCTGAAATCGGCTCTGCGTTCCAAACCGCGCTATATTTTGGTAGGTGAGATAAGAACACCGGAAACCGCCAGTGAAGCGCTGCGTGCGGCAACATCCGGGCACTTGGTGCTGTCTTCCATCCACGGCAACAACGTGGCTGATGCCATCAACTCGGTGGTAAAATATGCTTCATCAACCTCCATGAGTGAAGAATTGGCTTATGATCTGTTTTCTCGTGGTATGCTTGGCGTTTTGCATCAAACTCTGGTCGGAATCGGCGCCGGTCGTCATCCGCAACTCACTTATCTGTTTGCCAATCCGGACACCAACAAAGGCGATCAGGTGCGGGGCATTATCAAAAGCGGCAAGTTGAATCTGGCAACATCCATGGAAACGCAGATGACCCGTTTGTCCAAAGGAATGAATATGTTTCCGGATTTATAAGCCGCAACAGAATATTTTTTTGTTTTACCGGGGAAAACCCCCGGTTTTTTTATATGTCCCAGGGAAAAACAACCCAGTTGTCGGGAATTTCGCGCGCACAGGTATCTACCACGCTTTTTCCCCGCGGTTTGGCATATACCGCAACAAAATGCGCCCGCGGAAATAATGTCCGCATCAGACGGAAGGTGCGTCCGCTGTCGGAGAGATCATCCACAATCAGTGTGTGTTCATCCGCCTCTCCTGCCGGACAATCTATTTTAACATCGGCATCGGCGCGAAACTCGTCATTGTCGTAACTGGAAACATTAACTGCCTGTGAATTGCGAATATCCAACTCATAAGCCAAAATCCCCGCCGGAAGGAGCCCGCCGCGGCTGACGGCGATAATTTTGTTGTAACCGCCGTTTTTTAGCTTTTGCGCCAGATGCTTGGCATCTTGATGAAATTCTTCCCAGCTGATATAATATTTTTCGCTCATCTTGTTTACCTGTTTTTTTTACCCGTGTTCGGCCTGAAGCTTGTACAAATAATCTATCACATCTTTGTCGTCCCATTCTGCAGCCCCGCGGATGCGGCCGATTTCTTCACCTTTTTTGTTTATCAGCACCGTATGTGGCGACGTAAATATGCCGAATTCAGAGGCAAGACCGCTTTTTTCATCGGTATAAAAATCAATGTCTTTGGCACCGAATTTATCAAGGAAACGACGTTGTTCGGCAGTGTCTTTCCATTCTTGGGAGGGCGAAATCAACACAACTTTAATGCCGTTGTCTTTTACCTTTTGAGCCATATTATTAACACTCTTCAGCTCCTTAACGCAGGGAGTGCAGTTGCGCGACCAAAACATTGCCAAAACAAATTTGTCTTTAAAATCAGACAGTTTGTAACGTTTCATGTCGTTGTGCAGCAGCTCTTTGGACGGAACTTTGCGCGGCGAATCATAAATATTGACGCCTTTTTCCCCTGCTGCGGCTGTGGCAACAAACCCTGCGCACAAAAATATTGCCAGCAAAAATTTTTTTATCATGGTAATAACTCAAATATAGGTTTGTGTTTACCTCTGTTTAATAGTATATAATCTACTATACTTAATATAAATACAGCAAAAAGGTTTCAAAATCATGAAAAAAATGTTGTTTCTTCTGGCAGCGGCCGTTTTGCTGGCGGGAAGCCTGTCTGCCTGCGGAAAAGTCTCCGCGCCGAAGCCCGTTGAGGGAAGCGGATATCCGCATGCTTATCCGCACAGATAATTGAGAAAGCGAGTTTCTGCCATGGCCGAAGAAAACGAAAATAAATATATTGAAGAAATGATTCCCTATGTGGAGTTTGCCGACAATGCCAACGAGCGCACTCCCTGTGTGTTGGTGCTTGATTGTTCGGGATCCATGCGCGGCGAGCCGATTAAGCAGCTTAATGCCGGGTTGAAAGCGCTGGAAAAAGAACTTAAAGAAGACATTGATGCCAGCTCGCGCGTGCAACTCCTGATTATCAAAGCTTTCGGCAAAGATGAAGCCCTTGTTTCTTCCGACTGGATTGACGCCATGAATTTCGAAGCCCCGGAAATGGAAGCCGGCGGCTTGACGCCTTTGGGAAAAGCCATGGAACTGGCCTTGCAAAAAATTGAAGAACAGAAATGCCTGTATGACAGCTGTGGCATTACCTCCAAACGGCCGTGGATTTTTCTTATCAGCGACGGCGAACCGACGGATTATGACTGGGAAATTGTGGCGGAAAAATGTCGCTATGCGCAAAAAAACAAAAAAGTAGTTATTCATGCTGTTGGAACCCAGGGGGCAAATCTGGAAAAGCTGGCAAAATTTTCGACTATCTCGCCCAAACGGCTGACCGGTCTTAAATTTACGGAATTTTTCCTGTGGTTGTCGCGCAGTGTATCCTGTGTTTCAAAGGCCGCGCCGAATGTTCCTGATTTGTTGGAAGATACCGGGGAATGGGATGACGAAGAACAATAGCAAAATCAAAGTAGTGGCGGCCAGCGTCTGCGGACCGATGCATAAATATTGCAAACTTCCTTGTCAAGACTATTTTAAGCACAAAACCGGCGGTAAAAATTTTGTTGCCGTGGTGTCTGATGGTGCCGGATCGGCAAAATATGGCAAAATCGGGGCAAAAACCGTTTGCGATACACTGGTCGATCTGCTGGCTGACTGTCCGTTTGACAAGATAAAAGAAAAAATTCCTCTGGCTATTGAAGTGGCCAGAAAAAAAATCATGCGCCACCGCCTGAACAAAAACAAAGACAATGCCGGAATGATTGATTTTTCGGCAACGGTGGTCGGCGCCGCCTGCTGTGCCGGAAAGGGGATATTCTTTCATATCGGCGATGGTGCGGCCATTGCTCTGAAACGGGACAATTATGAACAATTTACGGCTTCTCTGCCCGAAAACGGACGTTTTGCCTGTGAAACGTTTTTTTATACCATGGATGATTGGTTGGACAGCCTGCGTTTTACGGACTTTGAAAATGCCGATACAATTTTTTTGATGAGCGACGGACTGACAAATTTTGCTTTTTCTCCGGACTTTTCGCGGATTGAAAAGGGCTTTATCGCTCCGATTAATGAATTTCTCTGTAATGCCTGCTGCAAAAACAAAGCTGTCAGGGCATTGAACAATACGTTAAATACGCCTCTGGCCAAAAGACTGAACTCTGATGACAAAACTTTGTTGTGGGCAAAAATCTGATGGAAGGACAGATTGATAATACCGCTCCGGCTGTTTATACAGCTTTATATGCCGACGGGCATTTTGAAAAAATCAGATTGGGCGGGCTGATTAACCGCGGCGGCGCTGCCGGGAAAATTTATGCGGCGGAAGGGCATCCGAAATTGGTGGCAAAAATTTTTCATAATAAAAACAAAAGCGCCGTCAACCGTAAAAAACTTGAAGCTATGTTGTTGAACAGGCCGAATTTTCCGCCTGCCGTTAAAGATGGAATCGAATATGTACAGATTGCATGGCCGGAAGCCGTTCTGGATGATGAAAACGGTTTTTGCGTCGGCTATTTAATGCCGCTGATAGACATGAGCAAAGCCGTATCTCTTGACCATCTGATGCAAAAGGCCATCCGTAAAAAACTGCAGTTGCCGGAAAAATATGCTTACCGTGTTTTTGCGGCTTACAATGTTGCTTCAATGGTAGCGGCTCTTCACAGTTGCGGACATTACATTGTTGACCTGAAACCTTCCAATGTTTCGGTTTATAAAGATTCCATGATGGTGGCCATGGTTGACTGCGACGGTTTTTCCATCAAAGGAGAAAGGAACAACCGTTACCCGGCCGAATTTGTGAGTGAAGAATACATTTATCCTGAAGGCATGACCCAGTCTTGCGACGAAATGGGTGAAGAACAAGATAAATTTGCCCTAGCAGTGATGATTTTCAAACTGCTGAATAATGGTATACATCCTTTTTCGGGCGTGCCAAGGAAAAATGACGGCGAAATGCTCACCATCCAAAACCGCATTGAACAATATCATTATGCCTACGGTTTATGGCCGGATACTTATCAGGCGCCGCATCCCTATTCATTGCATGAATATTTTGACAAGAAAACCCTTGAACTTTTCGAACGGGTTTTTGCCCGCGGTGAAAAAAGACCTTCGGCTCAGGAATGGCAGGAACATCTGCACAATCTGCTGCACAATATGAAGCCCTGCAAAAAAAATCCGGATCATGTTTATTTTACGGCCAAAGGCTGTGGTTTATGCGCCGCTGAGGAACGGTTCAGGGGAACAATGTCAGACATCCGCCGGCAAAAAGAAACGCCGCAAATGATCCGGGGAATGGAGATTTCTTCAATTTCAGTTGAAAATCTTAGAAAAAACAAGGCCGAAAAAATCAGTGAAAATGCCAAGATCAGAAAGATTACCATTGCCGTTGTTGCCGTTTATATGGTTTTTTTCGGCTGCCTTTATATGATTCTTGATCCTGTTAAAGATTTTATTATTGATATGGGCGTTGGAATTCAGGGATTTGCGATTACGCTGTTAATGTTTGCCATTCATAAAATCTTTACCGAATACAGCACAAAAATTCCGGCTTTTCAAAACAGATCTTTTACTCAGATGCTGCAGGTTTATGCATTTATCTGCATTCTTATCGCTCTGGTCTTTATTAACGAAATTCCCGACGGGTTGCTGGATTTGGCTTTGTAGAAACGCTTTTAACAAATGGCATTTTCTGCTACACAATTTATTTTTTTATGTTATAGTAAATTCAGTTTAAAAAAATAAGATTTAAGGAAGTGCTTTGATAAAATTAGATCCTATAATGATTTCCGGGAAGGAAGTTTTACCCTTAATTGAGGGTGGAAAAGGCATTAACGTCAGCAACGGCTCCAGTTCGGGGGCTTGGGCAAAAGAAAACTGCGTCGGCACTTTTTCCGGCGTTAGTCCCGATTTTTATGATGAAAACGGAAGTGTCGTCATTCAGGAATATCATTCCAAAAATCGTTTGGAACGTCATGAAGAAATGGTGCAAAATGCTATTAAGGGCGGAATTGCCCAAGCGCAGGTTGCCCATGAAATTTCCGGAGGAAACGGCCGTATACACATGAACATGTTGTGGGAACTGGCCGATTCAGAACGAATTATCGAAGGTGTTTTGGAAAAAGCCAAAGGTTTGATTCACGGTGTTACCTGCGGTGCCGGACTGCCTTATCATCTGGGAGAGCTGGCTTCAAAATTCGGTGTTTATTATTATCCGATTGTTTCTTCCGCACGAGCTTTTCAGGTATTATGGAAACGGGCCTATTCGAAATTTACCGAATTTTTGGGCGGCGTTGTTTATGAAGATCCGTGGCTGGCCGGCGGACATAATGGTCTTTCCAATGCCGAAAACCCGAATGAACCGCAAAAACCTTACGCCCGCTTAGTCGAATTGCGGCAGGTCTTGAATAAATTAAATCTTTCAAATATTCCGATTATTATTGCCGGCGGCGTTTGGAATCTGGATGAATGGAAGGATTATATCAATAATCCGGAAATCGGCAAAATCGCTTTTCAGTTTGGTACCCGGCCGATGATTACCAAAGAAAGTCCTGTGAGTGAAGCTTGGCAAAAAGTTATGATGCAGGTTAAAAAAGGCGATGTTATTTTGCAAAGATTTAGTCCGACCGGATTTTTTTCTTCGGCGATTAGAAATTCTTTCCTGCAGAAGCTTATTAACCGGAAAAACGGTGAAATCCCTTATTCAAAAGAACAAAATGAAGAATTTGCATTGGAATTCCCGCTAAATGAATATAAAACGGTTTATATAAAAGCCGATGATGCCGCAAAAGCAGAAAAACAAATCCGGGCAGGTTTTACGTCTGTTCAGGAAACTCCGGATAAAACAATTGTTTTTATGACGCCGGATGAGGTTAAGCAAATGAAAAACGACCGGGCAAATTGTCTCGGTTGTTTGTCGCAATGCCAGTTTTCTACCTGGTCTAAGGCGGAAGGAACAACCGGAAAGCTTCCTGATCCGCGTTCATATTGCATTCATAAAACTTTGTATGACATCGGGCATAACGGCAGCGTAAAAGACAATTTGTTGTTTGCCGGACATCACGTTTACCGTTTTGCAACGGATCCATTGTATCGGGAAGGCGTGCCGACGGTCAAAAAATTGATTGAAACTATTTTGACAGGAAAATAAAAAAAAGCCTTAAATCTTTGCGATTTAAGGCTTTTAAAAATTTCAGCAGTTAATTAAAAAATCTTTCCTCCTACCCGAAAGGTCTTTTTTTCATACACCAGCGGAAAAACCTGACAGTTCTTGATTCGCGGAAACAAAACGAAAAGAGAAGACAAGAGAGAACAAATAACGCCGGCATGCGTAACAACGGCAATATGATAATAATCATTATTTTCAACCAACTCTTTCAGCGCTTGCCATGCTCTGTCTTGAACATCTCTCAAACTTTCGCCTCCGGGAAAACGGGCGTCAAAATGCATTGGGACGGGATTAATCCAGTATTCGCGGATACCCGGCCATTTCTCTCTGACTTCATCAAAAGAACATCCCTCGGCTTGTCCATAATTAGCTTCTTTCAGACGGGGATCAAAGCTGTATGGTAATTTTAAGAAATCAGCGGCAATCTCTGCTGTCTGACACGCTCGTATCAAAGGACTGGCATAAACAGCATCTATTGAATAACGTGAAAGTTTTTCTCCCAGAAGCATGGCCTGTTTTTTTCCTGCTTCGGTTAATTCTGCATCTATCCGCTGCCCGGACCAGATGTTCTTTTCATTTGCCTGACTTTCTCCATGACGGCAAAGGAAAATTTTCTTTGTTTTTATACTCTGTTTCATATTATAATAATTTTATAAAAATAAATAATTGCTGAGGAGTATAGCCGTGTGGCGCTTTTTTATCAAGAAAAAAGTTTACTAAATTTCTTCACCGCTGTATACACCGAAAAAATGACGCCGGGGAACCCATCCCTCGACCGATGAACCGAATCTAATCCGGCAAAAAGCACTGCCGGCCGGGCATTCTTCAATCTTGCCGATAACCTGATCTTCTGTTTTGGCAATCACCCGGGAATTATAATCCGGCCGGGCATAAATATTACTTTCTCCTTTGGCTGTCATTTTGATTGTCCGTTCTCCGGACAGCATGGCTTTGTGCACCCATGTTTCAGTTCCTTCCCAGTCTTTGATTTTCCGCCAAAATTCAAATTCGGCAATAATTTCGACCGGTGCCCCTTCCTGACGGTAAACCCATTCTATCGGATAGCGCGCTCCGGGACCGGAACGGGCATTGACAACAGATGAACGCAAAGAAACCATTCGCGGAACGGGCAAACCGCTGTCATCTGCTTCGGTTCCGGCATAAACATCGGGAACAAATAAAATGCCAAGCAATACCGCAAAAATAAGTTTCTTCATTTTTCTTTTACCGTCCTTTTTATTCTCTGTTAATTATTTATGATTATATTTAACTGTATTTAATGAAAAAAGTGTAAAAAATAAAAGGAAAAAGGCAATGGATCTGTTAAATCTTACTCAAGAGCTTATTCGCTTTCGCACCGAAACGGGAAATCTGCCGGAAATTGAAAAGGCATTTGCTTATATTGAAAAACTGTTTCAAAATACCGGTGCACAGACAACCATTTTCCGAAAAGACGGCGTTTCCCCGGTTATTTTTATCCGGAATCATGATGTGCAAAATTTTGATGTACTCTGCCTGGGGCATATTGACGTAGTGCCGGCCGAAGATCATATGTTTCAGCCGTATATTAAAGATGGAAAGATGTTCGGCAGGGGAACGCTGGATATGAAATCTTTTGCTGCCGTGGCTTTAAATTCAATGTTCCATGTTTTGGAAAAAAAGCTGCCGGTTAAATTTGCCGTCATTCTGTCAAGTGATGAAGAAAAAGGCAGCGCCGGTACGCATGCTTTTATGGAAGCATATCCGGAAATGAGCGCCAAAATCGTGTTGGACAATGATGTGGGCGGTGATATTCGGAAACTTGTCAGCAAATGCAAAAATCCGGTTTTTGTGAAAATTGAGGCAGAAGGAAAAGAAGCCCATGGTTCTACCCCTTGGGAAGGAATTGATGCTAACGAAAAGCTTATGCAGACCTGGTTGAATATTCGCAAAATTTATCCTTATTATTCCCAAGAGCTTCCTTTGCCCGAAGATACATGGTTTGATACGGTTCATTTTGCTAAAATAGAAGGAGGAGATGTCGCCAATGTAATTTCAAACCATGCCGAAGCGCTGCTTGATTTCCGGCTGACGGAAAATTCTTCCGTGGAAAATTTAAGAAAGAATTTGGATAGTTGTATGGTTGACGGTGTTTCGTATAAAATTGTTTCAGAAAGCACGCCGGTGGTTATGGACGAACAAAACCCGCATATTCTGGCTTATAAAAAATTTGCCGAAGATATTCTGGGAAAGAAAATTGAGTTTGAACATATCGGCGGAGCCACGGATTCCCGGGTTTTTGCCGAAAAAGGATCCATAGTCATTATGCATTCGGGCAGCGGCGGCGGCATGCATGCCAAGGGCGAGTTTGTCGACATTAATTCTGTTCGGCAGATTGCGGAAATTCAAACCCGGTTTCTGGATAAGCTGGCTCTTGAAAAATAGAGCCAAAACTTAAGTCGCTAAAGTAAGAAAAATGAAACTTGTTTAATTTTATGATAGTTATAAAAGAAACTTGATTTTTAGGTTTTTACGTTATAAACAAATAACAGGTTGTCAGCGTAGCTCATCAGGATAGAGCAACAGTTTCCTAAACTGTGGGTAGTGGGTTCGAGTCCCGCCGCTGACGCCATTCTTCTTTATTATGCGGTGGTTCTCAAACCGGAGTTTCTTTTTATTCTTCTTTCATTTCATTGCCTTCGCGGTCTACATACAACCAATCGCGACTGTCCCAATAATGATATTCACCGAAAGAATCCCGAATCATATTTTTCATACCGGTATATGTTACTTTTGCTTTTCCGTTTTCAAAAGGAAAACCGTAAGCATAGCGTGGTTCTATTAAAATTTCGCCATTGGGATCGGCATAGCCGATTTTACCGGTTTCATTGTCAACAATGCGGATAATTCCCTCCCGGGCATAATCACAGTCGCTGTTGTCTTTCCACACGGAATAATGACGGGAAGCACAGCCGGCGCAAAACATTAGCATAAACAAAGCGGTCGCATATTTCATATTATTCTCCTGTTTTTTTGTTTTTTATCATATCATTTTTTTATTATATTTCCACGCTTTTTATGATTAATATTTAACCGACAAAAAACCGCCGGACGTTAACCGACGGCTTTTTTGTGAAAAACACTTTTAATTAAGCATTTTTTTTCAAGGCTTCACCAAGGGCATCCCCCAGCGTTGAACCTGAAGAAGTGTTGGAATATTCTTCAAGAACTTTCTTTTCTTCTTCAATTTCAAGCGCTTTCACGGAAAGACCGATTTTACCGTTTTTCCGGTCTACGGAAGTGATTTTGGCTTCAACAACATCGCCGGCTTTGAAATTTTCCGGATTTTGTTCAGCCTTATCTTTGGACAAATCGGCTTTCTTTATAACAGCCGAAATACCGTTGACTTCGACGCTCACGCCTTTATCATCGGAACTGACGACGGTTGCTTTAACGACATCGCCTTTTTTCAGACCTTCAAGAGCACTGGAAACAGCGTCTTCGGTCAACTGTTTAATGCCCAGGGAAATGCGCTCTTTTTCAACGTCAACATCAATGATTTTAGCCTGAATTTCCTGACCTTTGGTATAATCTTTAACAGCTTCTTCGCCGCTCTTGTCCCAGGAAATATCAGACAGGTGAATCATTCCGTCAATTTCATCGGAAAGCCCGATAAACAAACCGAATTCGGTAATGTTCTTGATTTTTCCTTCAATAACGGAACCGACCGGATGTTCCTCAACATATGCCGCCCAGGGATTCGGAGTGCACTGTTTAATGCCGAGGCTGATTCTTCTCTTCTCGGGATCGACTTCCAGAACTTTGACTTCAACTTCCTGAGAAGTGGAAACAATTTTACCCGGATGAACGTTTTTACGGGTCCAGCTCATTTCTGAGACATGAACCAAACCTTCAATACCGTCTTCAAGCTCGACAAATGCGCCGTAATCGGTAATATTGGTTACTTTGCCGGTATAGACGTCGCCGACTTTATATTTCTCGGCAACATGCTGCCACGGATCTTCTTCCAGCTGTTTCATGCCGAGAGAAATGCGCTGCGTATCTTCATTGAATTTGATAACTTTGACTTTAACCGTCTGACCGACAGACAAAACTTCAGCCGGATGGTTGATTCTTTTCCAAGAAATGTCTGTAACATGCAGCAAGCCGTCGACGCCGCCCAAATCAATGAATGCACCGTAATCGGTGATATTTTTGACAACGCCGTCCAGAACGGAACCTTCTTTCAGAGTATCAATGAGTTCGGCACGGGCTTCCGCACGGGTTTCTTCAAGAACGACGCGGCGGGAAACAACGATATTGCCTCTGACTTTGTCCATCTTCAAAATCTGGAACGGCTGGGAAATTCCCATCAGCGGCGTAATATCGCGAATCGGACGAATATCGATTTGCGAACCGGGCAGAAAAGCAATAGCGCCGTTCAAATCAACCGTAAAGCCGCCTTTGACGCGTCCGAAAATAATGCCGTTAACGCGTTCGTTGGCATTCATGGATTTTTCCAAATCCTGCCATACTTCTTCACGGCGGGCTTTTTCGCGTGAAAGAACAATATTGCCGTCTTTGTCTTCATAACGGTCAACATAAACTTCGACGATATCGCCGATTTTCAATTCTGCATTTTGGCCGAATTCGCGCAAAGGAATACGTCCTTCGGATTTCAATCCGACATCAACGGTTGCAAAATCCGGCGTTAAGCGAATGATTGTTCCTTTAACGACAGAACCGGTAATACCGTTGTCGCCAAGCTGTTCGTTCAACAGGGCTTCAAAATCTTCTGTCATTTCCGGAATTTTTACATCTGTATTCATCATAAAAATTTTATTCATCAAAATGCCTGCCCCGCATCATAAGCGGGCGGACTTGTGCGCGTTAAACTTCAGCAGCCCGCCGCACCGCAGCGCTGCTGTGTCATTTTTATACATGGAAAATATTATTTTTCAAGCGATTTCTTTATCTTTGCCTCAATTATCCGGCAGACTTTTTCCATCACATCATTGGCGAAAAGCGCCGATGTATCTATGATAACCGCATCGGGAGCCGGTTTCAGAGGGGCGGAAGCTCTTTGGGAATCCCGTTCATCCCGGGATTTTATGTCTGCCAGCACGTTCTCATAAGAGATATCGATTCCTTTTTCCCGGAATTCTTTAAACCGCCGTTCTGCGCGCACTTCAGGCGAAGCAGTGACAAACAGTTTAATATCGGCGGAAGGACAGACAACCGTTCCCGTATCGCGTCCGTCATAAACAACGCCCCTGGCTGGGCTTCCGTCTTTAAACACAGGGCTTTGCGCAAAATCACGCTGCATTTTTAAAAGAGCGGCGCGGACAGAGGGATAAGAAGAAACTACCGAAGCGTTTTTTCCGCCCAAAGGTCCCCGGAATTCGGGATGTTCGGACAACTTCATCATTTTTTGAAAAGTAAGTTTTCGGGCCAGATCCGCTGCTGCGGCCTCGTCAGATACATCCCGGCTGTTTTCGATCATCTCCACGCCGACGGCTCGATAAACCATCCCGGTATCAAAATACGCCAGTTTATATTTATCTGCCAGAGCGGCAGCCAGAGTTCCTTTTCCGGCGGCGGCGGGGCCGTCAATGGTGATAATCATCGTCTTTCCCCTTTTTTGTTACAAAAACTTCACATAAAACTTCTTTCTCTCATATCATATCTGTGTTATTATACAATTATAAAAGTATAAAAATTAAATACTTTTGCATATTTACATAGCATATTATGTTGTTTATAAGTGAGGGTATGATGAGGTACTCGACGAAAATATTAATCCTTTTCCTTGCCGGTTTTTTGGCTTTTGCCCAAACCGCAGAGGCGGGTTTGATTGTCGAGAATGCCGGCCAGGCCATGAAACGTCAGGTTTTTGAACCGGGCTACGGGCTGGGCGGAAACACTCATCAGGATTCCCGGGAAAACAAAACAACAAAACCGGTTCAAAAGCCTGTTGAGCAAAA
Organism: uncultured Pseudomonadota bacterium; assembly: GCA_949289935.1. Lineage (GTDB taxonomy): Bacteria > Pseudomonadota > Alphaproteobacteria > RF32 > CAG-239 > HGM16780. Next base: position 94,719 of record CASEQD010000001.1, on the reverse strand, counting down.
AACTCAACAACCGGTTATAAAATTGGTAGATTTGAATAGTTATACAACATCTCTGGTCTTGAGCGAAGGACAATATCTGGCGGTCAGGCTGGATGAGGAAGAAAATACGAGATGGCATTTTGAAAACCGCGGCAGCGCGCTGGAATTTATTAAGAGCGAAAAGAGGGGAGATATCGTCATCCTTTTGTATCGGGCAAGCGCTTCGGGCAGCAGCCGGATTAATTTTGACAAACTGGAAAACGGGCTGGCGGTTGTTTCCAAAGTTTTACAGGTCAGGATATTTTAGACATTGAAAAAGAAGAATAAAATAAGGTTGTATATAGATACTTTTGACACCGCGATGGATAAGGGCTTTGAGATAAAGTTAAACGACGCTCAGAGCCATTATCTTTTTCATGTGATGAAGGCTGCGGCCGGAGATGAAATTTTAGCCTTTGACAACAGGAGCGGCGAATATTTATGCTCTGTTTCGAAAATTTCAAAAAAAGACGCCTTTCTGCGTGTTGCCGAAAAAACACGCCCGTTTGAACAGGTTCCGGACATCATGCTTTTGTTTGCGCCGGTCAAAAAAGAACAAACAGACTATATTATTCAAAAAGCGACGGAACTCGGCGCCCGGGCGCTTGTTCCGGTTATCACGCAGCGGACGGTTGCCGGAAAGGTTCGTCTTGAGCGTTTCAAATCTCAGGCCGTTGAGGCTGCCGAGCAATGCCGCCGGGTTGATTTGCCGGAAGTTTTTAAACCTGTTCCCTTAAAAAAACTTTTATCAGCCTGGGACAAAACGCGAAAATTGTTTTATATGGACGAAACCGGCGGCGGCGAAAACATTTATAAGGCGTTCAGCGCGGCAGCGGCGGAAGAAACAACCAAAGCCGCACTGTTAGTCGGCCCCGAAGGCGGATTCGGCAATGACGAATTTGAGCTGCTGCGGCAGGCGGATTTTGCCCGGAGCGTTTCCATGGGAAAAAGAATCCTTCGTGCTGAAACGGCGGCAGCGGCAGCGCTGGCCTGTTGGCAGGCTATTGCCGGCGATTGGAAAAAGAATTGAAAGGAAGCGCCTCATGTCTGAGGTTTTTAACAGAGAAATGCCCGAAACCTATAAAAAAATGCTGGGAGAACAAAAGTTTTTGCAGCTTTGGGAAGAATATTTATCCGACGCCGGGGCAAAATTTGAAAAAGCGGCGGCTTATCTATCCGGCCGGGATGCGGAAAATCTGCGAATTATTTTTCACAGCCTGAAATCTTCTTCGCTCATTTTTGGTCTTGACAAATTTGCAGAATTGTGTACAAAAATAGAAAATAATCTTGTTGCCGGAGATTTTTCCGAAGAAACAGGTAAAAAAATCAAAAACAGCAAAAACATCTGGCTGGAAAGCATTAAAGAGGCAGAACCTTATTTCCGGCCGTAAAAAACCGGATTTGAAACACATGATGCAACAAACGCAAAAAACAAGAGAATTTGTTACTCTTCCCGTTAAAGTTAACGGCATATACGATTGGCTGTATAACAAAAAAGACATTTATGATTTTTTTGACAGTCCGTTTTTGCTTAACCTGATAACGCTTGGTTTTCACAAAAAACTTTCCGAAAGCGTTGCCCGGGAGGTCAAGCCTGGTGCGCAGGTGCTGCAAATGGGCTGCACTTTCGGCCTGCAGATTGAAGAACTGGCTTATCAGGTTGGAGAAAACGGCTCGCTTACCATCATTGACAACAATAAAAAACAGCTGATGCGCTGCCGGCGGAAATATGATTATTTATTTGATAATATCCGCTTAAAACAAGCCGATGCCGCAGGTTTGAAAACCGACAAAAAATATGACAATGTCGTGTGTTATAACCTTTTGCATGAATTGCCGCCGCTTTCAAAAGTGCAAGTCGTCAGCAACGCTTTGGCGGCATTAAAGCCCGGCGGAAAGGCGGTTTTTGTAGATTATCATAATCCCTGCAAATGGCATCCCCTGCGCAGTCTGATGCGGATGTTTAACCGCCTTTATCAGCCCTTTGCCGAAAAAATCTGGGAACGCGGGATTGATACCTATGCGCAAAATGTTGATGTTACCGATTATTTTTGGACAAAGTCTGTTTACGGACTGGGCATGTATCAGAAAGTTACGGCAACCCGGCGGGATAATAAATATTAATCTTTCCGTCCGGCATATTCTCTCTCCCTGAGCAGGGCTCCTCACTTTCTCTCTCTTTACTTTCTCTCCCTCTGAGTAGGGCACTTCTTTTTCCCTCCCCTGAGTAACCCTCACCATTTTCTCCTCCCCTGAGTAGGGGAGGCGGGTGGGGTATGAATCTAAAACGAATTATCTAATTTCCTTCCCCTGAATAGGGCTGGAGGCAGAAAAACAATCCGGTGAATTGTTTTTCAACGACAGAGTCTGAATTGTTAGATTGTGAACAGGCGGCAGCCTAAGAAAACAATCGTTACAATTCAGTTGACCGAAGCAGCTTCGCTGCAAGAAGTTGGAGGGGGTATGATTCAAAACCAATTATCTGAATTGTTTTTCTGCCGCCGCCCTACTCAGGGGAAGAGAGGATTACGCAAAAAAGCCGCCGGAAAAACCGGCGGCTGCAACAGAAAAGCATAAGCAATATTATCTGTATTCCCAGGTAATGGAGGTCGTCGCCCCGGCAGCCAGCGTGCAACCGGCAACCACATTAGCCACTGACAAAGGAAAATCTCCCTTTGAAGTTTCATATTTCTGAGCACCGCCGATTGTCATGGAAACCAGACCGGAAGAAGCCTGAGATCCCCAGTCTGCCAACGCCAGACTCTGACAGGCGTTGGAATCAAGTCCCGTATATGTAATGGTAAAGGTTGTTGCCGGATTCCCTACTGATCCAATAGTTATCTGACCGGCAAAAGGATTGGTCATCTTAGTTCTGGCGGCATCAAGCGATTCTTCCGGCGCTATGCCCAAAGCAATAATATTGGCCGTCGTCGCATCCGTAAAATCAATCTGGCTGGAAAAAGTTGAACGAATGTTGATAATCATGGTTGTAATCTGATCCAGCGCCTGATTGATTTTGAACTTGGCCATGGCTTTGGAATAACCGGCAATACCGCCGACGGACAAAACGCCGATAATCGCCAGCACGCCCAGCATTTCCACCATGGAACGGCCGCTCTGTTCAGACTCATAATACTTTTTCATCTCTTTTCTCCTGCCATAAAATTCTGTTGCAATTTTTTCACACACTACACTATTTTACATAATAGCTCATTTTTCACGCTTTGACAATATGTTAATATACAAATCACTCGTCTGCCCAGCGGGAATTTAAGCTATTATAAACACGAGAGGTTTAATTTTTTGTAAATTTTTCATTCAAAATGCCAGATAATAATATTGCTGTTTTCGCAAGCCTTGCGGGTTTGCAAAATTTCCAGCGGAAAACGGTTTTCTCCGCCCCAGGAATAAAGGGTTTCCGCCGAGTTTTTCAACGTTACGCCCGCCAGTCCCAGTTGTTGCCGTTCATTGAGTTTGGCGCTCATCAGCAGCATGCAGGCCTTTTTGCCGGTTCGGGGCAGCACAATGTCAAACCCCCGGCTACCGGGCATAACCGTTTCCGCTGCCGCCCCGCTGCCGATTAACATATCCTGTCCCAGACTGTTGACGATTCCGCCTTTTTTTACCAACGCGGGCGGAACGATTCCCTCTGCCAGCGCCGAAGCCGTATCCAGCCCCCAATAATTGGGTTTGGCGCGATACGTGCTGCGAATGCCGTCCGCCAGAGCAAAAATTTCATTCACCGCGGCGGCGGCCTGTTTGTCAGCCTTGGGAAGAGAAGCAATGATAATGCCGATAAGCGCCGCCACAACCGCAAGTCCGCCGGCAATCTGCCAATCCCGCCGCGAAAGAGCCGGCCGCCGCTTTTTGAAAGACAGTTTTGCCGCGATTCCCTTTGTTTTTTTCTTTGCTTCGTTCCATAAGGACGTTAATTTTTTCATGCCGCTAAATTCCCATAGAGCTGGTAATCTGGTCTTGCATTTCAAACGTGCCCATCACCGCCCAGGCAATAATGCCCGCCACGGTCAGAATGGCAATCATGTTCAAAATGGAAGCCTTGTTTTCAATCATATAGACGCTCTCATCCAGCCATTCCGTAGCCAGATTCGTCAGGGCTTCTTCAAAATTGTCCAGTTCGGAATAAATTTTCAAATCGTTGATAATTTCCGGATCCGGATAGTCAAGCCCGGTTTTAAACAAAGCCTGTCCGAGGTTGTCGCCGTTGTTGACAAAAACAAGCGTCTTGTCGATTCTCTCTTTGAGATAACGGTTGGCATCGCGCCGCAGCGCGCGCAAAGCTGTTGAAACAGGCGTGCCGCTGCCGACCAGAGCCGACAAAGACAACAGCCAGCTTAATCCCGAAAAAATTTTATACAGCGACCAGGGCGGAATATGGTCAAAAAAGGCTCTTGCCCGGCCGGTCCATACCCCGATGGTAAAATAAATGGTACAGCCGATAACCGGCAGAAGGGAAAAGGCAAAAACCCAGTTGTCTCTTATCCAATAAGACAAATCGACCAAATCGGCTGCCATGCCCCGCCAGCGCACGTTCGGCGCCGCCTCGAGCATGGGCGGAACCATAAAAGCCCCGATGGCATAAATAATCAACACCGACATCATAAACAAAAAAGACGGATAAGTAATGGCGCCCACAATCGGCCGGATCATTTTTGTCGTACCTTCCGAAACACGGATAAGGTTGAGAATGGCGCTTTCCATGTCCGATACATCGCCCACCGAAAGCATAAGTCTTTCACGATTCGGCGCCCAACCGCGCAATGCTTCCGAAAAAGGCTGCCCGTTTTGGAGCGCGCGTCCCCAGGCGGCAATGGCGATGGCCATCGGCTCTTTGGGGTTTCGTCCGCCGTTGCTGAACCCGTTATGAATAAGATCAAGCGCATTCATCAACGAAAAACGGTTCCGGAGCAGCGATGCCAGCTTACGGTAGATTTTCAGCCTGACGCCGTTAGACATCCGGCAAATCATTTTGGCATAATACACTTCCACCGTACCAAGGCTTCTCATGGCCTTGTCGAGGGAGGTCTGCTTTTTTCTTTCCTTTTCTTTTTCTTCCATGGAAAACCTTTCCTTTCAGCGGTTAATAAGCCGGGCGCTGATCCATCAGCCCCGTCCAGCGCTCTACCTCGTCCAAATCAATATATCCTTTAAGCATGCGTTCAATAGCCGCGTCTTTCAGCGTGCGCCCGTTGAGGTCGCTCGTCCAATAGTCAATGGCTTTGCGCGTTTCGCCGGATATCATCAAATCAAGAAAAGTCGCATCCGGCAAAATGATTTCCGGAACGCACATGCGCCCCTTGATGCCGGTATTGTCGCAATATTTGCAGCCCGGGCCGCGCATATACGTATTTTCAATTCCGAAATCGCCCAGCGCGATTTTCAGTCGTTGAACGGAAGGCGAGTCCAGATGTTCCTTAACCGACACCCGGCAGTGCGGACACAGACGGCGGAACAAACGTTGCGAAATCAGCCCTTTGATGAGTTCGGGATCGTTTAACATAAAGGTTTTGACGCCCATATCGCGCAAACGTGTGACAATTGCCGGTGCGCTGTTGGCGTGAAGCGTCGTCCACACGCCGTGCCCTGACAAAGCGCCTTTGAAAGTTAACTCAGCCGCGGCGATGGAGCGAACCTCGCCGACCATCATCACATCCGGGTCGGAACGCAGCGCCGCCGACAAAGCCTTGGTAAATTCTTCATCTTTTTCTTCTTCGCTGTTGGCGTTCGTAACCGGCATCTGTCGTGCGCCGGGAATGGGATATTCCGGCGGATCTTCCACCGTAATCAGGTTGATTTCGTAGTTTTTTTCCTGCAGAAGCTTAATCATGTTGCGCTGCAGGGTTGTGCTTTTTCCCGAACCGGTCGGACCGGCGATGATACTCAGTCCCACCGGCACCGCCCGCAGACGATAAAACAGATTTTCTTCATATTCGCCAAAACCGAGCGAAGCCAGATCACCGCTTCCGTCCGGGTTGTCATCGGCATAAAGCAGACGCATGACCAGATATTGCGAGCCGAAAGCAATCGGGTTGAACTGCAGACGGATAGCCAGAATGTTATGCGGCAGCATCAATTTGCCCTTGGAACCTCTCAACGGTGTGGATCCAAGCTTTTGGGCACCCTGAAACTCGTTTTGGGCATAGTTGGAATCTGAAATGTCCGAAGAAGCAAAAGCCGCACGCACAAAAGATTCGCCCCATTCTTTGCTGTATTCCATCACCACCTGCATCATGCCGTTGGTGCGAAACATAATCTGTGTGCTGCTGCCGACCACAATGTGAATATCCGAAACTTTTGAAGATGCTGCGCGCGCCACCACCGTAACAAAGTCTTTCTGCATTTGCAGCTGGTCAAGGTCCGCGTCTCCCTCGACATTAACCTGCGAACGTTCGCCGATGGCATAAATGGCGTTTAGTTCGTTTTGCGAAACATATTCGGGTTTGCTGATGGGCAGCTTTTTCTTTCTGGCCAAAACCTCAAAACTGAGAACGCGTCCGTCAAACTTGTGCGTTTCCGACACCAGAAAACGCCCGTCGGAAAACAAAGCCAGCAGACGCCGCGTATCGTCGTTGATAACGAGGTTGGCATTGCTGGAAAGAGTCAACAGGCGGTTTCCGTGCTGAAACAGAGCTTCAATTTTGTTAACCGGTTTTTCTATTTGCCGGTCATAAGCATCATTTGCCTCAACACCTGAAACAGCCTTTGCTTCTTCCGGCGTTTGAGTCTCTTCCGGATTTTGCAGAGGCTGTTCTTCTTTGATTTCTTCGGAATCTTCCGCCATGAGCCGGTTTACCTGACAAACATTCCTTCACCCAGGCTCGGAATTGCCGATGTGTTAACATTGGCTGCGCTGCCGCCGGCCGTACCCTGAGCCTGAACGCCGCCCAAAGCTGCCTGAGCATCCTTAAGAACAGAACTCTTTTGTGGTTCGCTGTCAAGAATGCCGCCTGCCGCAAAGAACAAATAATCTTTCACGCCGTCCAAATCCGCGCGGATATAAGTCTCCGTAATTTCATCAATAATGTGTCCGGTCTGCAAAATTGTTCCCTTTCTGACCAGAAAACGATCGCCGTTTTTATTCATCAGCTTGGCAGCCAGATTTTCTCCCTTGCCGGCAATTTCCATAATAACATAAACATCATTGAGTTTTATTGTGCTTTCATCGGGAACTGTGGCAAACGGATTGTTTTTGGCAACTTTGGCGCTCAATTCGGCATCCAGTCTCGATTGAACGATGGACAACTGTGTTTTCAGGCTGTTAATGGCCTGCGTGTAACGCTCTTTTGCCGATTGTGCGCTGGCAACGTTTTTGGCGGCAATATTTTTCAGGTTGTTCAGCTTCATTTTGAAGTCGTTGATAATGGCATCGCGTTCGTCTTCAATCTGCTTCATCTGATTATAAATATCCGCCGTCTGCTTAATCCATTCCTGCTTTTCCTGCAACATGGTTTCTTTATAGGCTTTGACGATTTTTTCCTGACGCAGGGCTTCTTGCTGGTTTTTCAGCTCTTCCAGCTTTTGTTGTTCAACCAGAAGTTTCCGTTGTTGTTCGTTTTCCCATTCCTGTTTTTTCATACGCCGCTCTTCTTCACGGGCAAGCTCTTCTTCCTCGGCTTGTTTGCGCTGTGCTTTTATGGCGGCAATTTCATTGCGGATTTTTTCCCGTCTCAGTTCCAAAGAAAGCAACGCCGATTGCTTTTCAATGGAAGACATTTTCGAAAACAGGTTGCTGTCAATCTGATTCAGAATATCATCGCCGGAGGCAGAATCGTCTTCAGTTGAATCAACATTAATTAAATCCGGAATTTCATTATCCAGGCTGTTATTATTTCCGTGAGGCAGCAACGGATCGCGAGCCGGTACCGGATTCGAAGCCGGTTGCAGCAACGGATCATGAGCTGCCGGAGGAAACGGATCTGCATGAACATTGTCTGCCGGAAGGATAGGGGCGTTATTATCTGCCGGCAAAATAGGAGCATTTCCTTCAGGCGGCAAAATAGGCGCATTGTCATCAGCCGGCAAAATAGGATCAAAAGAATTATCCTGCAAAGAAAGAGGCTGCGCTTCAGATGCCGGAGCCGCATTATCCAGAGGAATAGGTTCGTTAACGTTTATATTAACGTCAATTTCTTTTACGCCGCCGGCCGCATCCTGCCCCCGGGGATTAATATCCAGCTGGGGAAGATCGTTCGGAGTTAATGCCTGCGCACAAACAACTGCCGGAGCCGTCAGCCCGATGAACAAAGCCAAAGCCGTCCCACTTAAAATGTTTTTCATATTATAACGCATAGATCGCTCCTTCATAATCCCATCTTTCGCTGTCTTTGTTATATTTTATCATTATAATCTCAAGTCCTGAAAATTTTGTTAACAAATCTTTCCATACAATCGGATTATTGACGGAAGAAAATTTAAATTTTACAGAACGGTACAATGTATTTTGCGGCGACGTGAAAGAATAGTCCGAAATCGCCACGGGTTGAGCTATGGCCTGAAACAAGTCGTTAAGAGTAACTTTCAGGTCTCCGACGGATAACGTCGGCGCAACTGAAACATTGGGAATCTCGCCCACCGGTGCAACGACTGAAATACTGTTTCCGTCATCGGTTACGCTTCGTGACGAAAATTTTATGCCGGACTTATCCAGAGCTTCGTTCATCCACACAATCCGTCCCACATGTCTCTTCCAGGCCGTTTTAATGCCGGATTTGTCACATGTCACTTCGCCGATATCCCAGCCGGGCGGCAGTATTTGCGAAACGGCGGCAATATTTTCATAACACTTGACCATCAGTGTTTTGGCGTCAGTCAGCTTCTCCCACGGCTTTATTTCGGGAATCTTTTTAACCGGCTGAACGACTTTGGGTTTAATCGGTGCAACCAACGGCCGCTTGGGCGGTGCCAAAAGAATGCTGTCAATAATCGTAAACAGCAGCCATAAAGCCACAATTGCCGAAATTGAAACCACTACCAGCAATTTTGTACCACGCAAAGCCTTGATTTTTTGCAGCTTTCCTCTTGAGCCGCGTTTCATCAACGTTGAAAGATCAATCTCTTCGGTTCCTTCAACGTTCCACTCTGCCGGTGCAATTTTCTTGCCCCAGTCCGGAACGGCCAGCATTGACATAAACTGGCTTTTGGCGTCTTCCTCATTCAGAAAAACCATATCGCCGTCAGAAAGAATAATATCGTTTCTGACGCAGATATACCACCAACCCGTATCGACTTTAAACACGGCAACGAAGGAGGACTGGCCTTCCAATGCCGATGCAACGGTTATGGCGCCGACCAGTTCGCCGCTTTTATATCCCTGCTGGGAGACGCAGATACCAAACTGAGGTGCTTTGCCTTGTTTGATGCAAAACAAATCTGCGCCTTCCAAAATCCCTTCCGAAGCTTCGCTTACATCGGAAATGGGATCTTCCACGTTTTGCAGTGGCTGCCAGAACAGGTTGGTAGCATAAGTTAATCCGTCGACGGTAACCTTGGACGCCCAGGTTTTGGTGCCGCCTTCTTCATAATCTTCATCTAATAGCTTTGCATCTTCTAGCACGTTGATACATCCTTATGCGATATGTTTTCTTTTATATCCTGTTTGTTACTCTGGTTTCAGGATTCATCGGCGTTTCCAAAACAACCGGGGTCAGGATAATGACGAGAATATTTCTGTCTTTGCTTGCCGTTGCCGTACCGCCAAACAAAGAATTTGTCGCCGAACCGACGCCGGATTTTTCCGCTGTGTTTACAGCTCTTTCATAGCCGGTCAAAACCAGCGATTCTCCTGATTTCAGAGCAACTTCCTGATTAAACCCGCGGGATTCGATAATCGGGTTTTGAATATATTCCCCGCTTTCTTCACCGTCCGCATTGGTACCGAGAGGAACTCTCTCCAGCGAAATCAAATCAGACAGCGTCAGGTCAAACATCAAAAGCATACGTCCGTGTTCCAGAATCCTCGGCAAAACATTCATCGTAAAACCTGTTTCGATTTCTTCGGTTTCGGTAGAAATATCGTAATAATCTCCGTCGCCGCCACTGTTGGTTTTTGTAATTTCCGAAATATAATTTTGTTTACGAACCACTTGAATCGGCGCCGGTTTGTTATTTAGAGTTGTAACCGTACCACTGGTAATGGTGTTGGTTGTCCCTTGTTCGGACAAAGCCTGCAGGCTGGCGCCGATATTCCAGTTGCCCGGCATGATGCGCATTTCCAAATTCTTCGCAACATCGTCGCCGAGGGAGTTAATCGGGCTCAGCAGTGAAACTTGCGATTGTCCGTCATCAAAAGCGGCGCTCAAATCAAGGCCGTATTTATCTGAATCTGAAACGGAAACCTGCAAAATCTTTACACTGATGGCAACCTGACGGGACAAACGCGCATTCTGTTCATTAATGTATTTTGCCACTTTCCTGATGTCATTCGGATTTGCCGTCAGCGAAATGACGCCGTTTGCCGAGTCAATGCTCAGTTTGGCATCTTTCTCAATCATTGATGTGATTGTTTTTTCAATATTGGCCCACAATTCAACTTCCACGCTGCTGGTCAGTGAAATGGAAGAATTGCCGTTATCGCCTTCGGTTTGTCCGCCGACTTGCACGGACAGGGACGGCTTGGTCGGCAGGCTGTATAAAACAAACGTTCTTGTAACATATTTATAAAAATAAATTTCCTGCTTGTCATATTTCCACCAAATGCCGAAACGGGAAGCGACTTCATCCAGCAAACCGCTTAACGGCCCTCTGTATGAAACAAGCATTTTGTCCGGTTCAGTCCAGTCGGCGTTGAGTGTTTCCGGCGTCGGTTTGTTTGTTTCGGCGCTTTTTTTCGTCTCGTCTCCGACATCGGGTGCAAAACGGACTTTAACAGATGTAATCTTCGTAATCATGTCGCCGATTTCAAACAGCGTAATGGGACGGTTGCTGATAAGCGTAATCCCTTCACGGCCTTCAAGATAACCGGGAAGCGGATCTCCGTCATATTCAATTTTGCTGGTATCTCCAAGCCAGATATCGTTTTTAACTCTGACGACATCATCCGGAGCCAGTTCTGTCGGCGCTTTTGCCGCTTCAAGCATCATAGACGTTGTTTTAACTTCTTTTTCAAGGGTGGCATCCATGCTGGTAGACATGGAGCACGCAGCCGCGATAGTAACAAGAGCTAAACCGGCGCCGTATTTCAATAAATTATTCATATGCATTCTCATCCTCAAAAGTTTCAACGACTAACACTCTGTTGCCTTTATAAAACGTCGCTACCGGAGCGGGCCTTGCTCGGGCAAAAGCTCTGATCAGGGCAGAACTGACATCTGCAAAACGCCCTCTGAACATAGCGCCTGCTGTCAAAGTATAATTACGGTTTGATTTCCAAACCAGACGCCAGCCGGATTTTTCGCTCCATTCGGACAAAAGAGCTTTAAGGGTTTTGCCTTCTTCAGCCAGCCAATCTTCCACGGGATCTTCCGGCGTGTAGCCTTCAACGGTATCTCCGGAATATTCATCACCGTTGCCTTCGGCTGATTGTATTCCCTCTTCATAGTCCATAAACTCATCTTCTATACGGGGTGGAATGGCTGCCGAAAGATTGTTTCCCGCACCGGCCTGGGTAATATATTGATCCCGCGGCGTTCTTTCACCGTATTCTCGGTAATTTGCAGCCGTCTGAGTATAGTTGACAAATTCATTGCCGGACGGCTGTTCAAAATTGCTGTCGGAAGTTTCCTCCTCACAGGGAACCACAGGCATTTCCGGCGCCGGCTCCCACATACCTGCGCACCCTGACAAAACAAAGAGAGTCAGGGCTATTGCCGTTAATTTTAATTTGACTTTCATCATAATGTGTTCCTTTAGCAACTTTTTTTATGTTTTTACATCCATAATACAGGTTGAAAACAAATAATCAAGGTCGAGTCGCAACTTATTACCAGCTTTACTTACAAATAGTACATCGCCGCCGGATCGATGGCTTTCTCATTGTTTTCGCGCATTTTTACCGTCCTGAGAATAAAGGAATTGGCATCTCTGACGGTGAAAACCGTTTTAATTTTGTTATAGTCTAAACCCAAATTAGTTAAAATATTGTATAACAAATTTAATCTCTTTTGTTGAAGGGTATAAGACGTCGCTCCGTCAATGCGGATTTCAATAATAATATCTTCGCTGTTTTTGGCTTTTTCTCCGAAAGCCTGTACCCATTTTAATGTTTTTCCCGAAATAGCCGCACGGTTGGCCTGAAAAGTCAGCCTCATTTCCGTAGGCAGTATTTTTCCTTTCAACTCCGGCAGGCCGAAATCATTTTTTTCGCTTTCCGAAACAGTTTTTTTATCTGCCTCATCTACCGGCCGGCCGGTAGAACCTTTGCTGCCGGAAAAAATGGATGTCAGACTTTTAAAAAAGCCGCCTTCTTCTTTTTCATCTGTCTGTGAAGAAAAAGGAGGATGCGTCGGCAAAAAAACAGAACTTTCGTTTTTGACGTCTCCGGAAAGGTTTTCTTCCTGTTCAAGTTCTTTTTCCAGGGCTTTGTCTTTCGGATCCGATGTCAGTTGAGGAGTGAGGTTCTTATCTTTGATGATTTCTTCAGGAATGGGAATGAGAATATTTTTGACGACTTCTCCGGCGACTTTTGTTTGTTTTTCCTGAGGAATGGAAGATATTTTTTCGCTCAAAGTCCGGGTTGTTTCTTTTTCCTGTAAAAGATCTTCTGAAAAGTTTTCGGGCTTTGCTTCGTTTCCGGCGGAAGAAAGATGGGTGGAAGTTTTATCTTCCGTTGTGCTTTTGCCTGAGGTTTCTTTTTTTGCAGCATCCGGTTCTTTAGCTTGTTTTGTCTCTTCTTGAAGAATTTCGGGAACATCGACTTTTTGTGCTTCGTAAAAATGCCCGAAAGACGACGGTTGGGTTCTTATATCGGAAATTATTTTCCAGTTGGCGGGTAAACTGTTGTCCCGGGACGGTTTTGGCGCAGGCTCCCCGCTTCCCTCCGCAGCGGGAAAAGGAACCGGTTTTAACGGAAGCGAAGCGTCTTTCATTGCCAATTGCCGTTTGGCCTGTTCACCGTCAATGGTTATTTTATTGCTGGCGTACACGGGGAGTTTACCGTCGTGTTGCAGCGGAATAAAAAGATTTTCTTCTTCAATTTCGGCTAAAACGACGGTGTCCGGCTGCTCTTCATCCTTCGAAATCTGAACATTTGTTTCGGAAATAACCGGAGGAATATCGTCAAAAGAAGCTTTTGAAACTGTTGCCTCCGGATTTTTATTTTCTTTTTTAGGTAAAGCGGAATTTTCAAGAGAAAAATCACCGTCTTCGGAAATTTCCCCGGTCGGGGAAAGAAATACATTTTGAGAGGGAATAATATCTTCGTCAGAAAGGCTGTTTTCCGTGCTTTCGGAAAAAACGACGGTATCGGCCTGTGATTCTGAGGAAAGAACATCGTTATTTCCGGCAGCTTCCTGTGGAAAAACATTTAAAGCGGAGAGGTCTTTTTCACTGACGGAAACCGTGTGCAAAACTGGAGAAACGGCAGAATCTTTAACAAACAGGGAAATATTTTTTGTGGGAATTTTAATTTCTTCGGCGGAAGAAATGTGAGAGGCGTCAAAAAACAATCTGTTCGCCGCCGCCAGAACAAACAGAGATAAAAAAAAGCTGCAAACGAAAGTTTTGAAACTCGTTTTTACCATACATAACCTCTCTAAATTCTGGATAAATCAAAATGCGACTCTTGGCAAAGGTTTTGTCGTTTTATACCCAGATTTTTAGAAAAAAACATCATCCGGACAAATAAAAAAACGGTGGTTTGATAAAAACAACCGGAAATAAGCGCCAAAACAAAATGTTAACTTGTTTTTAAGAACTGTGAACTTTTTGTTACAATAAAAATAAATATGTAAAAACAATGTGTTATGTCTTGATGAACTGTTTGGATAAAGCTGGTAAAAATAAAAAAAATCAGTTATCATAAAATAGTATTGAAGTATTGCTGTAATGTAAGGAGAAAAATAATGCAGTTTTTGAAAAAGAATTTCTGGACGCTGGCCACAATGGCGTTTGTGCTTGTTTTGGCCTCTGTCGGCGATGCGGCTGCGGTAAATTCCGGAACATCCGGTTCAACAATTATGCAGACGGCGCAACAAAAAGCGACATCGGTCTTCTCATCGGTTAAAACCATCATCTTCATTGTTGGTGGTTTCGGTTTGGTTGGTTTGGCCTGGGCTGCTATTTTCGGCAAAGTAAACTGGAAATGGTTTGCTTCTCTGGCGGTTGGTTTGGCGATTCTGGCTGCGGCCAGTTCTGTCGTCGAATATGCAACCGGTAGTACGGAAGCCACGACGGCCGGTTTGACGACGACCTTCGGTAACATTTAATATATTGCCCTAACTTTAGTATAACAAACAAAGGCAATCAAAAGGGAAAGGCATCAAAAGCTTTTCCCTTTTGGCTTAAAAAAACAGTCTTTGGTTGTTAACCTCTTTTTCATAAAAACAAGTGTACAATGCACCATCATACAAAAACAGGAAAAACAAATGCGGGAAATGATTCTGAAAGCAGTGGCCAATCCTCCGAAAATCTTATGGGGCCCCTTTTTGCCGACGCTGGTAAATCTGGCGCTGCAGTTTCCTTTAATGTTTATGTCTATTGGCGTATTTGACGTCAACCCGATTATTTTTTTGGCAACCATTGTCGGTGTACATGTCGGCATAGTTCTGTATGGAGCCAAAGAACCGCATATTTCCACCATGATACAGGCTTACGGACAAACGCACCGTGTATCCAGAAACCTATATAAAGTAAAGGGGAATAAATTTGAGCCCTGAATTTAATTTTTTTGACACCTTTGTACAGGGGCTGAGCTCGTTGGAAGTTTTGGTAACGTTTATCGGCTTCATTTCGGCGGCGGCTTTTGCCGGCTTGTGGGCAACGCGTCTCGGACGCAGTATTTTACCTCAGCCGTATGAATCCCGTGTGGCCGATTTTCTGCCTTTTAACAAATTAATGGCCGACGGCATTACCATCAGATGTTATAACGGCGCTTTTGCCCGTGTATTCAGAGTTCAGGGTGCTGATTTGTCTTTTGTGACGGATGAAAAAAATATGGCCATGATGGAGGCGCGCAAATCATGGATTGACGGAATGTCGGATTTACAGGTTGTTTGCCGGGTAATTACCATGAGGGACAGGATTCCGCTGGAAGAAGACAAAGGAGAATTTCACAATCAGCTGTTGGAGCAGATTTCTTCTATTTGGCGAAACAACCTGGACAGGGTTTATTCCAATGAACATTTCATTATTCTTTCCGTTGCCGACCGGCAGGATGCCCTGAAAGATTTAAACTATGCGTCGCAGAGTCTGCTGGCCACGTTGAACGATTATGGCGTAACCCCGATGTACGAAACGCCGGACAGTCCGGCAAAAGACAGCCCGCTGGCTTTGTTTTCGCGCATATGCAGTCCGATATCCAAACCGGCGCCGAAAATCAGAGGGGCGGAAGGTTACCAGCTGAACGAACTTTTAACCACCGATTGCGTTCATTTTACCGGAGAAGAAGGTGTGATCCGTTTTTCTTCCGGTGAAAAAGAAATGTTTGCCATCACCATGGGCATCAGAACTTCGGGCGACTATATGGATGAAAGCATGATAGCTTCGTTGCTTTCCATTGACTGCGAACTGACGCTTTTGCACAACATCAAACCGATTTTCAAACCTCATGCGCGGGCATTATTGATGCAGCAGCAGCGCATGGCGCAAATAACCAGTTTTTCCCCCGATGTCATCAGTCAGTACGGCGAAGCATTGTCAGCCATAGAAGAAAGCGATGCTGATTATCAGGCTCTGACCGAATATGCCATGACCATCATCATCAAAGGTGAAAGCATGGAAGAAATTGATTTTGGCGAAAGCGAAGTTCAGCGCATTTGCCGTTTGTTCAGCGTAACGCCGGTTCGCGAGGGGTGGGTTGCCCAGGCAACATTTTTCAATCAGTTTCCGACCTATGAAACCTATCCGCGGACTTATCGTTATTTGTCCCGGGTTGTGGCCATGGCTGTTTCGTTTGACAAACCGGCGGAAGGGTTTGACAAAAGTGACTGGGGACCGGGAGCAATCACCATTTTCCGGACGACCTCAGGATCAGCTTACCGTTTTCAGTTTCACGTTTCTGATGAAGATTCCGCCGTGGCGCATTGCTGCATTATCGGACCGACCGGACAGGGTAAAACAACGCTGCTTACGTTTTTGGCGGGACAGGCGATGCGCCATCCTGATTTGAGGGTATTCTTTTTTGACCGGCATCTTGGTGCGGAAATTTTTACCAAAGCGATAGGCGGGGCGTATATCGGATTTGACGGCGATGAAAAAAATGTGTCCATGAATCCTTTTGACTGCGCGGATACACCGGTCAACAGAGCATTTTTGCGTCGCTGGATGAAAGCCATAACCCTTGTTGAAGACGCTCTGTCCGAAAAAGAAATCAGCCGGGCGGTAACCACGGCCTTTGACTATTTGCGTCCGGAAGAAAGAATAATGAAAAACCTGTACAAAAGCTGTTTTTCTCCGACGGGAAACATGCGGCGCGAATTATTCCGCTGGATTAACCCGGAGCAATATGGCAACATTTTCAATGCCGATGCCGATAGTCTTGATCTGAAGCAAAAAAGATTTATGGCGTTTGACTTTACGCACATTTTTGAAGATGAAACTTTGGCGCCGGCAGTCATCAGCTACATCATGCACCGCATTCAGTCCGAAACCGGTGAAACCGGCGTTCCGTCGCTGATTATGATAGATGAAACGGCGCCGATGCTGAAACATCCGATGTTCAGGGACTATTTCATGATAGGTTTGCAGGAAGGACGTAAAAAACGCCAGGCATATCTTTGTGCGTTTCAGCAGCCGAATATTATTGATACGCTTGGTGTCGGCGAAGTAATCCGCGGCCAGTGCCAGACGGTAATCTTTTTCCGCAACCCGCAGGCCACGCCGGAAGACTACGCCAACTGGAACCTGACCGACAGGGAAGTAGAGTTTATTTTCGGCAAAAGCTACCGTGATTTTCCTTATGCGATTTTGCTGTCTCGTCCGGCTACCGGTGAATCTGTTATTCTCGATGTCGATTTGAGCGGGCTGGGGCCGTACCTCAAATTGTACAATTCCGGACGCAAAAATGTTTTGTTGGTTGAATCTCTGATAAAAGAATATGGAGAAGACAATTTTGTTACGAAATATTTAAATATTGCGTAGTAGGCTAAAATTCATACTACTGTAACATTAAAAATGCTATCATAAAATCAGGAATATTACCGGATTATTGGGAGGCCGCCGATGTCAAAAAGCAAAAACTATTTTATCAGCGCAGTAATCGGAATAAATGCGTGGCTGACGGCTTCATTGTCTTTTGCCATGCTTCCGACAATTGATGTCAGCGCCATTGCCGAAGGCGTAAAGTCTAACATTGAATTGGTCAAACAGTCAACCATTGTAACCAAAGCCACAAAGTTTGCCGGAGAAATCAACTCGACAATTGGCAGTGCCAAAGCCAGTTTGTCTGAACTCGGTGTGGAAGAAGCCAAAAAAGTAGCGGAAAAATTAAAAAAACAAAAAGAAAATCTGGAAGAAGCCAAAGAAAAATACGAAGAATACAAAACAGAATTGGAAGAAAAGAAACAAAAACTGGAAGAAGCAAAAGCCAAAGCGGAAGAATATAAAAACAAAGCGGAAGAAGGTATTAGCAGTGCCATGGAAAAGGTAAACGAGGCAAAATCCGCTGTGTCGGAAGGAGTTGGCGATGCCATGTCCAAAGTAAACGAGGCCAAATCCGCCGTACAAAGCGGCATGTCGGAAGTTCAGAGCGGCATTAACGAGGCTAAAGGTTTGGCATCTGATGTGCAGAGTGGTATTAACGAAGCCAGGGGAATGGCTTCCGATGTCGGCGGAATGGTTTCGGGAGTTCAAAATAAAGTTGGCGGACTGACAGACGCCGTATCTTCCGGACGACAGACATTTTCGACGCCGGTTGTCTCAACCCCGGTCGCAGCGACGACGGCTTCTTACGGGGCGGCGCCGGGTAACGTTTCCTCCGTCAATGAAGAGGATTTGCTTGCTGCACAAAATGAAATAACCAGATTAAGGTCTGAACTGGCAGCGGTCGGAAATACCACTCAGGAAACGATGGATACGCCGCAGGATTTGCAACAGGCTCAGGAAGAGATTGAACGGCTTCAGGCGCAAATTTCTGCTCTGAAAGGGGAGAACGAAGGAAAAGATGCCGTTTCTCAAGGTAAAGCAGGACTTTCGGAAAATATAACGGCGGAGCCGCAGGCGGCCGGAGCCGTAGCGCAGCCTTCCGAAGATAGACAAACCTTGCAGCCGGTTGAAAACAGCGGTCAGTCGTCGGCAAAAACTTTTAGAAGCAGACCTTCGGTAAATGTAAATGAAAGCTTTTATGAAAAACAAAGCTTTTTACAAAATCAAAAAAATGAAATTTTTGTAGCATCTGCCGCCCGGACGGAAATTTTGAGCTTTGCCCAGGCTTCGGAGGGAGGAGATTCGTCCGGAGAAGGAATAGACGGCCTTATGAATGTACCAACCGGTAAAAACGCCAAAACGGATGAGTTTATCTTTTCGGACAAATTAGCACGTTATTGCAACATAAATGTCAATCAGATTGAAGATCAAAGCGTCATAGAAAATTGCCTGAAAAAACTGATAGAGTACCGCTCCGATCCGAACAGTCAGGTCGCCGCCGAAGGAAATGCGCTTTATACGGAAGTGATGCAGGAGACGGTTTCGGCGCTGACGGCGGAAGCCATGGCAACCAAAAACAAATCGGCCAATTACGAAGATGAAGTATTAAGCAAGGTCGATGAAGATTTGTCCAGCGCTTCAACCATCAGGGATGATGTCAATGCTTTGTCGCAAACCAACAAACAAATCCAGATTCTTCTGAATGACATCTTAAAAACCTATGCGGCTCAGTTGTCGTTTGATGCTTTGGACAGTCTGAGCAGATATAATTCAAAATATGTTTCCTCCGAAACGGAAAGTGAAGAAACATCATCCGGCGGGGAGAAACAAAATGAATAAGTTCAAATCCTTCTGCTGTTGGTTCTGTCTGGCGTTTTTATTCACGGCGCCGGCAAATGCCATGAAAGACAAAGAGGCCGTCCAAAGAACATTAAAAAAAGCAGATTTATATGTAAAAGGCGGCTTAAATGTTTACGAAGAAGCCCAGACGACCAAAAGGGAAATAACCAACAAAATCAACGGCGCCAAAGGAATGGTTAATACGGCGAAAAGCATGGCAAACGCAGTTAAAAACGGCGATTTGGACGGGGCTTTGGCTGCGGCGGATGAGTTAAATGCCGCCGCCGGCGAAATGGGAATAGAAACCGGCATTTCCAAAATCTCGGGAACAAAATCGCTGAAAAACAAAGTTCCTGCATTTATTTCCGATGTAAATGATGTGAAAAACAGCCGGGAAGAAGTGAGCCGGAATTACAATCCTCAGTACGGAGGCGGAAAAGATATTGAGATAACCGAAGCTCAAAATGAAAAAATAGAAAGTATTCAACGCGACAACATTGCATCTCTGTATGCGCGGGCTTTGACCGATCGTGTGGCTCTGGCAAAAGAAAAAGCCGAAGATCCGGAAGAAATAGATACCACGGATACCCGGCAGATTGTAACGGCAATAAGAAAACAGGCGCTGATAACGGCGTCCAGACTGAAAAAAATACTGGATTATGAAACCGCTGTTTATGAGTTCCGGTTGACGGATGCCGGAAAATCATTTCAGTCTGTCGGCAGTTCAGGCGCTCAGTCATCGGACGGAGGTGGCTCATGAGACGCTTTATGCTTATAATTTTATTTATCCTTCCGTTTTGGATGGCAAAACCGGTGCATGCTTTGTTAAAAATAGACATTGGCGGCAGTTCGGCGGAGATTACCAAAACAATTTCCGGCTATCTTGAAAATGCCAAAAAGAAAATGGATGAGTCCGTAGCCGTCCAAACAGCGATAATTTATGGCAAAGGCGCTGTAGAAACGGCAAAACAGCTCAAAGAAATGAAAGAAAAGGCGGAAGGAAAAATAAATGCAATAAAGGAAGATCCTTTGGGTGCGGGATTGGATGCTGCGGGCGAACTGGCCGAAAAAACAGGATTAACCGAAAGCGAACAATATCAAAAAGCCATGGAAAAAATTGATGAAAAAACGGAAGATTTTCAAAAATTAACGGATTTGGAAGAACAAAAAGAAAAACTGACCGATAAAATCAACGAACAAATTGCCGCGGAAGAAAAAACAACCCAAAGCAAAATAGATGCGTTGACGGAAAACAACAAAAATCTGCAAAAAATGATTGAAGAAAATCCGGACAAAGCTGAAGAATACAAAAAACAAATAAGTAAAAACGAAGCAGAAATACAAGCGCTTCAGGTTAAACTTGAAGCAACAAAAACCAGAATTAATTCTGAAAATCTGGGCAGTCTGACAGATCTGACATCACAGGTCGGCGCGCTGAAAAATAAAGCGGAAGGCATGGTTAATGCAGCCAAAGACAAGGCAAAGCAGCAGCTTTTAGACAAACTGGGTAGTATGGATAACGGCAAAGCGCTGAACGAAACCGTCAGTAAAAACTATATTCCCGAAGGCGGTGTTGAAAATATGGAAAATATCAACAAAATAAAAAGCTATCGGACTTATGTGGCCGCTCAGGATATGCTGGATGTATTTGCCAGGGCGGCGGTTATAAAACAAGGGCTTGACGATGAAAATACGGAAAGCGAAAACATTGCCAACCGCACCGGTACATTGGATGGAAGCACGGCTGCAATCAACATGAACACGCAGGTCGTGATTAAAAACATTGAAGCTCTGTCAAAATATATTGAAGTTATGTTGTTGGACATGAAAATGCGGACATCCAGAAATCTTTCTGAAATTGAAAGTACTTTGCAGCAGGATGCGCCGGATGACATAACCAGCTTTAATCTTGATAATTATATTTATGTTCAGGGGAATACGGCAGGAGAAAAATAAAATGAATATGCGTTCAAAAATATTTGCGGTATTTTTCCTTTTGGCAGGATGTTTTTCGGCCGCATCTTCTCAGGCAATAACCTGGCCGACGCTTGATGCCGTAACCGACGGCGGCGTTGTAACAAACAATCTGGCTACGGTTTTAAATGTGACCGAAACGGGATTGATTGAAAAAGCGCAGAAAGGCATAAAAAATGCCAAAGCCAAATATGATGAATACAAAGGCTATTACGAAGGTGTATTCAATAAGGAAAAAGCTCCGCTTGACGGCAGCATGGTTATTCGCGAATCAAGCATTGCCGACATTGAAGATCCGGAATCCGTTCGCCGTGCCGTATATGATTTGTTCTTGGCATATCCCAGCAATGATGAATTTGAAAGACGACAATATCAGGAAAAAGCCGAACGTTTTTATCAGGATACGATAAATGAACTTTACACCAGCGTCCGCCTGGTAGAACAGGATTATGAAAATAACATAAAGCCGCGGATAGAAAAAATGTCGACGGAACTGATGACGGGAGAAAGCGGAGCCAGCAATGCCGATGATGAAAACGGTTCTTGGAAAAATGCCTACAATGCTTATAAGACCATGGATGATCTGGTTCAGGTTCTTGAAGAACTGACGGCAATGAAGGCCCAATATGAAGCCGCTGCCGCCATCAAAAACCATCTTCGGCCGGCGCCTCCTCCCGAGACGGATTCTTCCGGAGAAAAAGAAGCAAATGCCGGTAGTATTTATAAATTTGCATCGGCGTCAAAAAGTGAAACATTGGCTTTTGCGCAGGTTCAGTCCGAAAAAGAGCCGCAGTCTTCCGGCTATTCATATCGTTACAATCCGGATGCCGAAGCCGCTGTTTCTTTTGTGGAAGCGCCGAAGCCGGATATCGATTCGCCTTTTGCCGCCAATCGGGATAAGCTGGAAGATATAAAAAAACTAAACCCGATATATTATAAAGCGCTGGATGCATTAAAAGTGCATAATTTACTGCAGTCTTTGCCATCAAAACGCCAGTCTTTTGCCAAATATGAACAATTTGTACGTCTGCACGAAAAAGCGGTGGAAGCGGTGAAGCAGTCTGATCAATGCGTGATTGATTATTTGGGACGCTATTATTCCGATGCCGAAACTTTATGGTACGGCGGTTATATCGGCGATCAGATTACCGATTATGATTTGCGCAGCGGGCTGTCGGGCTGGGCGATTGCTGCCTATGATACAGCCAAGGCGGCTCAGGACGAAGAGGAAGTAGACACCTCCGTTTTTTCTGAAATCAAATATGACGATAACATTGACAGCCGCAATGTTTCGTCCATAGCCGCTCAGGAAGCTTCTGTCAAAAAAGAGGCGGAAAGCAATAACGGCTTCATCAGGACGGAAGACAAAAACAAAGCGGAAGATGATGCCCGGGCAACGGAAATCATGGCTTGGAATATTGGCGCCGAGGCGGCGAAAATGCTTGCCGATGATCAATATGCGTCTTCGCATGAATGGGGAAGCCCCACAAAAAGATTTCCGGTATGGAATGATATGAAAAGTTTTTACGGGCAGTATCTTGACGGAAAATATGAAAATATGAAAGATTTTCTGGAACGTTTGAATTTTGATGCAAAAATTGTAGCTCTGGCTCTGGAATTGAACAAGCTGTCAACGGCGGAAAAAACGGTAAAGCTTTTTGCCGAAGCCCGTTTAAAAAGCATGGAAGCGGCACTGAAAGATATCCCGGAAATAGTTTCCGAAGATGAAACGGATGTTGCCCTTGCGGAAAATGACAAGCAAAAAGACGTTGCAATCCTGAAAAAAAACAAAGAATCTGCATTAAAAACGCTACAGGATGCCAAACGCCGGTATGAGCAGGAACTTGATGATATAAATGAAGATATCAATGAAAACAACAAAACGCTCAATCGTCTTCAATATCCGGATTTGCAAGGAGACGAAAAGCTTCCTGAAGATACGGATGCCGCAGCGGTAGAAATGCAGGCTCAGACAAACAGTCGGAAAAAATCGGCCGTCCAGGCAAAAATTGACAATGTATCGGCAAAAATAGCGGTTTTGGAAAAAGCTTACATAAATAAAGAACAGGCAATTGACGAAAAATATAATTCCTCTTTGTCAGAATTGTTAAAAAAACTGGAAAACAACAAAGAAAAAAGCAAAATTTCCCAACTCGCTTCGACCGTGCTTGAAAATGTTACGGGCAACGGTATCAACACAATTTTATTCAACGAAGGCAGCGGATACCTTATAAACCTTCTCAGCAGTTCCAGAGGAATCATGGACGATACCAAAAATTATGCGGCTCAGCTCATTGACAAGGCTAAAGAAGACTTATACGGCATGGGCGATGAGTTATATCTGCCGCAAACGGGAGAACAAATTGTTGCCAGACACAAAAAGCTGATTCGGGAGTTAAAGCAGCTGCCGTTTGATTCAATGATGGCCTCCTTCGATTCTGCCCAAAAAATTTCAGGCAGTCCGACCGCGGTAGATTTGGTAACAACGGCATTTCAGGCAGTTCTCAGCCAAACGGTGTGTATTGAGGCCGATTGCGAAAAAGCCGATGAAGAATATTTTGTCGGAAATGCCGGAAAAAGCCGTGATTTTATGGCGCCCAAAGCGGCACCGGAAAACACTTTTGCCCCGATACGGGAAATTGTTCACCTTGATTATGTTGATTATAACAATATTCCTCAGTCAAACGACCGGTCAGTTTCCAAAGAAGGCATACTGAATTATGGTCTTCCCGTACCGGAAGTGTGGAAACTGATGTTAAAAAATCCGGCCTATGTTGAAAAAGATATGGATTTGTCAAAAGCATTGGCGCTTGGCGGAGAAGAAACGGTGTTTATGCGCGGCGGAATTTTGCCCTGCCGTTCGGGAAATATCGTCATAGATGCGCTGGGAAATAAAAACGGATATTATGTCGCCGAGTTAAAAAATACGGAACAGTCGCAATTCCGCACCTGTTTGTCTCTGGAAGCTCAAAGAGGAAATATGTCGTTGGGTAATATAAAAAATGCCTTAAAACTCGGAGGATTAGGACGTCTGGCGACAATATACAACAAAGAAATCAAAAAATCGGCAACAGCTTTGTTTGAAGAAGGAATAACGGCGGCTTCTCCGAGCGAGCTGGGAGTGTTCTTGAAATATAGCGGTAATAAGTTGTATTTTGGAAATATTGAAAGGGAAACCTACGAACGTATTAATGAAATTATGAACGATCAGTCGCAGACGGAATATGAAGAAAACATAACCGATGATATGTATCAGAAAGCATCATTCCGTGAAAACCAAATCGGCAGCTTTCTCAACGTTATGGAAACGGAAAGAGAATACCGCCAGCATGTGGAAGAAATGAAAATAAAAATAGACGAATTACAGGAAGAAGTTGTATCCGAACTTCAAAAAGCGGGATTTTCTCCGGCCGAAGATTTTAATCTTGCGGATGAAGAAGATTATGAACAGGCGCGCAAAACATTAGACAGTCTGAAAAACGCCAGATTAAGCGAAGCTTATACCGACTTGGAAGAAATAAACAACCCCGGGGACAATGTTGTTTCCGACAGAATAGATTCCGTGCGCAACATGATGGATGCGATGACCATGGATAAAGACGAACTGTTGCAGCTTTCCCAAAACAGTCTGGCAGACAGCGAGCTTGAAGAAGAAATAAAAAGAGAAGAAGCCAATCAGGCAGCTGCCGAAAAATATCAAAAAGAAGCGGATGAAGCCTTTGAAAAAGAAATAGACAACTTTGAGATTCCCTATTGTGCAGCTTATTAAGCGGGGCAAAACAGACGATGCAGAACACGGATGATGAAAAAAAAATAGAAACGGTAAAAGTCCTCTCTCTGACGGATGCCAACGGTCGGGCGCACGAATTTATCAGTGAAACGGAAGAAGAGGTTTCAACGGCAAAACTCAGATATTACACATGGCTTTCCCGGTTGTTCATTTTTTTCAGCGCAATATCTCTGCTTGTTTTTATGAGTGCGTCTCTGGCCTTGTTTGATTTGGCGCCGCGGGTGAGCGTAGAGCCTTTTCTTATCATCAAGCAGGACAGCTCCGAAAACATTGTACGCTATGAGCCGATAGAAAAAAATATGGCTTCTCAGAAACAGCTTATGAAAATTTTTGTTGAACAATATGTTATTTTGCGCAATACAATTATTCGCGATGAAGAAGAAATGATGTTGCGGTGGTATCCGGGCGGAATGGTAAATTTTCTTTCTTCCGATTATGTTTTTTGGGGTTTTGATGCTTACCGTCAAAATATCTGGCAGACAATGTTGGATTCCAAAATTGTCAGAGAAGTCGAAATTATTTCGGCAGATAAACTGGGCGGAGAAAACAGTCCTGTCTGGAAAGTTGATTTTGTAACATATGATCTTTCGGAAAACCAGCGGGATAACAAAACCAGAGGGTTAACGTTGCGCACGCGTTATTGGACGGCCTCCGTAACAGCCTATTTTCTGAAAGAACGTCAGTTTGTCGGCCTGCGCCTGATTAATCCGCTTGGTTTTACGGTAACGCGCTATTCCCAGACCGAAGTGGAATTTTAATCCGGATAATGTAAACCTCTGTTGATAAGTTGGGGATTTTATGGGGTTGATATTAGACATTTAATTTAAATGAGTATATTTATTAAAATAAGTATACAAAAATTTAATACGCGTAATTTATCCGAAAGGATTTGCAAATGTCTCGGAAAATATTGATTTTATTTCTTGTTGTTTTCTTATCGGCCTGTGGAATTTTTGGCTCTTACTATGAAGCCGAACCTGTCGGGGTCGGCAAAGCGGTAGATGAGCTCAAACTTTCCCCTTGTGCCTGTCTCCAGCTCGATTTGCCGAAAAATCTTCCGGATTGGTTCATTGAAACAATTTAAGGTTTGGTGATGGTTGAACAGCTGGATGAAAAGGTAACCGGACAAAAATTACTGGGCGGCGCTCGGACGGAAACGGCCAGACCACGCCGGGATAAAGATGTTTTTGTCGGAAATGTGGCGGAAAAGCGCTATCTTTGGACGGCGCGCGCCTTTGCCATCATAACGGCTGTCAGTCTGTGCTGTAACAT
Source organism: uncultured Pseudomonadota bacterium (assembly GCA_949289935.1). GTDB lineage: Bacteria > Pseudomonadota > Alphaproteobacteria > RF32 > CAG-239 > HGM16780. The sequence goes on along the minus strand of CASEQD010000001.1, from coordinate 68,573 downwards.
TATTCTGATTTTGGCGATTGGTCAGGTCATTCCGCTTTACCGGGTTGAGCCTTTTTTGCTGACTTTTCAAAACAAGGAAGAGCAGGTGTACAACATCCAGCAGGTTCAGGGGATGGAAGAGGAAAAAGCCATCACTGAAACATTTGTCCGGCAGTATGTTTTGTTGCGCAGTTCTTTTGATCGTGATATTCCCGAAATGGAGTCCCGCTGGATGCCGGGCGGGCCGGTGCAGGAAATGTCTTCTCCTGCGGTTTACGATGACTTTATCAAAAATACGGCGCAAAGAGCCTTGGATTTAATCCGGAGCAGGAATCTGCAGCGGGAAGTGCGCATCTTGACGGTTAACGAAATCGGTGTCGGTTTGTGGCAGGTGGAATATGAAACACAGGATATGTACCCGGATTCGTCAACGCCGGACATTAACTATTGGACGGCCAGTCTGCGGATCAGATACCGGGCAAAAGTCGTAAGATATGGCGAGCGTCTTCAAAATCCGATAGGTTTTACCGTTACTCAGTATTCTTTAACTTATAATAAAGTAAAATAGGCTTTCAGTTAGGATGAAATAAAGAATGTATTTGAAGTTAACCAAAATATTCCTCCTGAGCACTGCCTGCGCAATTATCTGCGGCAGCGCTTTGGCTCAGGTAAGCATGAGCAGTCTTGATCAAAATGCCGATCAAAGCGCCGGACAATATATGCCGATGAACATGGGATATGCCGGATTTAACTCATTGGGAATGACGCAGGCCGCCTGGCTGGATCCTATGCAAAACCTGGGTGAGGGGCAAACCCGCCCGGCTTATTCCAAATACTACTGGAGCCCGGATTTGGTATTGCCGATTCGTCTGCGCGAAGGGATGATGACGCTGGTTAATTTTCCGGAATGGGAATTGATTGAAGATATGTACATCGGTGATAATGCGACGTTTGACGGGCAGATAAGCGGGCCGAACACCATTTTGCTGTATCCCCGTAAAGGTGCCAACGTCGGAGTCGACACCAACATCATTTTGTTCGGACGGTCAGGCAACAGATATGTTTTTTATGTTAAAAGCGAAGGTGTAAACACCGAACGTCTGACAAATTCCATTATTGATATTGAAGTCATTGGCGGAAACAATGCCGGCGGCGGTTCTTTCGGCAGCGGTTACGGCGGCGCGGGAAGAAATGTTAATGCCAGCGCCGGAGGTGGAAACGGATATTCCGTTGATTCTTCTTTTACCAAGCGCAATCAGCGAAATGACTGGATAAAAAATATTCCGGTTGATCCGACAAAATTTCGATTTGATATAGAAATTTACATTCCCAATCCGGATGACGTTATTATTGCGCCGGAGAGAGTGTGGCGGGATGATATCTTTACCTATATTGATTTTGGCGAAAAAGCTCTTAATATGACGCAGCGCCCGATTGTGACCATGATTGTCGAACGTTCTGAAGTTCCTGTAGGCTTTAGAACAAAAGGACCGAACAACCGCCTGATAATCGTAGAGGGAATTGGCGATATGGTTTTGCGCAACGGAAAACGTCTTGTTTGCCTCAAACTGCGTCGTTCAGATGATGCCGGAATGGAAAATGTTTCCTATGCCGATGATCTCTTTTCCAAAGAATGGTATGTTCAGGCGCCTGTTCCGGGACGGAACAATTCTGATTTCGGTGATGGCAATATTTTGCAGGGGCTGGGACCGAAATATCCTGAAGCTTCAGGCGGTATGCCCGGAAATCTCGGTTTTGACGGAACCGGCGGCGGATCTGCAAATATGCCCGGATATGACGGTTTTGACTTTTCTAGTATGCAGCATATTCAAAATACGCAAAACTATCAGCCTTTGCCTGAAATGACGGGATATGGCGTCGGAATGAACGGTGCCGGCAGTGGAGATATTTCCATTGAGTTGGGCACGGATGCCGATGTTGGAAAACTTGAAGCCTTGTGGACGGATTTGTCCGGAAAATATCCCGAACTGCTCAAAGATTATGAACCTTATTTCTCTGTAGATACGCCGGCAGATGGTCAGGGAAAAGAATTGTTCCATCTGCGCATCGGCCCGATAAGCCGGCTTGAAGACGGAGATGTAATTTGCAGCCGTTTGGGCAGAAACGGCGTCTTCTGCAGTGTGGTGCGGACTCAATGAGCAAAGAACCGTTAACACATTCCGAAGCCTATGTCAAAAAAACCAACCGCATAATTTTTGTGGTTGGTCTTACTTCTTTTATTATATTTCTTGTTGGAATTTTTCTGTTGGTAGAAAGCAGGAACACGGAAGATGTTTACGAAGAGCCTGTTTTTAACGACAATGACGATGCCCTGAACATCGGCGCGGCAAATCCTCTTGACAACAATATCGTTTTCAACACGCTGGAAGACGAGGAAGTTCCCATTACCACCACGCCGAATCCCGTGCCTATGGGACAGGTCGTTTTGGGAACAACGGCGTTAAATGTTTTAACTGTTGGAACCAATGGACGGGCGGCGATAAAAATTGTGTCCGTACAGCTGGCCGAACCGCCGGCAGACGGTTTTAGTTTTCATGACGGATGTACAAACGTAGATTTGAGCGGCGACCGTACCTGTCATATTACCATGGAATGGACGCCCGTTGTCGCCGGAAATGTTCAAAACAATTTTATCATTACCTGGTATGAAACAAATTTGGGACAGGGAAATTCCAAAGCAGAGAAAGTTCCGGTTATTGGTAATGCAATTAATAAAGAAGATTGCAATTTTTGCGAAGGAGTTTTGCCGTCCGGCGAAAATACGACGGTGTCTTATACCAATATTCGCGATGCCGTCGGGCCTGATGGAAGTATTATCGGCGCCATTGATGAAGACGGATATGTGCGGGATAAAAACGGCAACATTATCGGACGGGTTAATGCCGACGGGCTGATCGTCGATGATCAGGGAAACATCATCGGCGTTGCCGGCAATCAGAAATTGGCTTATGATCCAAACGGCAATGTTATTGGTCATGCTCTACCCGATGGAACGGTTGTTGACGGTGAAGGAAATGTTATCGGCCGGCTTCAGCCTGACGGAAGCATTGTTGATGAAAACGGCAACATCATCGGCAAAGCTGTTGAAGCTGGTTATGTTTATGACAAAGACGGCAACATTATCGGCCGGGTTCTTCCCGATGGAACGGTTGTCGACCTGAATGGAAATGTTATCGGTCGTTTGAACGAAAACGGCGAAGTTGTAGATGCCGACGGCAATGTCATCGGCTATGTAACCAAACCCGGCCGGACGGCGGTCGACGAAAATGGCAATCGGCTTGGTGTTGTCATGCCTGACGGAACTGTTGTTGACGAAAATGGCAATATCATTGGTCGCATTGATGAAGACGGTAATGTCGTAACGGAGGACATAATCGGCAAAACCGCAGGCGTCCGTTTGGCTTATGACAAAGACGGCAATGTCATCGGTTATATTGATGAAGACGGCAATGTCCGTGATTTCAACGGCAACATCATCGGGAAGATGCTTGAAGACGGCACTTTGGTCGATTTGGACGGTAATGTCATCGGCAAAGCCGGCGGTTATGCCGATTTGGTATTGGACGAAAACGGCAATGTCATAGGTTATGTCGATAAAGACGGTAATGTCCGGGATATTAACGGCAATATTATCGGAAAAAAACTGGAAGACGGAAGTGTTGTTGATAAAAACGGAAACAAAATCGGCACGGTGGCGGATGCAAACAATATTATGCGCCGCCTGGCCTATGATAAAGACGGCAATGTCATTGGTTATATTGATGAAAACGGCAATGTCCGTGATTTTAACGGCAACATCATCGGGAAAATGCTTGAAGACGGCACTTTGGTCGATTTAAACGGCAATGTCATTGGCAAAGCCGGTGATTATGTCCGGATGGCATTGGATGAAAACGGCAATATTATAGGCTATGTAGCGCCTGACGGCAGAGTCATCGATGCAAACGGTAATGTTATCGGTTATGTGGATGCGGATGGCAATATTATCAGCGGCGTGCCCCAAAAAATCGGAGCATTGGTTGCGGCCGAATTGATACCGGTCAATGCTTCCGGAGAAGTCATCGGCAAAATAAACAATGACGGCTCGGTTGAAAGTTTTGAGGGGCAGATTCTCGGTAGGGCATTGCCGAACGGCATGGTCAAGGATAATGCTGGTTCAAAAATTATAGCCAGATTGGTGCGCGGCGGATTAGTCGTCGGTTATGGCTGCAAGAATGTCGGTTTTTTGGAAAAAGACGGCAAAATCCGCAAAGGCAGTCAGGAATTCGATTATAAAATAATGCCGGACGGTGTTGTTATCGATTCTGCCGGAAATTACGTCGGAGAAGTCGTATCTCCCGGACCGGTTTTTGACAACAGCTGCACAAAAATCGGAGAAATCGGCAATGATGGTATTGTCCGCAACGAAAACGGAACCTATGTCGGCTGCGTCAATCCGGACGGAACGGTATTGAATGAAGCCGGAGATATTGTCGGCGGTGCCAGAAAAAGCGGAATAGCCGTATCTTACGACGGAGATTTCCTGGGAACGGTTTCAGATGACGGACTTGTGATTAATGCAGCGCTTCTTCCGGTCGGATGCATCGGTACTTATGGCGATGTTTTCAATCGCAGCGGCGGTTATATCGGTCGTATTCAGGACAAAAATCTGGCTTTTGATATGCATGGCAATTTTCTGAATACGTTGAACGAAAGAGGACGGGTGTCCGTAGCCGGAAAAAACGCTTACAAACCTTTTGCCAATAATGTGTTGGTTGATGAAAACAATAACATTTCCGGCGTTCTTCTTGGCGGAAAATCTGTTGTGGTTGATGCTGCGGGAAATTTCATGGGACGCTTATTTCCGGACGGAAATGTTTATAACGGCCAGGGAAATCCTGTAGGAAAAATCAGCGGGGACGGAACCAGTTTTTACAATGGAAAATTAGGAAAAATCGTTCCCGTCGGCGAGGTGGTCGATTTTAACGGCCGTCGTCTCGGCAAAGTCGGCTACGACGGTAAAGTCATAACGCGTTTTGGCGATACGCTGGGACAGGTTGATGCTAAAGGCATCTTTCGGGATAACAAGGGAGAATACCGCGGTGCTGTTTTACGTCGGGGAGCCGCCATCGGGTATGACGGGTCTTATCTTGGCTATGCAGTATCGGACGGTTCGGTCATTAGTCTTGACGGAAAGAAAAAAGGAATTGCGACTTCGGACGGAAAAGTTTTGGATATGCAAAACCGGATAATCGGAGAAGTTATACCTGAGGATATTATGATTGATATTTGGGGAAATTATAAAGGTCGGATGACATCTTTAGGTGATATTCTTGACTTGAAAAATGATAATATAACCGCTATTCTTCCGGGAGGGGCAACCGATAAAAATTTCAGCCTGCTGAAAAGAGGTGCCGCCATAGACTTTTCCGGAAATCTTTCCGGTGCGGTTTTGCCGGACGGACAGGTGATTGATGTTAATAACACCATATTCGGACGGGCTCTACCGGATGGTAGTATTGTTAACCGCAACGGCCGTTTGAACGGAGAAATTGTCAGCGGGGATATAGTTATAGGTACGGATGACAAAGTTGCTGGATATGTTAATATGGACGGACGGGTCAACAGTCGGGACGGCAGCCCGATCGGACGTTTGCTCTCTAGAGAAATAGCCGTGGATGAAAATGACGGCATCTTGGGCAGAGTTTATAAAATCGGTGCGGCGATTCTCGGCAACGATGGAAAATACATCGGCCGTTTGGCTGCGGATGGAAGAGTAATGGGAACGGATGGTAAAAATATCGGCTATCTGAAAAATAACGGTTCATTTATAGATTTGGACAGGAAAGTGTCAGGATATGCTTTGCAGGAAGTGGCGAAAAACAGGAGAAACTAAAGTGAAGAAAAGTTTAACAAAATATCTCGCTTTGGCCTGTATGGCATTTTTTGTTATGGTTGCGGCGCGGATAAGTCCGGTTCTTGCAGCTGAAATAACCGCAATAGATTTTAACGGCGATTTGATTGGAAAAGTTATTCCGAATGGTCAGGTCGTCAGCTATGACAACCAGCTGATCGGCAATATAACGGCCGACAGCCTGATAACAGATTTTAACGGAAAGCTGATAGGAGGAGTTGTCCCTCAGGGAATAGCCGTCGGAAACGACAATAAAATTTTGGGAAAAGTCAACAATGACGGCTCAGTGCGGGTGGCTTCAGGAAAAGTTATCGGAAAAGTTTTGCCGAGCGGTTTGGTGGTTGATGATTATTTTAATGTGATAGGGGGTGTTTTATTTCCGGGATTGGTCTATTCGGATGACGGAAAAACCGTCGGACGTCTGACTGGCGACGGCATTTATGCCAATCTGCAGGGACAGCAGGTCGGCTTTTTGTCTCCGGATGGTTATGCTTACAGGCAAAATGGCGAAGAATATACGCTGGAAGGACGTTTAATATCTTCAAAAATGATAATTTCTCCGGCCGGAGAATTTCTCGGCAGTATTGTTCCCGGCGGACGGATTACCGGATTCGACGGTAATAACATAGGTTTTATTCATGCCAACGGTTTTGCTTACAATGAAAGCAGCGAAATTATCGGCCGACTGGTTCGTTCCGGTTATGCTTTTGACAGTATGGGAAAATATCTGGGCTTTGTGACTTATAACGGCGAGATTGTTGACGAAAAAGGAACGATTATCGGATATCAACTGATTGACGGACGGATTGCCGATAAAGAAGGAAGGCCTGTAGGATTTTCATTGGATATTGCGGCAACGGCAACGGATAAAAACGGAAATTTCCTCGGCCGCCTGATGCCTGAGGGGAAGATTGCCCGGGCTCGTGAAATTACGGGATATGTCGGGCCGAACGCCGTTGTGCTTGACAGTGAAGGAAATATTGTCGGCGATATCGTTTTCCCGGGGCCTGTATTTGATTATAAAGCCAAAAATATTGCACATTCCCTGCGCAGCGGCATTGTCGTTTCACCGGCGGGAAGCGCACTCGGCTACATGAGCCGGAATAAAGCCTTTGGCGCCGGAGGACAGTTGTTGGGACAGGTGCTGGAATACGGACATATTATAAATACCGGCAATTCGTCTTTGGGCGTAAGCGGCATTACAGGTACGATACTGGAAAGCGGCGAAAAAAAATATGTCAGTCCTTTCGGCTATGTATTTAACGGCGATGGAAGTATTTACGGAAGTCTCATCGGAGGATCCTCCGTATACAGCCTTAACGGAGGTGTCTGGGCTTCAATTACGGCCGCCGGAGCCCTGTATGATAAAGATGTACATATGGAAGGGCTCCTGACCCAGTCCGGAATAGTTCTTTCCGATAACGGCAATATTCTCGGGGGAACGTTAATGCCGGGTGCTGCCGTTGATTTTCAGGGAAATTTGCTGGGAAACATAGCTTCGGGAAATTTGGTGTTGAATAAAAATAATGATATTGTCGGAAAAATTTTGCCGGATAATTCTGTTGTATCTGTGTCAGTTGTAAATTCGGCAGAACTTAGTCCGTCAGTCGGGCAAAACATCACCGGAAATCTGGCTGTATCGGCTGCAGGAAAATTTTTGGGATATCTAACCGGCGGCGGCAGCATCAAAAATCAGGACGGAAACATCATCGGCCGCGCCGGTGCCGGAAATTTTGTCATAGACAATAACGGAGCTTATGCCGGAAGTTTGCTGCCTTATATCGGTTTCATCGATTTCGAATGCCGTCCGCTGGGCGTTATGAGCGGCCGCGGAGAAATACGCAATTTCCGTGATGTCAGAATGGGGTACCCCTTGCTGAACGGACAGGCTTATGCCGAAAACGGAACGCTTGCCGGCTATGCCGTCCGTATGGGAAGCATCATAGACAATAACGGAAAAATCATCGGAACGGTTGGTGCCGACGGACATATTTTAAATACAAAAAACGAAGATTTGGGTTGCATAACCTATCGGAACCGGCTCCTCGACGGCAACGGGGCGTTCGGCGGCGGACTGGTTGAATATAAACCGGTTATAAATTTCAACGATACGATTATCGGGCGTGTTGTCCTTGACGGGCGGATTGTAAACAACAGCAGTCAGTTTATCGGAACAATTCGTCCTGACGGCAGTGCTGTATCCGAAACCGGAGCAATGATTGGGCAGCTGTTTAAATATGAAGTGGCGTTTGACAATAAAAACCGTTTTTTGGGGCGGGTCGTCGAAAATGGCGGTGTTATTGGTGAAAACGGACAGCCTGTCGGAACGGTTGCTGCTGATGGTTATGTGCTTAATGACGGACAGAAAATCGGCTATGCCCTGTATGATATGTATGTTTATGACAACGATTACAAAACAACGGGAATTATTGCCAAAGACGGCAATATACTTTCGTTTGGCGGTTCTGTGCTGGGAAAAATCGACAGAGGTTTTGTCGTTGATAAAAACGGAAAAATACTGGCACGGGGAAATCGTGATTATTACATCCGTTCTGAAAATCATCAGGTTTTGGGCGAACTTAATCTGAACGGCGATGTTGTCAACCGGGAAAATAAAATAATCGGCCGCCTTGGAGAAGATGGAAATATTTTTGATGAAAAAGGCGCTTTGGTCGGAGTCGCTAACCCGCTTCAATATTACAGCATCACCACGGACAGACAAAAAATTTATGATGCGGATGGGAATGTCGTCGGTTATTTGGCTAATGATGACAATGTTTATGATGAAAACGGAAAATTAATCGGCAAACTCAATGCCGACGGAACCGTTACCGGTGCAGACGGAAGTATTATCGGCGGAATGGGCGCTGATTGGTACGAGAAAGTTGAACAGAAACGCCCGGAAGAAAAACTTCCGCAGGTTGGCATTTACGGCAATGAAGAAGAGCTGAAAAACAAAGATTTCCGTAAATCTCTGAACATTGCCCTGACGCCGGACGGAGAATATCTTGGCGATATTCTGGAAGACGGCCGGGTGGTTGATAAAAACGGAAAATATATCGGCAGGAGAATGCCTGACGGTTTGATTATGGATGATGAAGGTACTCTGATCGGCATAGAAGAAACGCAGCGTCCGGACGGAAGCGGCATGTTTGTTCCGGCGGGAACTTTCGGTAATGGCGGCGCTTATGGCACGGGCAGCGGCCCCGGAGGATATTTGGGACCGGGCGGAGGCTTCGGCCCCGGAGAACGCTATGATCCGCAGCGTGCGGCCGCTTTGGCCGCAGCGCAAAATGAGCGGCGTCAGAGCATGGGGGTTGGACATGTATCTTCCAATGTAAAAAGAGAAAGTTTCGACGGCTATCAAAAAAATTGGGACAATGAAGGAATTAGCAAATCGGTATCCTCCTGGCGGGTAGATCTGAGCGAAATGATTTTTGCCGATAAACCCATTCCAGCCGTTATTGCCCATTCGATTGATTCTAATAATCCTACGCCGATTACGGCTTATGTGGAAAGAAATGTTTATGCCGAAGAAGGGCGGAACATCATTATTCCGGCCGGCAGCCGTTTAATGGGAACGCTGAACAGTCTGACGGCAACAACGGAGTCAACTTCTCAGTCGGCGAAAGTTCAAATCAGCTGGGAGAGGTTAATCCGGCCTGACGGTATTTTATTTACGTTCCAGGGAATTACTGCGGATGCAATGGGACGCGGCGGTGCTTTGGGATATTTGGATCAACAGTTGTTCAAGCGCTACACGCTGCCGATTTTGACCACGTCTTTAACCAGCTATACTTCCTACATGATGGCAGCGGACGATTATTCGGAAAGCGAGGTTGAAACGCCGAAACAACAGGCGGCCAACGATGCCCGTCAGAATTTTTTGAGCCAGATGAACGAAGTCTTTTCGCAAATTCTTTCCGATAAGGCTAACATAAAACCTTTGACTTATGTTCCGGCCGGTACGCGCATCATTGTTTATCCGAATGTTGATCTGTGGCTGAGAACGCCGGAACGCGATGATGAAGAATCTACCGGCGGCAGACGCAATCTGTTGGTGGATGATCAGGAAGTCCATTCCCAGATTAATGAAGAACAAGCGGCGAAAAACAGCTCGCCGGCAGTCAGCAGCGGCGGTGGCGGTGTAGACAGTGCCAACGGACAGGTTCTGTATCAGTCCGGAGCAACCGATGCCGAAGCCGTCAGTCCAAAGTTAATTGATGATGCCAGCATCAGTAACCAGCAGCGTGCGCAACAAGCTGCCAGAGCCAGGCAGGCGGCCATAGACGGTGCGGCGCCTCCTCCGCCGCCGTCCACTTCGTCAGCACCGGCATTGGTAGCGCCGGCGGCTTCGGTTTCTGCAAGTCCTGCCTCTGAAAATGCATCATCGGGAAATGCCGCCCGCAATAACAATAGCGTACCGCAGCTGTTCTGAAAGGAAAAATTATGAGTTTTAAGGTTTTGGAATCTGTTTTGAGACCGTTGGCTTATTGGTATAATCAGGATAATATTGAGGAAGTGGCCATCAACCGCTCAAAACAGGTATGGTTGCGCCTCCGCGGCAAAAGGGCTTATCCCTGGGTAATGTATGAAGACAAAAAGCTGACTAAAGATTATCTGACGGATTTGCTCTATATTGTTGCCAACACTTATGAACTGCCGTTTGATCCCGTGTCGGGAACGCCGGTGGTTTATGCCACTATTCCGGGCGATCATCGTTTTTCGGCGATTGCCGGAAAAAACATCATGTATGATGAAGAAGATTTAACCGGCGGTGTAGCCCTGACAATCCGTGTCCATGCCGATGATGTGGCTTTCGGGTTGCAGGATTACGGCTTAAAACAGGGGGAAGGACTGCATAAAATAAACCCGTTGAAAAACATCAAGGATCCGGAAGATCCTTACGAGCGCCTGCTGTTAAGCATCAAACGGGGAGATCATATTCTCATCAGCGGCGCGACCTCAACCGGAAAAACGACCTTTCTGAACAATCTTCTCAAAATTCTTGATATTCATAAAAGAATTGTAACAATAGAAGATACGCGCGAGTTGATAGTTCCGCATCCCAACCGTGCGCACATTGTTCTTTCCCGTACGGAACAAACCAATGAGTTTAATTATGCAAAAGTGATAGACCTTGTCGTGCGTTTTACGCCGGATGCCATTATCGGCGGCGAAATTTCCACCAACAATGCCGGTGCCATCTGGGAACTTATGGGGTCGGGACATGACAACTGCTTGGCAACAATTCATGCCGAAAGCTCCGAAGCCGCTTATGAAGCATTTATGGATCGTATTTTGCATACCTATCCGACGGCAGACCGAAGCAAAACAATTCAGGAAATGCACCGTCGCCTGAGAGTTGTTCAAATCAGCCGCGACGGAAACCTGCGCGCCGTCACTGAAATCACATAAAAAGCTTTCTGAAAATAGTCGGCCTTTCGAAAGTCGGACACATCAAAACAAAAAACCTTCTTTTAAGAATTATCCTTAGCCAAAAGCCCTTGATAAATCAAAAAATTCGGCGTTTTTCCCGTAAAACTGTTATATTTTTTTATCAGTTCCAATGCTTCTTTATCCTGAACCGGCTCGGCAAAACGGGAAATCTCCCGGGAAGTCCGGCGGACAGCGGCTTTCTCTTTAACCGGAGAAATATCCTGTTCAGCCGGTTGAGCGGAAGTTATTTGCTGGGCTTCCTGTTCTTTGGTTTTATCAATTTTAATTTCCTGAGGAGCTTTCAAAATCTTATCCAGAATATCTTGGGTTTCTTTTGAACGCCGGTTGGTATAAACAATATTTTGTTTATCTGCCGGCAAAACGTCAAGAATTTTTTCCAGATTGCCAAGCTGCTTTTTCTTTTTGATAAGATTAATATCGTCAACCACCAAAATGCTTGTTTTTGATAAATCGACTTTTTGATTATCTGTCAGATCAACCAACAAATCGGGAGAGCCGATAATCACGTTGGCTTCGTGGCTGGCATCTTCTTCCGCATCTTGAACAGCGGTTTCGCGCTCATGATATTTATTGAAAATAGCCAGCAAATCGGAGACGGCGGCCGATTGTCCTGAATCCGGGGTAATAATCAGAATATTAGGAGTTTTCTTTTGCCTGGAAGCATTGGCTTTGCTGATAATGTCCAACAACGGAAACACATAAGAACACGTTTTGCCGCAACATTGCGGGGCAATGGTAAAAATATCTTTTCCCTGTAAAATTGAAGGAATAACATCTGCCTGAACGGTTGTCGGTTCCGTAATTCCAAGTTCTTCCATAGCCCGAATAGTAACGCTGCTTAACCCTAATTCCGAAAAATTCATAACATTTCTTCTTTTGTAATTGTTTAATTATTTTAATGAAGTATTATTGTATTTTATAAAGATAGTCAACCCCATAGTGAATTTTAGGATATGAAGATGTTAATGAACAAAAACAGATCGGCGCTTTTGGTAATAGATGTTCAGGAACGCCTGGTGACGGCCATGGACAGCCCGCGGGAAGTTATCAATAACTGCACCAAACTGGTTGCTGTTGCGCGGCGTATGGGCGTGCCTTTTTTAATTACGGAACAATACCCCAAAGGGCTGGGACAAACAATCGTCGATGTCCGCCGCGCAGCGGGAGAAAAAACGGAATATTTTGAAAAGCTTGAATTTTCCGTCCTGCATAACGAAAAAATTGCCGAAGCGCTGAAAAATACCGGACGACGCCAGATTATCATTTGCGGTGTGGAAACGCATATTTGTGTTTTGCAAACGGCTATGGAACTTGCCGAGCAGGGATATGAAGTTTTTGTTGTATCCAATGCCTGCTCATCGCGCGAAAACTTGCAACATGCGTTTGCCCTGCAGCGGATGAACCGCAACGGCGTGGATATTGTTTCGTCCGAAATGGTTGTTTTTGAATGGCTGGAAAAAGCCGGAACGGACGAATTCAAAGAAATCAGCCGGAAATATATTATTTAAACAGATATCTTGGTTTCTGAAACAAATTGCCCCAAAGCTGCCGAATGAAGTAATTTATATAAATTGGCAAAATCCGGCAGCTTTTTTGTAAAGATTATACCCGGCCGTAAACATCCTCATATCTGACAATATCATTTTCATCCAGGTTATCGCCCGTCTGAACTTCTATAAAAATGACGTCTGCGGTGCTGTCGTTTTGAATCCGGTGTTTTGTTTCCGCCGGAATATAAATCGATTCGTCTGCCTTTTTGATGCTTTTTTTCTCACCGAGGGTGACAACGGCCTCTCCTTCGGTGATAATCCAATGTTCGGCTCGGAAATGATGGGACTGCAGAGACAACTTCCCTCCGGGAACAACACGGATTTTCTTGACACAGAAATTTTTGCCGCCGTCAAGAACTTCCCATGTTCCCCATGGTCTTGAATCGTGGTCGCCCCTCTTATAATTATTTGCCATTTACAAACTCCTTAACCAAATATTAGACTTGATGAAACAAAATATAAATAATATAACAAAAAGCGCAAGTTAAATTTTTTTCGGGATAGGGAGCAATGAAGGCGCCGGCCGCAAATCAGGCTTTTGCGATATTAAAGCTTCTTCGGGAAATTATCGAAGAACAAACCGCTGTTGAAGACAAGTTAAACCGCATCACACAGGTCATTGCGGAGCAAATGCATGCAGATGCGGCATCCTGTTTTATCAGCATTGACGATAATTATCTGGAGCTTTTTTCGGCTTATGGTTTTAATCCGGATGCCGCGCATAAAGTTTCTTTCCGCGTCGGGGAAGGATTGATAGGTAATATTGCAAAATATTGCCGGCCGTTGGCGGTAAAAGATGCGCCTTCTCATCCCCAGTATGTTTATAACAAAGATTTTGGCGAAGATGCTTACAAATCTTTTCTCGGAGTTCCTCTGATTCGCCGCAATCGTTCGGTCGGCGTCCTTTTGATTGAAAACCGCACTCCCAAAGAATATACGGCGGCAGAACAGGAAACTTTGGAAACCATAGCCATGTTTGTGGCTGATATCGTAACATCCGATGAAATGTCCGAGTTCAAAAAAGATTTGATAAAACAGCGCGGACTGATAACCCGCGAGCGCATAAAAGGGCTGAGCCTCAGCAAAGGATACGGACTTGGCAATGCCGTTTTGCACCGTCGTCGGCATGCCGTCAGCAAAATTATTGCCGAAGACAAGGAGAAAGAGCTTGACCGTCTGACTGCCGCACATAAAAAAATGAATGAGGATTTGGAGGAAAAATTCAATTCAACCAAACTCGGTATCGGCGAGCATATGGATATTCTGGACGCATATCTCATGTTTGCGCGGGACAAAGGTTGGTTTCAGAAAATTGCCGATAATGTCATGAGCGGCCTCACGGCGGAAGCCGCCATTGAGCGTGCTTATGAGGACATGTGGAACCGCCTGTCAGCCACCCGGGACAATTATTTGAAAGAACGTCTGCACGATTTGCGCGATGTTGCAGACCGGCTGCATTCTTACTTAAACGGCGATTATGCCGAAAATGCCGTTGCAGCCGAAAGCGATAACATCGTAATTATAGCCAAGACCATGGGGCCGGCGGAACTGATGGATTACGATTATCGTAAAATTCGCGGCTTATTGATTGAAGACGGTACACCGACCATGCATGTGGCAATTGTCGCCAAGGCGCTGAACATTCCGGTAGTTGCGAAAATCAAAGGATTGTTTGAAGAAGTTAATTCCGGCGATGTTGTTGCGGTTGACGGTACGGAGGGCTATGTTTATCTCAATCCCTCGGCAGAAATTAAACGAAAGTTCAAAGCTAAAATTGACGAAAGCGTCAGACTTCAGGAAAAACTGGCGGAATTGCGCCGCCTGCCTTCACAAACATTGGACGGTGTTAAGATCGGATTGTCCATAAATGTTGGGCTGGCGTTTGATTTGGATTATATTCAGACAACCAATTGTGACGGTATAGGGTTGTATCGGACGGAAATCCCGTTCATGGCTGCTGAAACAATGCCTGATGTGGAACAGCAGACAGCCTGCTATCGAGAACTGATGGATAAGGCCGGAGGAAAAAAAGTTATTTTCCGCAGCCTTGATGTCGGCTCTGACAAGCTTTTGCCTTATTGGGCGGGGTTGAGTGAAGAAAATCCGGCCATCGGCTGGCGTTCGATTCGCATTACTTTGGATCGGCGGGCCATTTTGCGAAAACAAATCAGAGCTTTTCTGGCTGCGGCGGAGGGGCGTGAATTGAATGTCATGTTTCCGATGATTGCAGATTTGGCAGAGTTTGAAGAAGCTAAAGAAACATTGATGATTGAACTGGAACGAGAAAAAAAATTCAATCGTCCTGTTCCCTTAAAAGTCAATGTGGGGTTAATGGTTGAAGTTCCGTCCGTCGTATTTGAACTGGATGAAATTTTAGAAAAAGCCGATTTCATTTCTGTCGGAACCAACGATCTGGCACAGTTTTTCTATGCTTGTGACCGGGGAAATCCCCGTCTGACGGAACGTTACGATGTCTTGTCGGCGCCGTTTTTGCGCGTTATGTCCGAAATTGTGCGCAAAGCCGATCAGCATGGCGTCTATTGCTCGGTATGCGGAGAAATGGCTGGCAATCCGATAGAAGCCATGACTTTAATCGGGTTGGGATACCGGAATCTTTCTGCTTCGGGAGCATCGTTCGGCAAAGTCAAGAGTATGATTCGTTCCGTCAATGTTCGCGGAATTTCCGATTATGTGCAAACATTGCTGAAATCCACCCGCAAAACGCTTCGCCCCCAATTATTTGCATATGCTTATGATCACGGTATTGAAATCTACTGAAAAATATGTTTTGATAACAAACATCCAAATCACACAATTAGGGAATTAAAAACGTGAAAAAAGAAACTGCCGAAAATAAAAAAGTCAGAAAAAACACTAAAATGCCGGTTCCCGCCGATGAAACAAAACAAGTAGAAACGGCGGTTGAAGAAAAGGCTTTGGAAAATGACGGCCGGGTTGGAACCATGCTGAAAGAAACCCGTTTGAAAAAAGGCGGAGAACTGGATGAAATAGCTCAAATTTTACGCATTCGCAAAAATTATTTGGAAGCTATTGAAGACAGCAATTATGATGAGCTGCCGCCGGCGCCTTACGGACAGGGGTTTGTCAGAGCCTATGCCGATTATCTCGGCCTCAACGCTGTCCGCATGGCTCAGCTTTACCGGGAAGAAACAGATGCCAACAGCCAGAAAAAAGATCTTTATATGTTTGAGCCTCAGTCCGAGGCGACGGTTCCCAACCGGAAATATATTATTTTAAGTCTGCTGGCCATAATCTTAATTTATGCCGGATGGGTGTTGTATTCCCGTCCGTCGACGGATTTGAGTGTTGCAACGGCGCCGGTTGTCGACGGAACGACGCCGTCGGGAAATTTCCCCTTGGAAGTTGAAGAATTTGAAGTGGAAGAGCCTGCCGTTGCTGAAAAAACGTCTGAGCAGGAAGCTGCTGAAATTCAAAAAGAAGTAGAAAAAGCCGCGGCACAAAAAACGGAAGAAGAAAAAACAGAGGAGTTGCCGGTTATTGAAGTAACTTCGGAAGCTGAAGAAAATACGCCGCAGGTTATTGTCAGTGAAGCTAGCTTTAATGAAAATGCCGAACCGGAAAACAAGATCGCATCTGAAGCCGAAATAAACAATGAAAACAAATCGGATGAGGATATTCGGAAAGCCGTGCCGCAAAAAGCGGAAAATGAAGCCAGAGTTGTTATGAAAGTAAAAAAAGAAACTTGGATTGAAGCCAAAAACGCTGACAAGCTGTATATCAGCAAAGTTGTGCAAGACGGTTTTACTTACAATGTTCCCGACGAAAAAGGCATGATTATTTCCGCCGGTCGTTATGATGCCGTTGATGTCTATGTCGATGGCAAGCTGACAACAGTCTTTACAGAAAAGAAAAAAACTGGTATCAGTGTTGATAAATTGTTGGAAACTGCTGAAAATCATTAGCCGGAATTAATACAGGGAAAATAGCAGGCCGTAAACTTGCTATTTTCTTTTGTTATAATAAAAGAGGAAAAAATGGAAAAAATAATACGCCGTAAAAGCCGCAAAATCATGGTCGGAAAAATTTCCGTAGGCGGAGACGCCCCGATCACTGTTCAATCCATGACAAACACGCCGACATCGGATGTCAAGGCTACTGTTGCGCAAATAAAACGGCAGGAGGCGGTTGGCTGTGATATTACCCGTTGTTCTTGTCCCGACCGGGAATCTGCACAGGCATTAAAAAAAATTGTCCGGCAGGTTAACATTCCGGTTGTCGCCGATATTCATTTTGACTATCGTCTGGGGTTGCTGGCAGCGGACAACGGTGCGGCTTGTTTGAGAATAAATCCCGGAAACATTGGCGGAGCGGATCGTGTAAAAGAAGTGGTTAAAGCGGCAAAAAACAACGGATGTTCGATTCGTATCGGTGTCAACGGCGGTTCTTTGGATAAGAAGCTTTTGGAAAAATATGGCGAACCTTGTGCCGACGCTATGGTTGAAAGTGCGTTGGAACAGGCAAAAATGCTTGAAGATAATGATTTTCGCGAATTCAAAATCAGTGTTAAGTCTTCAAATACGCTGATGACCATAGATGCTTACCGCAAGCTGGCCGCCGCCTGTGATTATCCGCTGCACCTCGGAGTAACCGAAGCCGGAGGCCTGCGGGCGGGGACGGTAAAATCTGCTTTGGGTATAGGAACCTTATTAATGGAAGGAATAGGCGATACACTGAGAGTTTCGCTGACGGCAGATGTGGAAGAAGAAGTCAAAACCGGATATGAAATATTAAAAACGCTGGATTTGCGCCATCGTGGCGTACGAATTATTTCTTGCCCGACCTGCGCCCGGCGGGGATATGATGTGCAAAAAACCGTTGAGGCTTTGGAACAACGCCTTTCCCATATTGAAAAAACACTGACGCTGGCGGTTATGGGCTGTGTCGTAAACGGGCCGGGCGAAGCGGCGCACGCCGATTTCGGCGTTTGTGGCGGAAAGGATGATAATATGCTTTATATTGCGGGCAGGCCGGCATATAAAGTCAAAGATGAAGATATTGTAGAAGAATTGGTAAAGCTTGTTGAACAAAAAGCTGTTTAATTTTTAGGAAAAGATATGAATAATAAAATGCAAAATGTGCGCGGAACTTACGACTTATACGGCGAAGCCAAAAGAAAGGCAAAAAAAGTCGTTGCCGAAGGCAGCGCTACGGTTGAAAAATATGGTTTTGAAGAAATAGAAACCCCGGTTTTTGAGTTTACGGAAGTTTTTTCGCGTAATCTGGGAGATACATCGGATATTGTAACCAAAGAAATGTATTGTTTTGAAGATCGCGGCGGTGAAAGCCTGACTCTGCGTCCGGAAGGAACGGCAGGAGTCGTCCGGGCTTTTATTTCCGACGGAATGCAGCAGAATTTGCCGGTCAAACTGTATTATGCCGGGCCGATGTTTCGTTACGAACGTCCGCAAAAAGGACGTCAGCGCCAGTTCACACAGTTTGGTGTCGAGTTATTGGGCGTGGAAACGCCCCAGGCCGATATAGAAGTCATAGCCATGGCGTATGAGTTTATTGAAAAACTGGGGCTCGCCGGAACGGTTACGGTAGAAATAAATTCGCTCGGCGATAAGCAGAGCCGGGATGCCTATCGTGAAAAACTGGTGGCATATCTGAAAGAAAATTATGATAAACTGTCCGCCGATTCCAAAGAAAGACTGGAAAAAAATCCGCTTCGCGTCCTCGATTCCAAAGAAGAATGTGATAAGGCCGTGATTTCCGGTGCGCCGCTTTATCGGGACAGTCTGAACGAAGCGTCAAAAAACTTTTTTAACACGGTGTTGGCAGGTTTGGATTGGTTGGGTATAAAATACAGGGTAAACAACCTCCTGGTTCGGGGATTGGATTATTACTCCCATACCGTATTTGAACTAACGACCGATAAACTCGGAGCTCAGGGGACGGTGTTGGCCGGCGGGCGTTATGACGGGCTGGTTGAGCAGATGGGCGGCGGAAAAGTGCCGGGCATTGGTTGGGCCTGTGGGGTAGAGCGCCTGTCTATGCTTCTGGATGCGGATGTTTCTCTGCCGCGTCCGATAGCGGTTATTCCCGTAGGGGAAGATACTGGGGGCAAAGCCCTTGAAATAGCATACAGATTGCGTCGCGCCGGCTTCCATGTCGACCAGGCTTATGGCGGAAATTTGAAAAAGCGTATGATAAAAGCCAACAAAGCCAATGCTTCCAAAGCCATCATTATAGGTTCGGACGAGTTGTCCGCCGGAAATGTAACTGTTAAAGATCTGGATAGTGGCGAACAGCGGACGATTGCCTTGGAAGATTTAATTGAAGGATTAAAATAATGGAACTAGCAGAAAAACTGTCCGGCGTTGTCAATCGCTATGATGAAATCAATGCGCTCATTTCGTCGCCTGATTGTGCGCCGGAAGATATGGTTCGGATGAACAAAGAGCTGGCGGAACTGACTCCGGTGGTAGACGCTGTCAAAAATTACAGGCATGTCGTACAGAATTTCAAAGATGCCAAAGCTATGATGGACGATTCTTCTCTGGATAAAGAAATGCGTGAAATGGCCGAAGCGGAATATTATGAACTGAAAGATCAGCTCCCGGCTTTGGAAAAAGAAATCAAAATTCTTCTTCTGCCCAAAAACGAGGAGGATGAAAAAAACGCCATCCTTGAAGTGAGAGCCGGAACCGGCGGGGATGAAGCGGCGTTGTTTGCCGCCGTGCTGTTTGAAATGTATCAGCGCTATGCGCAGAAACAGGGATGGAAATTTGAGATTCTTAATGCAGATGAAAACGGATTGGGCGGCTATAAGGAGGCTTCGGCAAAAATTACCGGCAAAGATGTTTTTTCCAAACTGAAATTTGAGTCCGGTGCCCATCGGGTGCAGCGCGTTCCGGTAACGGAGTCGCAGGGACGGGTGCACACTTCGGCAGCCACGGTGGCGGTTCTGCCGGAAATTGAAGAAGTTGACATGTACATCAACCCGGCCGATTTGAAAATTGATGTTTATCGGGCATCCGGTGCCGGCGGACAGCATGTTAACCGTACGGAGTCGGCCGTTCGTATAACCCACATTCCCACCGGCATTGTTGTCCAGTGTCAGGATGACCGCTCTCAATATAAAAACAAAGAAAAAGCCATGAACCACCTGCGCGCTAAATTGTATGATTCGCAAAAATCGGCAATTGATGCCGAATATTCCGAACGTCGCAAATTGCAGGTAGGTACGGGCGACCGCAGCGAGCGGATTCGCACTTATAATTATCCGCAGGGACGGGTAACGGATCACCGGATTAATCTCACTCTGTATAAGTTGGATGAAGTTGTTTCCGGTGATGCGTTGGGTGAAATTATTGATGCTCTTGTCGCAGAAGACCAGGCGCGGCGCCTGGCCGAATTGGATTGAACAAATCCCGCGGCTGTTAAAAACATTGTGTTATAAGGGCATGCATATCTCCGATTTTTGTATTGAGTCTGTGCTGCAAAACATATATCATCTCCTCAGTAAAACGTTTTATTGAGATTTAAGAAAAATGGCCGCACCGAAATTTGTACATCTCCGGGTTCATAGCGCATATTCTTTGTCCGAGGGCGCAATTCAGGTTCCAAAACTCATTCATAAGCTGCATGATTTGGGTATCGGTGCCGTTGCGCTGACGGACACAGCCAATATGTTCGGCGGCAAAGCTGTTTCCAAATATGCCAAAGAAGAAGGAATTAAGCCGATTCTCGGCTGCCAGTTTTATTTGCGCAACCCCGATGCCGATGATGTGTTAAAAAGCAAAGGACGCATTATAGATCCGGATAAAATCGTGCTTCTGGTGATGAATGCCAAAGGCTATGAAAATATCATGCATCTGATGAAGCGTTCTTATATGGATAATCCGCAGCCGACAGAAAAGCCGCAGCTTAAATTGTCTGATCTGGAAGAGCTGAACGAAGGACTCATTTGTCTGACCGGCGGCGTAGAAGGGCAGATAGGGCGCCTGTTGCTGGAAAACCGTAAAGCCGAAGCTGAAACTCTGACAGTAAAACTGCATGAAATTTTCGGCAATCGGCTGTATATGGAAATTATGCGTATCGGCTTGGAAGCTGAAGCCAAAACTGAAGATGATTTTATCAATCTGGCTTACAAATATAATATTCCGCTGGTGGCAACAAACGAGGCTTTCTTTTTTGATGCGGATATGTATGAAGCGCATGATGCTTTAATCTGTATTGCCGCCGGTGAATATATTGCCAATGAAAACCGCAAAAAATATTCTCCGGACAACCGCCTGAAATCGCCGGAAGAAATGCTCGAACTTTTTGCCGATTTGCCGGAAGCTGTGGAAAATACGGTAAAAATTGCCATGCGTTGCAATTTTCTTTCTTCAAAGGTCGATCCTCTGCTGCCGATTTTTGTTTGCCCGGACGGAATGACCCAGGACGAATATATTGATTATGCCGCCCGTCGTGGGCTGGCCGAACATATGCGCGACTTTGTTTACCGTGAAGACATGAGTCCCGAGGAAAAAATAGAAATAGACAAACGCTATTACGGACGTTTGGAATATGAACTCAGCGTCATCAAAAAAATGGGCTTTCCCGGTTATTTTCTCATCGTTTCTGATTTTATCCAGTGGTCGAAGACACACGGCGTCCCGGTCGGTCCCGGTCGTGGTTCCGGAGCCGGTTCCATTGTGGCTTGGGCGCTAAAGGTAACCGAACTTGATCCGATGAAACTTGATTTGCTGTTTGAACGTTTTCTTAACCCGGAACGCGTCAACATGCCGGATTTCGATGTCGATTTTTGCCAGGAAAATCGTTATAAAACCATTGAATATGTGCAAAATAAATATGGTTTTGACCATGTAGCGCAAATTATTACTTACGGCAAACTTCAGGCTAAAAACGTTATCCGCGATGTGGCGCGCGTCATGCAGATGCCTTACGCCCAGGCCGATAAAATTTCCAAAATGATACCGCCCGGCGTACAGGGTAAAAACCCGACGCTTCAGGAGTCGCTCGACCAGGTGCCGGAATTGGAAGAAATGCGCCGGAATGACCCGCAGATTAACAAGCTTTTTGACATTGGCATGAAACTCGAAGGTTTGTACCGCCAGTCGGGCATGCATGCTGCCGGCGTTGTTATCGGCGACAGGCCTCTGGATCAGCTGGTGCCGCTCTATAAAGATCCGAAATCCGATATGCCGGTAACCCAGTACGATATGAAATATGTTGAAGAAACCGGATTGATTAAATTTGACTTTCTCGGACTGAAAACCCTGACAGTCATTAAACGCGCCGTAGACTGGATAAAGAAAACCCGTGGCGAAGATTTGATAATTGAAAAAATCCCCCTGGATGACAAAGAAACCTACGAAATGCTTCAGCGCGGCGAAACTGTGGCGGTTTTTCAATTTGAATCTGACGGCATGAAGGATGTCCACCGCCAGATTAAGCCTGACCGTTTCGAGGATCTGGTTGCTATTGTGTCTTTGTACCGTCCGGGGCCGATGGACAATATTCCGACTTATATCAAACGCAAACACGGTGAAGAAGAAATTACCTACCTGCATCCGGCATTGGCGCCGATTCTCGATGAAACCTACGGCATCATGGTTTATCAGGAACAGGTAATGAAAATTGCCCAGGTGCTGGGTGGTTATACCATGGGCGGTGCCGACAAACTGCGAAAAGTTATGGGAAAGAAAATGCGCGATGAAATTCCCAAACAGCGCAAAATGTTTACCGAAGGCGCCGTCAAAAACGGCATTGAAGAAGGCACGGCGGCGGCGATTTTTGACCAGATGGAAAAATTTGCATCCTATGGCTTTAACAAATCGCACGCGGCGGCATATTCGCTGATTTCGTACCGGACGGCTTATCTCAAGGCGCATTATCCGGTTGAGTTTATGTGTGCGGTTATGTCGCTGGATATTACCAACACCGACAAACTGCAGTTTTTTAAAGAAGAAGTCAAAAAAATCGGGCATAAGGTTTTGAAACCGGATATTAACAAATCCGGCTCGGACTTTGTTGTGGAGGATAATAATATCCGTTATGCCCTGGGCGCCATAAAAGGCGTCGGAGAGACAAACATGCGTTCCATCGTAGCGGAAAGAGAAGCGCATGGTCCTTATAGAGACATGTCGGATTTTATTCATCGCGTAGATGCCAAACAAATTAACCGCCGCCAGCTTGAGCAGCTGATTAAGGCAGGTGCTTTTGACTGTCTTGATAAAAACCGCGGCAGTTTGTTTGCCAATGTGGAATTGATTATGCGCCATATTTATTCTTCGACGGAAATGAAAAACAGCGAACAGGCTTCGTTGTTTGGAACTGAAGAATTGCATTCAAAAGTAAAACTGGAGGATAAGCCGGATTGGCCGGAGCTTGAAAAGTTGCGTCTGGAAGCCGAAGCGATAGGATTTTACTTATCGGCTCATCCTTTGGACAGCTACAGCAAAGGTATGGAAAAACTTGGTGTAAAAAACAGTGTTGAAGTTTTGCATAATATTCATGCCGGCGATACAATCCGTGCCCGGCTGGCCGGTTGTGTAACCAGCTTTCAGAAGCGCGTCAGCAAATCCGGCAATAAATATGCTTTTCTCGGGTTGTCTGACACCGGCGGCGCATTTGAAGGACTGCTGTTTTCCGAAGCAATGACCCGTTATGAAGATGTCATTCGTTCCGGATTGCCGCTGTATGTCAGCGTCACCATAGACAAACAGTCGGAAGAAGCCAATCCCCGCATAATGATAAATACGGTGGAAACGTTGGACAAGGCGGTTTCCGAAGTGTCAAACGGACTGATAATCAATGTCAATAACAAGGCGGCCGTCGGCGGCCTCAGACAAATTTTGGGTCAGGATAAAAACGGCAAAAATAAAATTTATATTGTGCCGGATAATGACGAATGGGATATTCGCATAGAACTTCCCGGAGGATTCGCTTTTGCGGACAGTGATTTTCTGAGCCGCATCCGCAACATTCCTGGGGTTACGTCAATCAAGGAGATATAAGCAATGTCCGTACGTGAAAAAATTGATAATTTTTATACCAGATATGTGCTTGGCGTTGGCGAAAGGCCGGAAGACGAGACGTGGATAAAAATCCCGTACGGAATGATAGCTTTTGTTCCATGGGGAATTTTTTTCAATAAATTTGGAACTTTTTTTAAAACGGGCGGCATTTTTTCACTGCTTGTTTCTCTGTCGGCATTTTTGGTCGGAGCGCCGTATGTCTGCCGCTACGGAATGGAAGTGTCTGCTGCCGGAATCTACTGTTCAACCACCGGATTTTGGATTGATTTTGTACTGCGTTTTATCTTTTTGGCGGCTTATGCCGTTGTATGGCTGCGGCTTTTGTCGGGAGAAGGTTTTTCTCTGAAAAACATGGCTGTTTTGGGAGGAAGGATGCTAAAATTTACATTATTATCTTTTTCTTTTATTTTATTGCTGCTGGTGCCGCTTGTTTCTTTATGGACGTTATACGTCAGGGTTCCCGACCCGGATTGGCGAATTGAAACGGCTTTTTTTGCTTTTGTATCTTTGGGTTTTTTTATGCCGTTTGTTTGTGTCCGCTTTTTATCTTTGTTTGCTTTTGTTGCCGAAGGGAAAAGTCCGCCGCGCCTGACGGATATCTGGCTGCGCAGCCGGGGAAATCTTTTGCGGATTATTTTTTCGTTGTTTTTGATATTTTTGGGAATGATGCTGTTTTTCAATAATTTTTATTTTAATTTTCAGAGCGCGGCTGGTGAATATTCTTTTTATCAGAGAATATTCATCGAAATTTTGTACAACTTTTTCTGGTTGGGCTTTTTTACATTGTTTTTAAACCATTGCCTGATACAGAAAAAATATCTGTTTGACGATTCTTTCCGAACTATCTGAAACGCTGCTGTGTTGTTTCTTTGACCGTTTCCAGATAATGTTGCGAACCTTGGGGCGAACCGTGATAAGCCAACGAAAAACTCGTAACCAGAAAGCCGAAAGGATTGACAATGGCGTCTTCTCTGTTTTGAAACGGAATATTTGTAAAACCGATTCTCATTGTTGCCCGCCAGAAGTTGACGATTGGAAAATCATATTCGGGCAGATAATCAAGCGTTTTAAATTGCACCAGCCACAAGCCTCGGGAAAGTGGTCGTGTCCAGTCTATTTCGACATCCCGTTGCAATCCTCTTTCTCTGAATTGCATAACATAATAGGCCACATCGTTTTTGGAAAAATCTTCATACACCGGCGAAGTTGAATACCAGTAAATTGTCGAGCCTCTTCCCCAGCGGCTGATAAGTTCGTCGTAATCGGAAGAAATTAAAAAGCGCAGCATGATATATTCGTTAATATGTTGTTCCGCCACCAGGTCTCCCACCGGCATAATGATTTCTGCGGGCTGCACTTGCTCCAGTTGACTGAAACTTTTATTGATTTGGAAAAGCTGGGGAGCTACCCGGCGCTGCGGCAGCAGTACATAAATTGTGCTTGCCAGCATCATGTTCAGGCAGATGCTGAGACTGGCGCATATGACCAAAATGCGCGATGTCCACAAATAGCGTCTTTCGGGCATGGCATTGACATGAACGCGCTCGGGATAATAGCCGAGTCTGTCAGGGCTTTCTTTTTCACGATATTTGAAAATTGTATGAAAAATATCCAGCATTATTGCTCATCCCTCAAATAAGGCCTGCGTTCATTCAACAAATATTTTTGCATGAAAGTTGAATAAAAGCAAATAAATACTACCCATGTTGAATTTAATGTTATAAATATATAACATACGAAAAGTGTATAAAGGGTTTAGATGATGAATAAAAAACTTTTATCGGTTTTGGCAGCTCTGGGCATTGTCATATCCTGCGCTTACCGGGAAGAGCCGTATACGCCGCATCCCGAAGCGGAGGCCGTTGAAAATCAGCTGAAAAAGCAAAACACTGTAAAAGTCCCCGAAAAGCAACCGGGAATAAAAAAGAAAGTGCACGAACCTGCTCCTTCTTCTTCCATGGCATATTATTCGGACTGGGATGCCGCCGTGCGCGTGGATGTTGACTTGCAAAACATGTATCAGGCCACGCCCGGAAAAATCGAAAAACCGATAGATATGTACATGGCAATGGCTCTTGCCCTGAAATACAACTACACCCGCCGTCTGGAATCTTATAAGCAAAGTCTTGTCGAAGCAGGCAAAAATCCGGATGGAAAATTTACCGATGTTTTGCTGCAGGCCGGTTATATAAATACGCCGAGCTCGGCAAATCTGAACCCGGATCTGAAAGTTGCCTGGAATATTCTGGATATGTCTGCAGTTTATTATCAGGCCGGCAACAAAAAATATCAAAAACAACTTTCTTTTGAAGAAAGCCGCAAGGTTATTCACAATATTTTGCAGGAAACCCGCGCCCTTTATTGGAAAACCCTGTCTGCGCAAAAACTCATCCCCGTGCTGGATGCCATGATTGAAAACATGACTCTCCAGGTTGATGAAATCAATTCCAAAGCCAGACAATATGCGGCTGAAGGACGGAGCCTGAGTACAGAAGAGCTCGTCAGCAAGCGCAAATATATGGATGCCGTAAAAAAATCATCGGATTTAAAGCGTGAAATGGAAAGCGCCGAAACAAAACTGGCATCGTTCATGGGCTTTCACCCTTCCACGCAATACCGGCTGGTCGGCGCCGAATATGGCAATTTCGCTCTTCCGGAAATCAAAAGCAGTCTGTCTGATCTGGAATGGCTGGCACTGACCAATCGTCCCGAGCTGAAAGTTTATGATATCGGCGTTAATATTAACAATCTGAAAATCCAGATTAAAGAGTTTGAAGATCCGGGAGTTAACAACTATAAAAAAGATCCCAATTATTATAACAAATTATGGTCGAAAAAAGCGCGTGAAGTCAGCATGAGCGTTTTTGAAGAAAATACCGGAACCGTCAATCAGGCTGATTACATCACGTTGCGCCGCCAGCGGACGACGGCCATTATTCTGAGTCAGGTATATGTAGCCTGGGCGCAATATATGTCTGCGGTTGAAGATTATGAAATCAGCATGGAAATAGCCAGCACTTCGGAAAATATTGCCGAAGATGTTACCATCCAAAATGGTAGTTTTGCAGAAAAAAGCAAACTCGAAGCCGCCCGGGCTGTGGATGACGAAACCAAGGCCTGGCTGGCTTATACCGATGTTCAGGATGCTTTGGGCAATTTATATTTATCTTTGGGATTGGACATGCTGCCTTATTACATGTTGAGTGAAAAGCCTTCAAGCATAGCGCTTTA
The DNA here is from genome assembly GCA_949289935.1 of uncultured Pseudomonadota bacterium. Lineage (GTDB taxonomy): Bacteria > Pseudomonadota > Alphaproteobacteria > RF32 > CAG-239 > HGM16780. The sequence goes on along the minus strand of CASEQD010000001.1, from coordinate 41,409 downwards.
TCTGCGTGATGTTATGAAAGAATGGCACGATCGCGGCTTCTTGCCGGACAATCGTCCTTATCTGCTTGAAGTTCCGGCCAAACGTCCGCCGGTAAATATGACATCGCCCGATTTGGTTCCGGATATTGAAGTTCAGGTTGGCGAACATTTCAGTATAACATTGCCGAACGCGCTGTTTGATCGTCTTGATTTGAAAGGGCGGATTACCACCAAAGCCGGTTTGGAAGATGACAGTGCTCTGCCGAAATGGATGAATTATGATGAAGATACATACACTCTGAGCGGCATAGGCATGCCTTCCGACACAGGCGAATACCGGGTGAAAATATATGTCGTTGACGAAACCGGCCATGTCGGCTACATTACCTTTAAGGTCAAAGTCAATGAACATTATGTTCCGTCCATAGAAGTCCGGGGAGCCGGAAAGGACGGCCGGGCAAAAGTGTTCAAACCCTGCAGCGGCGAAGATTGTTCGGATTCGTATTTGTATGAAACCCAGACCGAACTCAAGCCGTTTTGACGGAAAATCAAAAACCGGGATTATTTTCCCGGTTTTTGATTTTCTTTTTCGGAATAAGGCATTTTCTGAATATTGCAGTCTCCCCGAGTAGCCCCTCTCTCTCCCTGAGTAGGACTCCACCTTTTGTCTCCTCTCCTGAGCCTTCTCTCCATTTTTCCTCCCCTAAGTAGGAGCCCTCTTTTAGCTCTCCCCCTGAGTAGGGGGAGCAGGAGGGGGTATGAATCAAATAAAAAAAATCCTCTTTATTTTTTTCACCTCTGCATGAAAATAACCATTGAACAATAGCAAAATCCATGCTACACTAAAACCAGTGTAATAAAGTGTAATAAAGTGTGGAGAATGAAATGTGTGTGATTTCCTATTCCGCCAGAGGTAAATATTTTATCCTGCTGGCTTCTTCTTTTATGTTTCCTGTTTCTGTTTCCGCCCAATGTATCGCAACTTCCGACTGTGCGACGCTCGGTTACACCGAAACTTCCTGTCCGAACGGAAAAGGCATCAAATGCCCGTTCGGCGATAAATGGGCATGCCCGTCCAGCAAAGAAGAAACTTGTACCGAATACGGCTTCAAATATGATTGTTCCGGCACCGGTTATCAATCCGGTAGCGGAACGCCCTGTAATAACAAATATGCCTCCTGTACCTGTGCTTCCGGCTATGAATGGAAAAATGACAAATGCGAAAAAAAAGCTGAGTCGCCTCTTGGAAAATGTACAGGTAAAGCTAAAAACTGCAAAATCGCCGATATTCTTTACACAGACGGCACATGCTCTGCCGATGTCATCTCTGGCAAGACGCCAATTGCTATCGTCGTTTATATCAGCTCTGACAACTGCGGCCAGGCTTTGGCTCTAGAAGGTCTGGGAAGTTACCAATGGTCGACGGAAAAAGTCGATATTTCTGAATTAAATAATTGGACTTCAGAAAATGATGAAAAGAACGACTTTTCCAGCTGTGAAAATACCAAAATAGTCATTGATTACAGTAACAAACGATACGATGACGATAGTGCGTATAAATATTATTACCCGGCCTTTAGCAAAGCATATGATTACGCCCCGTCAGCAATGCCTGAAACGAAAGGTAAATGGTGTCTGCCATCCTATGGCGTGTTAAACAACATTTATCAGAACAAAACGGCTATTGATCAAAGCCTGACCAGAATAAACAAAGAAAACATCGGCGCTAACACTTGGTGGTCGTCGGCCGAGTATAGCTTTTACGGAGCGTTGAGCTGGCGCGCGTCTTCGGGTGGATATGGTATTAACTATAAAGATAGTAACTACTATACTGTCCGTCCGGTGATTGAGTTTTAACCCGCCGCTTTTCCTCCCCTAAGGTAGGCCTAGGCCTCTCTCCGCCTCCTCTCCTCCTGAGGTAGGGCTGGAGGCAGAAAAACAATCCGGTTATTTTTCTTCAATAATAAGGCTCAGTTTTTACTGAGCCTTCATTACTATTTTGCAAAATGTTTTTTATGAGTTTTTCCCGGTGTGGTATAAGCATCGTCAAAAACAAGATCTTTGTCAAATTTATTTTTTCCTCTGAATTTTCCGCGCAAACGGAGGCGGCTGTTTTCTTTGGAGCGGATATGGCGTTTGGAAAATTTTGACGGTTTGCTGTAAGGTCTGGCCTCTTTTTCGGCGTTTTTTTCAATCAGAACTTTGGGTTCTTTGACTTTAACTTCAATACGTTCCATTTTTCTCATCATGGCCAACCGGTTTTTATTGACCGAAAAACCGAAACTCCCCAGGTTCCGCCCCAGTGTAAAATAATGTCCGTGGGCAAAAGCAAGCAGTCCGGTTTTTTCAATCCAGAATTTTCCGTCCTTGTCAATATATTTGTCATCGACATTAACGGCAACGATTTCCGCCAAAAACATATCATGCGTGCCGAAGTTTCTGATTTCTTTCACTTTGCACTCTATCGAAACCGGACTTTCTGCAATCTGCGGAGCCCGGACTTGTGTGCAGGGAGCCGGTGTTAATTCGGTTTCTTTAAACTTGTCAATATCCCGGCCGGATTTTACGCCGCAAAAGTCTGCGGCCGTAACCATCGCCAGTGTAGGCAGATTAATCACAAACTCGCCGCTTTCTTTAATAATGCCGTGCGAATAGCGCGACGGACGGATGGACACATAAGTCATCGGCGGTTCGCTGCTGATGATGCCTGTCCAGGCCGCAGTCATAATGTTAGGATGTTCAAGCGTTCCGCAGGAAATCATCGCCGGCGGAACGGGATAAAGCATAGTGCCTGCTTTCCAGGTAATTTTGGTCATGTTTCGTTCTTTCTTTTAGTTATGTTTTTTTATAAAAAACAGTCTACTTCAAAATAGTTTTTCATACAATAATTTCTTTTTTTATATTTTTTCTTAACAAAAAGTTGTCTTTTTCTGTCAAATGTGTTACAACTATAGCGTTGCAACAAAAAAGAAGGCCTTTTATGGATATTTCAGACTTAATGCCGAGCATTAAATCATTGGTGCTTTTTAATTATAAAGACATAAAAAATTCCGTTTATGAAACCATCATTACGGAAACATTGGCCGGTGCTCATCCGACGCCCCGTCCGATGCTGGTTCAGGTCGGAGGAATTCCCGGTGCAGGCAAAAGCACGTTTTGCCGCCATTTACAAAACAGCAATTCCGTTTATTTAAGCTTTGATGAAATTATGGAAAGCATTCCCGATTACCGACGGGATATTTACCAGCTTGGCGGCGTCGAGAGTTTTAAAAAATGGGAAATGACGGCGCGGGTTGTCGGTTATGAGGTTTTACGCCGGGCGCTTATCCGCAAGTTGAATATTTTCTTTGAACACAGCGGGGTTAACGAAGCGCATATCGAGCTTTTCAAAAATGCCAAACTTTTGGGATACCGGACGGAGGCGGATTACATTTTGTGTAATCCGAAAATTGCGCTTAAACGTGCGCAGGCGCGTGAAAAAGAGACCAAACGCCATACGCCGGAAGAAATAATCATGCAACGGGCGGCGCTGATTGATAAATATCTGGATAAATATAAAAAGATTGCCGACCATACTTTTGTTTATGACAGTTCGTCGGAAAACGGAATAGTCCTGAAGCAAAGGTATTATCTCGGTTATTACTGATTTTTTTTGCTCCGGAAACCATATCCGGCTCCAACCCGTCGTCCGATGGAACGGACAAGGGCTTCGGTTTCTTTTCGGCCTTCTTCAATTGAAAAAGAGGGAAGAGGCTTCCCCGGATAGAGCTTATAAAGACGACAGCGTTCCAAATCCGTAACATTGGGCATAATGACGTTGGCACCGCATTGCAGCGCCATAATCCGTCCTTGCGGATGCAGGGCTTCCATGGCGGTGGTGGCGGGAATGTTGATGTCCGGCAGCAGCAAGCGCGTAACGGCTGTTGTTTTCAACGAAAGAAAAAAAGCTTTTCCTTCGACATCTTTCAACGGTGTATCCGGATGCGGGATAAAGGGGCCGATTCCGGCCATATCGACGTCCAAACGTTTTAAAAATAAAATATCTTCGGCAAGGGAAGCAAGACTTTGCGCCGGTAGTCCGACCATAAAACCGGAACCTGTTTCATAGCCGAGTTTTTTTAAATCATCCAGACAGCGTTTTCGGTTGTCCCATGACATTCCCGGATCAAGGCGGTGATAAAGTTCTTTATCTGTGGTCTCAATCCGTAGCAGATAACGGTCGGCGCCGGCTTCCTTATAAGCCTTATATTCGTCAAAACTTTTTTCTCCGATGCTCAGTGTAACGGCAAGGTTGTATTTTTTTATTTCCCGAATAATCTGCTGCAGCCGCTCAATCGTATAAAAAGCATCTTCACCGGATTGCAATACGACGGTTTTGTAACCGCATTCTGCGGCTTTTCGGGCAGATGCGATAATAGTTTCCGGCATCATGCGGTAGCGCCGGAGCTTGTTATTGTCGCGGCGGATGCCGCAGTAGCAGCAGTTGTTTTTGCAATAATTTGAAAATTCAATCAGCCCGCGCAAATGAACATCATTCCCCGCATGGAGGGCGCGCACCCGGTCAGCCGCCGCAAATAGGGACGGACAAATTTCATCTGGAAGAGCCAGCAGTTTTACAATTTCTTCTTTACTCAGGCAGTGCGTGTTTTCTGCTTTTCTGATGAGCTCATCTGTAGCAACGGACATAAATTCCTCTTTTAATACATAAAAAACAACAAACAACATATACCTGTTTTCCTTGAAAATCAAGCGGGTGCCTCCCAAAACGGCGTTTTCATTAAATTTTAAGACTTAAATCGTACCCTGAACATTGTTATTTTTTGAGGAGAATACCAATGCGCGCGTTATCTGGATTTTTGATTATTCTGGGAATGTTTTTTGTTTCCGTAGCTGTTTGCGCAAAACCGCTTGATTGTGGCAAAAAAGACATCAGCCGGGTTGAAAGAAAAATATGCGGCAATATGGATTTAAAAAATCTGGATAAAAAATTTGACCGTTTTTACGAAATGATAAAATATACCGGCGGCGGTAAAAAGTTTAACGAAATCAACCCTGAATGGGAGTTGAAGCGCAGCCGGTGTCTCACGGAAAGATGCATCAAAAATCTATATGAAAAATTAACGAAAGATGCGCTGAATATATTGCTTGAGCAAAATCCGAATTATAAACAGATGCGGGAAGAATGCCGAACGCTGAATATTCCGCCGGAATGCGAAGTTTATGCTTTTGATGCCAACGGAACCGGATTAAATATTGATTATGCCGAGTTTGCCATAGATGAAAATTATGAAACCCATGTCAAAAACATCAGAGTTAACCGCCCGGAAAAATGCGTTGTTCTGGCTTTGAGCTCCTTTGAACCGACAGTATGGAAGATACATTATACGCCGGATACAAAAATTTACGGGGTTATTTTGGCTTATGATGATGATAATCAAATGCTTCAGGGTGTTCCCGTCGGTACAAAAGTCTGGCGTAATCAATGCCTGAAAGGCAGCGTTCGGGAGGCTTTTCTCAGCGGTCTGGCCGATAACAATGTTGTTGAAACAAAAAATACCTACATCGGCGCCAGACTACCGGACGAACGCTATATGCATCAGGCGCGGAATATTGATGTAACCGCTAAAATTCAGCAGGAACTGCCAAATCATGAAGGCGTCGGCTTCTTGGTAAAAAATGGTGTTCTTCGCCCGGTGGACGAAAAAGACGCCGCTTTTTTGATTGACAGGGGTTATAGCGCAATTGACAAATGGATGCCGGTCGATTTTACGCATTGGAAGAATGTCCGATCCGGCTGCAAAGATGCTTTGCGCTTTTCTCACTCCTCGGAATGTCATTATTACATTTTGGAAAAACCGCTTGAAAAACTTCCCCGCGGGCTGAGCGGCGTATACGGAATTGTCGTGTTTGTTCCGGAAAAAATGACGCCGCCGGAAAAACACGGAACGACATCGTCAATTATGAGAATGCATGCCGGGTTGGAAGAGTTAAACAACTATCGCAGAAAAAAAGAATAAGATTTCGTATATGTTTTTTTGAAACTTAATCTGACTTGACAAAAATATTTTTTTGTCATAATATAAGTCATAAACCCTATTAAATATAAATTATTATGAAAAAATTTAGAGAAATTGCCAAAAATTTTAACGTATTTTTGTTTGACGCTTATGGTGTTTTTAACATTAACGGTAAACTTGAAAGTCAGGCTCTCAGTGTAATGGAAGAGTTGGTTGCCGGCGGAAAAAAAGTCGGAATTATTTCCAATACCACCCAGACTTCTGCTGTTGCTGAAATACATTATGCCAAAAAGGGATTAATCAAGGGAAAGCATTATCATCTCTTTTTAACCTCCGGTCAGATTGTATACGAAGCTATTCAGGCTCAATCTCTTGAAGTTTCCGGCAGTCGCTATTATGTATTTGGAACGGCAAATTTTAAAAATCCGGATCCCGAGCCGGCATTGTTCTCAAACTCTCATTATGAGAGAGTTGACAATATAAATGAAGCCGACTTCATTTATTGCGGCATTCCGCAAATAAACGGGGAAGATCAAGTGAAAATGGATGTTTTTTATCCGCTTCTTGATAAACTGGTGCAGTCCGGGCTTCCTCTGTTGTGTGCCAATCCCGATATGAAGGCTTTGGAAAACGGACGTTTTGTTATCCGACAGGGCAGCATTGCACAGGCTTATAAAAATTTAGGCGGAAAGGTTATTTTTTACGGAAAACCGGATGCCAGGATTTTGGATCAGGCAATAGCTTTGCTGAATGGAAATAAAGAAGAAGCCTTAATGGTTGGAGATACGTTAATAACAGATGTTTTGGCGGCTAACCGGGCCGGTATAAAGGCTTGTCTGACAGTTTCAGGCGGTGTAACCGAAGACTGGCTTACGGAAAGAGGACAGAAAGTCTGTGATGCAAATATTATTGCGCTGGCCGGACATTTCGGCGTAACGGTGGATTATATTTGTTTCGCGGTAAAATAGTCCTTAACGAATGTTTACAAACAACAAAATCCTTAAATTGCATCTGCAATTTAAGGATTTTTAGTATCTGACAATAAAAAATAATTTTGCCATGCAATTTTTCCCACATTTTGCATTTTAACCTGAAAAAATTAAAAAATACACACTTTTTTGCTTAAAATTGGTAAAAACGAAAGATTTTTATTTTTAGCTTCTCCCTGGTTCCATATGCTGCAATGCCACATATAAATGTTTTTTATTTCTACTACAAAATTTTTATTGACTTTTATCAACTTCACATATAACATTAGTATAACAAGGCTTTAAAACTACGGAGATAAAACTTGTCCAGACTAGGAGATATAGCAATAATTAAAACGGGATATAATTTCAATCGTCCGCCGGCTTCTCTTCAAAAAGATGTTGAAGATGTTAGAGTTGTATCGCCTAAAGATATTTCAGCAAACGGGACGATTGATGAAACCGCACTAAGCAAAATGCCTCTTTCGCAGCTCAAAGACACATATTTTCTTAAAACTAACGATATTTTATTTGCCGGTAAAGGGAGTTTTAATGTCACGCTGATTACGCAAGAGCTTAAAGCTGTCCCCTCTAGCTCGTTTTACAAAATACAAATAACGGATAGCAATTTTACGAGCGGATACGTTTATGCTTTTCTTAAATTTCATTTGGATATTTTAACCAGAAACTCCCGTCAAAGCACCGAAAGGATTTCCTCTTTAACACTCAAGGAGCTTTCGGATATTGATATTCCGTTAATTCCGCTTACCAAGCAATTACAGCTGAAAAAAATCGTTGACGGCCAGCAAAAAGAGTTGGAAATCATGGAAAAATTAAAACATAATTTGAACATTCTTACCAAAGGTGTTTTCACCCAAACCATTAAGGAGCATATAAATGGCTAAACTTTCACAAGATGAATTAAACAAACTTTTATGGAATGCGGCAGATTCGGCTCGCGGTGTGGTCGATGGCAGTATTTTCAAAGACTACATTTTAGCCTTTTTGTTCTTTAAGTATATAAGCGACATCAAACAGGCCGAAATTAAAAAACTGCAAGAGCGCTATGGTGATGATAAAGATCGCATTGCTCTGCGCTTGAAAAATGCGCGTTTTGTTTTGCCGGATGGCGCAAGTTTTTATGATATTTACGATTCCCAAAATGCCGACAACATTGGCGAGATAATCAACAAGGCTCTGCGTAAGATTGAAGATGCCAACGAAAATCTGTTAAAAAATATCTTTACCGTAGATTTTAATTCTGATGCAATTTTAGGACAGACTAGCCAACGCAACAAAATGATTCGCGACCTGATTGCAGATTTTAATAAGGTTGACTTGTCTGAATATAACGAAGATTTACTTGGCAATGCTTATATGTATATGATTGAACGCTTTGGCTCAGATGCCGGAAAAAAAGCGGGTGAATTTTATACGCCGAAAGTTGTTGCCTCTTTGCTTGCTAAACTGGCTATGCCTAAACCGGGAGACAGGATTTGCGATCCGGCTTGCGGTTCAGGCGGTTTGTTGCTCTTGGCGGGAGAAGAAGTTGAGAAACAAGGCTCCAAAGATTATGCGCTTTACGGGCAGGAAAAAATCGGCGCCACATATAACTTGGCGCGCATGAATATGTTTTTGCACGGCAAGGATTCAGCCCGTATTGAATGGGGTGATACGCTGAACAATCCTTTGTTGAGAGAAAACGACAAATTAATGCAATTTGATATTATTGTTGCTAATCCGCCGTTTTCCCTAGATAAATGGGGAGACAAGCTTTTAGAAAATGATATTTATCACCGTTTTGATCGTGGAATGCCTCCGGCCAGCAAAGGAGATTACGCATTTATTTCGCACATGATAGCCACCGCTAAAGAAAAATCGGGACGCGTTGCGGTGATTGTTCCGCACGGCGTTTTGTTCCGCGGCAGTTCAGAAGGACGGATTCGTCAAGCTCTGATAGAAGAAAATCTGCTTGACGCGGTTATCGGTTTACCGGCTGGATTATTCCAAACCACGGGGATTCCGGTGGCAATTTTGATTTTTGACAAGAGTCGACAAGAAGGCGGAATAAATCAAAAGCGTAAAGATGTTTTGTTTATTGATGCCAGCAAAGAATTTAAAGCCGGTAAAAATCAAAACACGCTTGAGCCGGGGCATATCAACAAGATATTTGAAACTTATAAAAAACGTGCGGAAATTGAGAAATTTTCTCATTTAGCCAGCTTTGACGAAATTAAAGAAAATGACTTTAACTTAAATATCCCGCGTTATGTGGATACCTTTGAAGAGGAAGAAGAAATTGATTTAAGTGCTGTTAAAGCCGAAATTGCCGATTTGGAATTGCAACTTCAAGAAGTCCAAGCCCAAATGCAAGATTATTTGGAAGAATTGGGAGCATAGAAGATGGAAAAAATATCTGATAATCAGCTGGTGATATTTCAATCTCCGGATGGTAGTGTAACCATTGACGTTCTTTATGAAAATAATAATGTCTGGTTAACACAAAAGAAAATTGCAGAATTGTATGACATTGACAGAAGTGTTGTAACCAAGCATTTAAAAAATATTTTTGAAGCCTCTGAATTAATTGAAGATTCAGTATGTGCAAAATTTGCACATACTGCGGAAGACGGCAAAACCTATAACACCAATTTTTATTCTCTGGAAGCTATTTTGGCCGTCGGTTATCGGGTTAATTCTCCTCGCGGTACACAATTTAGACAATGGGCAACAAATTTATTACATCAGTATGTATATAAAGGTTTTGTCATTGATTCCGACAGATTCAAATATGGCTCCAAATTCAGCACTCGTTTTTTTGATGAACTGTTAGAAGAAATTCGTGATATTCGCGCTTCTGAACGCATGGCTTATCAAAAAATAACAGATATTTATGCCACAAGTATTGACTACTCCAAAGATGTAGAGATGACAAAAACATTTTTTGCTACGGTCCAAAATAAGTTACATTTTGCCATTACCGGACATACTGCGGCGGAAATTATTAAAGAACGAGCAGACAGTACCCAACCCAATATGGGGCTAACCACTTGGAAAAGAGCTCCTAAAGGTAAGATTATGCTTTCAGATACGGGGATAGCTAAAAATTATCTCAAAAAGGAAGAAATATCTCATTTGAATCGCATCGTTTCAATGTATATCGATTATGCGGAATTACAAGCAATTAGGCATGTACCTATGAAAATGGCTGATTGGGTAGAAAAGTTAAATGCCTTTCTCAAGTTTAGCGAATATGATATTTTGAACAATGCCGGAAAAGTGAGCCATGAGGTTGCAATTGCCTTGGCTACTCAGGAATATGAAAAATTCAGAGTTATTCAAGACGCCAATTACATTTCTGACTTTGATAGAGAACTTGAGCAGTTAGAAAAGAAATTAGAGAAGAAAGATAAGGAATGATAAGGGAAGAACTGGGAGCGTAGAGGATGGAAAAATTGAACTATTCAAATTTTTCGAGGAGTTTAAATTGAACTTTATAAAGAGTAATCAATTTGATGATAGAGGCAAAGAAAAAGATGAAAAAAATAACTAAATATATTGTGTTGCTGGGGATTTTATATCTTACCTATGAGTTGATAGCCCAAGATGAAGACGGATATGGTTTTGGAATTATCGCATTGATTTGCTGGACTTTAACATTTTTAGATTTAGCTCGTATTAAACTTGGCGACTATGAAATCGATTTTATGAATAAAAAAGAAGCATTATCGGCTGACGATAAGAAACTTTTTATAGATAACTATGACTACATTTCTTCTTTTTTATTTGAACTTCGTAGAACAACCCATGTAACTCCTGAGATTTTAACATACATCTTCAAAGCATACAAAAACGCCCAACTTTACTTACCTAATGATATTGTACTATATTTAAAGGATATATGCAGTAAAGCATCAAAAGCTGCCGATTTATACAATCAAATAATTCATACACCAGACGGTTCTGCAAAAGAAAAGAATATGGACGAAGAATTGGCGTTAACACTTGAACTCCTCAACATTGATCCGGCAGCAATTTATCGTAAGTATTTGGAGATTTCCGAATGACAAAGATTGAACAGAAGATACCTGAAGGGTGGAGTATTAAAAAGCTGGAAAACTGTTTTTCATTTTCAGCAGGAGGAGATGTAGATAAAGATTGTTTTTCATTCACACAAGATGAGGCGCATCCTTATCCCATATATGCAAACGCATTAACAAATCAAGGTCTTTATGGATATAGTTCAAAATATAAAATTACAGTTGAGTGCATAACTATTACAGGACGTGGTGATATAGGAAAAGTCTTTTATCGAAAAGGATATTTTACACCTATTGTACGTCTTATAACCGCGATTCCAAAACAAGGAATAGACGCAAAGTTTATGAGTTTTTCCTGTAGTCGTATTTGCTTTTATAACGAAACAACAGGAGTACCCCAATTAACTGTACCACAAGTTCAAAAGTATAAACTCATGGTTCCTCCATTACCTGAACAAAAGAAGATTGCGGAGATATTGAGTTGTTGGGATGACGGGATTGAAAAATTATCGGCTTTGATTGAAAAAAAGAAAATTCAGAAAAAAGCCTTAATGCAACAACTCCTTACCGGTAAACACCGCCTCAAAGGCTTCTCCACCCCTTGGCATGAAGTAAAATTGGGAGAACTAATAATTAACATTTCAGAACGAAATAAAGAACTAAAAATTTCCCAAGTACTTAGTGTTACAAACAGTAAAGGCTTCATTTTACCAGAAGAACAATTTTCAAGAAATGTGGCAAGTGAAGATTTAAGTAATTATAAAATTGTTCAACGAGGAGATTTTGCTTATAATCCATCTCGAATTAATGTTGGTTCCATTGACCAATTAAATAACTTTGAAAATGGATTGTTAAGCCCCATGTATGTCGTCTTCAGATGTAATGGGAAATTACTAGATTTATATATGAAACATTTTATAAAAAGTTCAGAATTTATTGAAAAAATTAATTGTTCAGCACAAGGAAGTGTACGAGAAACCGTTGATTTTAAGACATTAACAAGCATAAAAATAAAGCTCCCTTCCAACCTTGCAGAGCAAAAGGCGATTGCGGAGATTTTATCTAAAGCTGACGAAGAAATTGAGCTCTTAAACAAAAAGCTTGAGGCTTTTAAGCTAGAGAAAAAAGCCCTGATGCAACAACTCCTCACCGGCAAAATCAGAGTGAAAGTGAATTAAGGAGAAGAATATGATAAATGTAATAATACAATTTCTTATAAATCACCTTTCCGAATTAATAAGTGGAACTATTGGAGGAATTGTAGGAAGTGGTATAACCCTTTCATGGAATAAGTATATTAGTAACAAACAAAATTCTCAAAATAATAAAAACATTAACAATTCCCAGATTACTCAATCTGTTAATCAATAATGGAAAATTATGGTATGGCGGAAAAAACAAAGCAAGAAAATTCTAATATTTCAGATAGTCAAATACAACAAATTAAAGTTGATACGCTTATTGTAAATGGTGTTACAGAAGAGAAATGTCGACAGATTTGTTTAGATGTTTATAAAAATAATATTATGGAATTTCAAAAAGAAGCACAAGATAAAGCTTTTTCAAGAGCTTCTGAATTAACAGATATTTTTATTGAAAAATTAGCAAAGCAAGATGATGAGATTAGAAAGAAAATTGAAGAAGCTTTAACAGAACCTGCAATACAAGAGGCAATTTTTAAATCTCAAAAATGCTATGCTATATCCAATGATGAAAATCATCTGAATATTTTAACAAATATGCTAATAGAAAAAGCTTCTATTCCTTTAAAGACAAATAAACAAATGCTTATTGATGATGCTATAGATACATTATCAAAGTTAAATCAAAAACATTTAGATATATTAGGATACATTTTGTTACGAGGGGGAGTAAATCAGTCAGGAACTCTTGATATTTTAGATTCATATATAAATAATTTAGTAAAATATATGAAAAAGATTGTTCCTCTTTCTAAGGAAAATAATGATTTTGTATATTTAAAACATAGAAATTGTTTACAAACTCCTGTGTTTTCAGATTATCAAGGTATAGAAACTTATATATTCAGACAAACACAAGCTTTTAATGAGGGATTTGAAAAATCTGAAATATTAGAAGAATTAAATAACAATGTATTTGAAAATTTCTTTATTCCAAGTTTAAAAAATCCCAATAAATATGTTCTTAAATTTAATTCTTTTGAATTTATTGAAAAACACTTAAATCAAGATAAATTATTGCAGGCATTAGAAAAAATTAAAAAATTTTATATACCCTATAAGAGTGGTCAAGTAAATAAGAGTGAGGTATATGATATAATTCTTAAACGTCATCCAGACGCAAGCATATTGTTTAATAATGATATAAAAGCCTTTTCTTATTATAATCTAACTCCTTTAGGGCAATTGATAGCGATAGAATACGTATCTCAAGATGTGGATAAAGACTTTTTATGGGATTTTGAATGATGAAAAAATGTTGCCTAATCAGAATGCAAAGTTGTTATACAGGTGTGGTATATCAAGGTGCTTCAGATAATACTTATATGTGCCATGTATGTAAAACTCATGTAAGAAAGGTTTAAAGGATTAAAACGATGACTGATATTTTGCATGAACTTCCTGATTTTGATGAAGCGAGCAATTCGCAAATCCCTGCGTTGCTGCAGTTAATCAATCTCGGATATAATTATATCCCAAGAAATGAGGTGAATAATCATCGGGAAAGCAAAAGTCAGTATATTTTGCACGATATTGCAAAAAAAGCTCTGCGAAACATCAATGAAGATATTATCTCGGACAAAAGTATTGATGAGGCTTTGTATGCTCTTGAAAAAACAAAACTTGACGATGGTATGGTTAAAGCCTCGGAAGATGTTTATTCCAACCTGCTCGGCGGAGTCTCTGTGCCGGAAATTATTAACGGTAAAAAGACCTCACCGCAACTCAAGTTTATTGACTGGCAAGAGCCCAAAAACAATGTTTATCACGTTGTAGCTGAATTTGAGATAGAAGAAGACCAAAACCGTCGTCCCGATATTGTTTTGTTCGTCAACGGTATTCCGTTTGCCGTGATAGAGTGTAAAAAAGCCTCTGTTCCGGTTGATGAGGCGGTTTATCAGATGATTCGCAACCAAAAATTTGCACAAACGCCAAAGTTTTTTTTGTTTCCGCAAATATTGATTGCCACTAATATCAATGAAATTAAATATGGCACAATGCAAACGCCTTTTGAATTTTATTCGGTTTGGAAAGAAAAAGATGCTCCGGCAGATTATGAAACAAGAGTATTAAAATATATCAATAAACCGATTGATGACAATACTGTTTCGCAAGTTTGCAAAGACCTCCGGCGCAAAGACTATGTTCATTACGCCAAAAAAAGTTTATCCGCCCAGGATTTGGGAATTTATGCGCTGCTTTCTCCGTCTCGATTGCTCGATTTAGTGCGAAATTTTATAATTTATGACAACGGAATCAAAAAAATTACACGTTATCAACAATATTTTGCCGTTAAAAAGACTTTGCAAAAAATTAAAAATTTTGATGAAAACGGCAGGCGGCGCGGCGGTTTAATCTGGCACACACAAGGCAGCGGAAAATCACTAACCATGGTGATGTTAGTAAAAAATCTGATTGAAGAGATTAAAAATCCGCGCGTAATTGTGGTAACCGACCGCACGGATTTGGATATTCAAATCAGAGATACCTTTGCCGCCTGTAATATCAAAAAAGGCGTTGTGCAGGCAACTTCATGCAAAAACCTGCTTGAACGGATTAAACATAATCCGCAAGACGTTATTACAACTTTGGTGCATAAGTTTGATAAACCAACCGATTTTGTAGACAATGACAATAATATTTTTGTTTTGATTGATGAAGCACATCGCACCCAGAGCGGTGACGCCAATATGATGATGAACAAAATTCTGCCCCGAGCCTGCCAAATTGCTTTTACCGGTACGCCTTTGATGAAAAAAGTCCCGGACAGATTGGTCGGTAAAGAAATGTCTAAATCTCAATCAATTGAAAAATTTGGCGGATTGATTGATGAATATACCATTTCCGAAGCAGAAAAAGACGGTGCTGTTTTGCCGTTGATTTACCAAGGAAGATTTGTTGACCAGAAGATTGATGAGATTGCCGATAAGTTTTATGAACGTTTGGCCGGTCGCTTTTCTGAAAGTGAACGTAAAGATTTTGCCAAGAAGTGCATTTCATCTTCGGTTTTGGAAGAAACATCTCAACGAATTGAAATGATTGCCCTGGATGTTAATGACCATTTTGTAAAAAACTTTCAAAATACCGGACTTAAAGGACAACTTGTCGCTCCAAGTAAATATGCAGCGGTTATGTTCAAACAAGCCCTGGATTTATTGGGAGAAATCAGAGCAGAGGTGATTATTTCCGATACTTTGGCGGATGAAGGTAAAGATGATACGCTTTCAGAGCATAAAAAAATCGTAACCGATTATATGGCTAAGCAAAAACATCTATACGGCTCGTTAGAAAGTCGGGAAAAGCAAATTATTCGTGATTATAAGAAAAATCCCGACGGTTGCGAATTGCTGATTGTGGTAGACAAGCTTCTGACCGGATTCGACGCTCCTTGTGATACGGTTTTATATTTAGCCAAGCAGCTCAAAGATCACAATCTGCTGCAAGCAATTGCCCGCGTTAATCGTGTATATGACGGAGCCGACGGGAAACAAAGCAAAACCGCCGGTTTGATTGTGGATTATTCTAAAAATGCCAAAAATTTAAAATCAGCTTTAGAACTTTTCTCTCATTATGATCCGCAGGATATTGACAGAGCTTTATTGGATACCGACAGCCAAATCAACCTGCTGAATAGTATTTATGACAGATTACACGCGGCATTTAAGGATATAAAAGATAAGCAAAATACGAATGATTATGTTGAATATTTGAAAAATAATGAAAAAGTTCGTGAGGATTTTTATAATGATGTCAACAAATTCATCAAACAATTTTCCGTTTGCTATTCTCTTTACAACTTTCACAATAAAATGGATACAAACAAACTTCTGGAATATAAGAAAGACCTGAAGCGCTTTGTAGAGATAAAAAAGACAACCCAACTTTCTTTGGCCGAGAAAGTAGATTTTTCCAAGTATAAAGACCAAATTATGAAACTCTTGGATAAATACGTTACCGCCAAAGATGTTGAGATTTTATCTAAAGAAATCAACCTTTCCGATATGAGGGAGTTTAACCAATATATTGAAGATGATAAAAATGGCTTATCGGATAAATCAAAAGCTGATGCCATTTTGGCTCAAACCAAGAAAGTAATTAAAGAACGTTATGAGCAAGACGAAGCTTTTTACGGCAAATTTAGTAAATTAATAGATAAAATCTTGCAAGAACTTAAACAAGCTAAAAAGGAAGATTTAGCTGCTTTATTAGCTCAAGCAAAAAAATGCCAACAAGCTGTTACAGACTATGAAGATTCTGATATTCCCGAAAAATTGCGTGGAAATAAAATTTATCATCCGTTTTATCGTAATATTAAAAAGTTTTTTAAATCTGACGAAAACGACTATTCTCAAATCATTGAAGATATTGTTCAAATTATTAAAGCGCATAAGATTGTTGATTTTCAGAACAATACATCCGTTAAAAGAGAGATTTTCTTTGCGATTGAAGATTATTTGTTTGATGAGGTTGATGAAAAACTTTCTGCCGATACGATTGAGCAAATTGTTAATACGGCATGGAATTTAGCCGTACAAAATAAGGATATGCTCTGATGAATGATTTCAAAATTATTAAAGAAAACAGAAAATCTTTGGCTGCTGAAGTATATCCTGATTTTCAGGTGATAATAAAAGCGCCCCAACAGGCAAAAGACTTTGAAATTGATGATTTCATTAAGCGCAAAAAGCTTTGGATAAACAAACAGATTAAGTATTTTAAGCAGTTCAATGCTCCTGAAAGCAAAATTTATGAATCGGGAAGTTCTGCGCTTTATTTAGGACGACAATATCAAATAATTATTGAAAAAGCCGCTCTCAAAAATGTGGTTAAAGTTTTAAAAAACAAAATTTATATTCTTTCTTCTGCACCGCAAAAGATTGATGAAATTAACAAAGCTTTTGAAATTTGGTTGCTTGGTCGCGCAAACGTGATTTTTCAAGAAAGGTTGAAAGAATGTATCAAAGCTTTTCCTGATTTAGAAATGCCCACGCTTAAAATCAGAAAATTGAAAAAACGTTGGGGGAGTTATCTTAAAAAACATGAAATCGTGCTGAATCCGGAGTTGATAAAAGCCAGTAAACAATCAATAGACTATGTAATTTATCATGAGCTTTGCCATGCTTATTTTGATAAACACACCGACGACTTTTATAATCTTTTAGCCTTAAAAATGCCAAATTGGAAACAAGTAAAAGAAAATTTTGAACTAAAATTGCTTAGTTTGTAAAAAAATATACCACATTTCATCAATTCCGTCTGTTTCTTAGCAATCTCGTCTAAATCGTAGCAAAATGTCATCAGGTTTGTGCGTTTTAGGGGCTCGCAAATGGGAAAATATACCGCATAATATAAATAGTTAATGAGCAAAACACTATTTATGAAAGGAAAAACAATGTGGTATGTAAAACTTAACAATACAATTCTTCCAACGCCTTATCAATATTTTAGCGATTGCCTGACTGAGTGTAAAAGACTGCAATGGGTTATGGTGGCTGTGTTTTCTGAGCCGGTGTTTATTGACTAAGTTTTTGATAAAGGAGATTTTAAGATGTTAAAGAATTTTGAAAACTGGCTGTTGGAACAAAATTATAAACCTTCTACCGCCTTTGATTATAAGGGAAGAATAGAAAGATTATGCCGGAAAGAAGAATTTACGCTCGCTTACTTGGTTGAAAATATCGCTTCTATCCTGCCTCAATATGAAATTACCGGCGAAAAATCAGGCTATGGCAAGAGAAGTCATACATCTGTTCGTCAAGCCTTAAGACGTTTCAAAATGTTTTTGTCGGCTGAAAAGTTAGTATAAGGTGCGTGTTATGACAGATATAAAAACCTTAAACGATAATTTCAGAAAATCTTTTAGCGGTGGAAAGGTTATGTTGACTTGCGGAATTAGTGCTAAAAGTCAAAATGAAGTCGCGGAAATTTTATCAGAAGTCCGACGTTTTGATAATTTTACTAAGGCAAACGATCCATATGGAGAACACGATTTCGGCAGTTTTGATTATAACGGCGAAAAGATATATTGGAAAATCGATTACTATGACAAGAGTTATCAGTTTTATTCCGCAGATCCAAGCAATCCAGATATAACAAACAGAGTCATGACGGTTATGTTGGCAAGCGAATACTAAATTTAAGAATCTCATATTTTGACCCGTGGATAATGATTTTACTTCTGATATAGGTTTTATTATGAAAAAGTAATTTCTTAGTCCACGGGTTGTTTATGACTTAATGGGATAGGTTTATTGCAAGATATTTACGCAAATTCAAACGACTAATCTAATTTAAAATGAAAATGTGGTCTAATTTGCAATTCATCTATGATATGCAAAGATATGCAAAATATTTTGTGTTCCATATTTTATTAACAATGAACCGCTGTATTTTTTTGTGTTTCATTTGTGATTGGCTAATCTTATTTGCTGTTCATATTTTGCGTTTTATGATTTACAAATAAAACTATTAAACTTATATTCACAAAAAAGGAGATACGCTATGTTACCATATATTCCGCACGAACTACCTGTTACAAATTTAGATTGGCACAGATTAATTCCATTGGTTAGTAAATCAAATGCCATTTTATCACAATATAACGGTTTATTGGAAAGTATGGTTAATCCTCATGTTTTATTAGCACCAATGACAACCAAAGAAGCAACTCTCTCATCTAA
This sequence comes from uncultured Pseudomonadota bacterium, assembly GCA_949289935.1. Lineage (GTDB taxonomy): Bacteria > Pseudomonadota > Alphaproteobacteria > RF32 > CAG-239 > HGM16780. The sequence goes on along the minus strand of CASEQD010000001.1, from coordinate 22,523 downwards.
AATAGAAGGAACTCAAGCAACCTTATCAGAAGTTTTTCGATATGAGGCTGGTGAAAGTTATAATCAAAGCAAAACCCAAGATATTGAAGAAATCCAAAATTATCGCAAGGCTATGCTTGAAGCGGAAAAACTCCTAACCGAAAGACCTTTTATTCATCTTAATATGATAAAAAAACTACATGAAATTTTATTAGCTGGAGTCCGTGGAAATAATAAAGCACGCGGAGAATTTAGAAAAACACAAAACTGGATTGGAACGATGGGATGCTCTATTGAAGAAGCTAAATATGTTCCCCCCACACCTGTAGAAATGATGAAAGCTTTAGATAATTGGGAAAAATATATAAATACAGATGATGTGGAAGATATTTTAATACAATTAGCCTTTATTCACGCTCAATTTGAAATAATACACCCATTTTTAGATGGAAACGGCAGAATAGGGCGAATTTTGATTCCTCTGTTTTTATATTCAAAAAAATATCTTAAGCTACCCGTTTTTTATCTTAGTGAGTATTTAGAAAGTAATAGAGAAGAATATTATTCACATTTAAATGCAATAACACAAAATAATAATTGGCAACAATGGATAGAATTCTTTCTTAAAGCAATTATTTATCAGGCAGAAGAAAATACTAAAAAAGCTAAAGAGGTATTATCTCTCTACGATAAAATGAAAGATCGATTTATTCAGGTTACAAAATCTCAGTACTCAGCAACCGCGTTGGATGCTTTATTTACCAAACCAATCATAAGTTCAGCCCAATTTGTTGTTGATGCCAAAATAGACAGCAGAGTAACAGCAAATCGCATTTTACAAAAATTAGTTGCTGATAATATATTGGAGATAATCAAAGAGGGTAAAGGAAATCAACCTTCAACATATGCTTTTAAGGAACTGTTGGCAATAGTATAAAATTCAGCCCGATTTGATTGATTTTAAGTTGGGCTTATGTTTTACTTCTTTTATCAAATTCGGCTATCCACGGGTTGTTTATGGCTTAATGGAACAGGCTTGGTAAATATCTTAACTGCAATTTATTTATATTGACAATCGTAACAAATTTGTTACGATTAAAATGATACAATGTTACGATTGAGGCGAAAATGTATAACAAACGTCAAGAATTAATTTTGGATTTTATTAAAGATAATCCGAGAGCCAAACGGGAAGATATAGAAATATTTCTTGCTAAAATGGGATATGTTGCAACTAAAATGACCATAACCAGAGATTTAAAATTATTTCTGGAAAACGACGATATTAAAAAGTCCGGCCAGGCGAAAGCAACTGTTTATAGTCCGTCTGTCAAAATAAATTTATTAAATGATATAAACATCGCAACCTATTTTACTAAAGAACAGGACGAGAGATTGCCCGATGCAATCGGTTTTAACTTTGATATTTTTTCTGCGTTGAAAGGTTTGTTGACCGATAAAGAAAAAACGGAATTAGAAAAACTTAATGCCGAGTATCTTGAAAAAAGAAGCAAATTATCGCCAACTTTGCTGCAAAAAGAGTTTGAAAGATTAACCGTTGAGCTTGCCTGGAAGTCATCAAAAATAGAAGGAAACACTTATACTCTTCTAGATACTGAACGTTTGTTAAATGAAAATATTTCCGCCCAAGGCAAAACCAAAGAAGAAACAAATATGGTGCTCAATCATAAAAAAGCTTTGGATTTTGTTTTAAAAGCACCGGAATATTATAAAAATCTGACTTTGGCAAAAATAGAAGAACTTCACAAACTGCTGGTAAATGAGTTGAATGTTGCAATCGGTGTTCGTAGTGGAACGGTTGGAATCGTCGGGACTAACTATAAACCTTTGGATAATTCGTATCAGATAAAAGAAGCTCTGAAAAATTTAATAGAAATCATCAACAAAACAGCTAATCCGATAGAAAAAGCATTAATTGCCGTTTTGATGATTGCTTATATCCAACCTTTTGAAGACGGCAATAAACGGACTTCAAGAATCCTGGGTAATGCTCTTTTGCTGGCGAACAACTATTGTCCTCTTTCCTATAGAAGTGTTGATGAAATAGAATATAAAAAAGCTATTATCTTATTTTATGAGCAGAATAATGCGTCCTATTTCAAAAAACTGTTTGTTGAACAATTCAGACAAGCTGTTAACAAATACTTTTAAGCTTGATGGTTTTAGTTGATATAAATTTAGATATCTATGTTTTATAAGGAAGATATTGGGCGAGGAAATCTTTACTGCAAATGGATTTTAGATGCCATGCAGTTTGCCATACAGTTTTCAGACATTTTGCTCTCCCAAGGTTGTTTTTTTATAAAGCAAAAATGTAAGTATTTGTTTTTGAAGGATTTAAAAAATTAAAGGGCTTAACTTTTCAGCTCCAGCCCTCAACTTAAGCGCTTGATTTTCAAGCAAAATTATTGGTGCGCTAGGCCGGAATCGAACCGGCACGGAGTTGCCTCCAACAGATTTTAAGTCTGCAGCGTCTACCTGTTCCGCCACAAGCGCATCTGTTAATAAATTCAATACAAATTTTTATACATATAATTTTTTATATTTGCAACATAAAACTTGTCTTTTTTACAAAATCGGATAACCTGAAAAAGTTAATTGTAATTTTTCCCGGATGTGTAGATTGTTGCGGCAGTTGACAGCGTCACGGTGCGGTTGAAAATCCGGGGTTTTTTAAAGGATGAAAATCATGACAAAAACTTACGATATTTCTTGGCGTAGATACCTCTTGCCGAATATCCACAATGAAGGTTGGAAGTTTGTTGGTGCGTTTGCCGTAGCTTCTGCCGTTCTTGCAATGCTTTGGGAACCGCTGGGTTGGTTGGGGTTAGTTCTGACCATTTGGTGTTTTTATTTTTTTCGTGATCCCGAGCGGGTTATTCCCGAACTCGAAAATATTGTTGTTTCTCCTGCCGACGGCATTGTTCAGATGATTGCTGAAGTCAACGGGCCGGAAGAGCTGGGAATGGAGAAACAAAAGTTTACCCGCATCAGTGTTTTTATGAGTGTATTCAATGTTCATGTCAACCGGGCTCCAACCGAAGGAAAAATTACTAAAGCCGTCTATGTTCCCGGAAAGTTTTTCAATGCCACGCTTGACAAAGCCAGCAAAGATAACGAACGCCAGCTTTTGGCAATGAAAACAAAAGAAGGCGGCGAAATTGCCGTTGTTCAGATAGCAGGATTGGTTGCCAGACGCATCGTCTGTGATGCCGCCGTTGGACAGGAATATAAAACCGGCGAACGTTTTGGCATGATTCGTTTTGGCTCTCGGCTTGATGTTTATTTACCGGCCGGAACAAATCCGCAGGTTATTTTAGGACAAACAATGGTCGCCGGCGAAACCATAATTGCCCGTTTGGGCGAAAATACGCCGGAAGTCAAAGGAGTCGCCAGATAATGAAAAAGTTCAAAATGAAACAACCTGCCGGACAAGGTTTGCGCGGGCTGCCTTTTCGTAAAATTGCACCGAATATTGTAACCATGTTGGCGCTGTGTTCGGGAGTAACATCCATTCGTTATGCTGTTCAGGATGATTGGGTCAAAGCTGTTATCTGTATTTTTTTGGCCGCTTTGTTTGACGGACTGGACGGCCGTGTTGCCCGTATGTTAAAAGGTTCGACAAAGTTTGGTGCAGAGCTTGATTCTCTATCTGATTTTGTTAGTTTCGGAGTTGCGCCGGCCATTTTAATGTATCAATGGACGCTATACGATTTTCCGCGTTTTGGTTGGTTTTTCTGTTTGTTGTTTGCAATCGGCATGGCCATGCGTCTGGCTCGGTTTAACACGATGTTGGACGGGGCGCCTCAGCCGGAATATTGGCATAATTTTTTTGTCGGAGTTCCGGCACCGGCTGCGGCCGCTTTGGGAATAACTCCGATTATGGTCTCTTTTGACTATCCGGAACTGCAATGGTTGAATGATAACTATTTTTGCGCCGTGGTAATGTGTGTTGTCGCATTGCTTATGGTTAGTCGGATTCCGACGATATCAACCAAAAGATGGAGAATCCCGTCCTTTATGTTTGTTCCGTTAATGTTGGTTGTAGCATTGTTTGTAACGTTCATGTTCAGCAGTCCCTGGCTGACATTGGGCATAATGGTCGGATTATATGCTGTTTCAATTCCGCTGGGAATAGTTGTTTTTCTGCGGATGAAACATAAATACGAATACAAAGTTGAAAATCATCTGTAACAAAGAAAGGCGTTAGTTATTCTAACGCCTTTCTTTTTTTTATTTTGAAAACCAGATTTTCAAACCTCTCCGTCCTTTCCATAAAACATAATGGCTGTTAATCCGCCTTCCCGGAGCAATAACAAAAACACGGCTGTGATGAAAAACTTTGTTTTTCTTTGAGCAAATATTAATTGCCTTAAAAACATTGCCATGCTTCTTTGCCCAGTAATAAGAGCTAAGCATGGCGGTTTTTTTGTTGGGAGCCGAAGAAATAAGAACAATCGAAAGCCCTGCCGTTTCCGGATATAATTCCGTCAGAAGACTTTCAATTTCGGAAGCAAAGGGGAGGGAAACGGTTTTTTTTATCAACAAATTTCCTTCCGCATCTTTTGTCAATTGTAAATAAGCGCTGAGAAAATCCCCCGGCTTTTTATGGCTGACAATATCTCCTTCCGTAAAATTAACATGCACGGCAAAAGAAAAAGGCTCACCGGGAAAATGCCTTGCGCCGGATTTAATCAAAATGCCGTCATAATTGAGTTTTCCGGTCTTAACGGCCCATACGACAAAGGTTTTTTTATTTGAAGGCTTTCGGGTAAACAAGTCATAAATAACATAAACCTGAGCCTCGTTTTCGGAAATAACTTGGGCAGCCTTGTTATTTCTTTTCAAAAGTTCCGTAGCATCCTTCTGAAATTCGATTAAAATATTTTTTTCCATAATATATAAAATTAATAAAACAAAATAATAATTCCTTTAAAGCAATACAATACCACTTTAACGTAAACTAGTCAAGAAACGTTAAAAATAAAAATACTCAAACAAGAAAGCAGGCAATAAAGATTTAGTTTTTTCTTTTGCGGGATGCGTAAGGATTTTCCGTTTTCCGAACCGAAATCCTCAGCGGAATGCCCCGCATATCAAAAACCTCTCTCATATTATTTGCAAGATAACGCAAATAAGCATCGGGAAGTCCTTCCGGATTGCTTGAAAAAATATAAAAAGACGGAGGCCGGGTTTTTGCCTGAGTAATATAACGCAGTTTAATACGGCGCTTGTTTTTACCCAGCGGCGGCGGATAATTGTCAATCATATCCTGAAACCACTTATTCAGCGGAGCTGTCGGAATGCGGAGATTCCAGCGATGATAAACTTTAAAAACCGCGCTCATCAGTTTATCCAGCCCTTCTTTTTTCAGAGCGGAAATTGTAACCGTCGGAATACCGTCTGCCTGTGTCAACGATGTCTGCAGTTTATAATTAAGCTTTTCCAGTGCTTCTTTGCGGTTGGCGATATCCCATTTATTAACGGCAATAACCAAAGCTCTTCCTTCATCCAGAATTTGCCGGGCAATAGTCAAATCCTGCTTGTCCAGAACCGCATCGGCATCTAAAACCAGAACAACGACTTGCGCCGTAAACGCGGCATGTTTGGTGCTTGCTGCTGACATCTTTTCCAAAGAGTCTGCGACTTTTGCCTGACGCCGCAGTCCGGCCGTATCGACAAGGTTTATTTTTTGTCCCTGCCATTCCCACTGTGACGAGACGGAATCTCTTGTAACGCCGGCCTCCGGTCCCGTCAGCATTCTGTCATCGTTCAACAGCGCATTGACCAAAGTCGATTTTCCGACATTCGGACGTCCGACGATAGCCAGTTGTATGGGGGCGGCGTCTTTTTTTTCTTCCGACAGAGACAGACTTTCATCAGAGATATCTTCTGCTTTTTTACTGTCTTCAGAATTTGTCTCGGATACAACAAATTCTTTCAGACTGTCGTACAAATCTTCAAGTCCCAGGCCGTGCTCGGCTGAAAAAGGTATCGGTTGCCCCAATCCGAGCTTATAAGCCTCATAAATACTATCTTCCTGAAGCTTTCCTTCACATTTGTTCGCCAGCAGAATCACCGGCTTATGACAGGCTCTGACCAATCCGGCCAGATGTTCGTCATAAGGATGAAGCCCTTCTCTGGCATCAAATAAAAACAGACAGACATCAGCTTCCTGAATTGCTTTTTGTGTTTGCCGCCACATCCGCTGTTCCAGATTATCTTCTTTGGAATATTCATATCCCGCAGTATCAATAACAACCAGATCAATATCGCGGAATTTTGCCGTCTTTTCTTTTCTGTCTCTGGTAACGCCGGGCATGTCATGAACAATCGCTGCCCTGCGTCCGGCCAGCCGGTTAAATAATGTTGACTTTCCGACGTTGGGACGTCCGATAATTGCCGCCTTCAAGATCATTGTTCCATACTTTCTTCTTGTTTATAGGCGCTGAGCTCTCCGTCATTGGTTGCAAACAAAACGGTATCATAGGCAACGACCGGTGGAACGGCCACACCATCGTCAAGCTCTATGTAGCCGAGAATTTTACCGCTGTAAGGAGAAACGGCAAAAGCCTGTCCGTTGGAGGATGCGACAATCAGTCTGTAACCGGTCAGAACCGGCCCGGATAAATAAACGCCGCTTTGGGTGGAAACGTCTTCGCCGAGAGGAATTCTTGTTGCCCAGACAATTTTTCCGCTTGTTTTTTCAATGGCGGCCAAATCAGCATCATTAGAAAGAACATACAGATAATTGCCGGCCAGCCAGGGCTGATTGGTACTGCTGATTTCTCTCTCCCAGATAGGAATGCCGGTTCGAAGATCAATAGCCATTAAAACATTATTGTTCCCGGCCGCGTAAACAACATTATTACTGATAATCGGATTGGCTTTAATGGTATTAATGGCTGCCAGAGAATTAATTCTTTTTCTCGAAACCATCAAAACAGACCACAAAGGAGTTCCCGTACTGGCTTTGACGGCACGGAGCTCGCCGCTGGAAAAAGCCGCAACGACCACATCGTTTTCTTTGTCATAAGCCGGGCTGGCGCCGCCGACGAGCGTAGTTGCTTCCTGAGTTGAACGGTATTTCCAAAGCTCCTTGCCGTCCTTGGCGCTGAGAGCCGTCAAAACATTGTCTATTGTCTGGATAAAAACATATTCATCGGAAACTGTCGGCGCAATTCTTATGGGAAGCTTGGCGTCATAAAACCACAGCTTTTTTCCGGTCATCATGTCCAAGGCGGCAACAACGCCAAAACCGGTCGCAGCATAGATTGTCTGATTATTTGCTGCCAGTCCGGCGCCTTTCATGGCTGAGCTTTTTTCTTGTTTGTTTGCCGGTTTAAGCTTGCTTTCCCAGATATTTTGCCCGTTGTCCATTCTGAAAGCGCGTACGGTGGCATCCGCATCAATCGTAAAGGCAGCCTTATGTTTGATAATCGGTGCTGCAATCAGAAAGTCTCTTTTCGAACCGCCTTCTCCAAAATCGGCAGTCCAGAATTTTGTAATCATATCGCCGCTGTTCGGGTGTTCCATGTCATGCAGAGCATTTCCGCCGCTTTGTTCCCAGGAAATGTTTGTCTGAGATTCGGGAATTTCTATTTTTATCTGCCCCGGCAGGTAATCAGCTTGCAAAATGGTTTCTCCGTCCAAAACGGAAATACGGTCTCCGTCCAGAATCAGTTTGTCCTGAGACAATCCGCACCCGGCTAAAAGAGCACAGGCCAGTCCGAAAGAAATTTTTTTTATAACATTTGCCGTCATCATAAACTTCCCCGCCAAATTATCAGTTTTGTTGAACGTCGGTCAAAACGGAAACCATATCCTGAACACGGTTTTTCAATGTTTCCGGCAGATCATGATTGTTCAGAAGATTGTTATAAATATCAATGGCTTTGTTTATATTGCCTTCTCTGATAGCCAGCATGGCGCTCATTTCTTCGGCAATGTTGCTCCAGCTGCCGCCGGCGGAACCAAGACGTTTCAGCAAAGCTTCCGTTTCGGCAGCGGGAGCGCTTTCCAGTTTATAGGAAGCCAGTTTAAATATAGCCATATTCTGCAGGCTTTCTCCGGCATCGGGGGTATCGGCCAGCGTTGAAAGAATGTTCAGGGCTTCTTCCTTTTTTCCTTGTTCAAGCAAAACATCGGCAATTTGCATTTGGGCGATACTTTTATAGATACCGGAACCCTGTTTTTCCAAATCTTTGAAAACGGCAATACTCTCGTCATATTTTCCCTGAATTAACAGATTATAGGCATGCACATAAGCCTCGGCTCTGGTTTGCGCTTTTTGATCCTGCCAGGCTTTAATGCTTTCAAAACTGACGGCTAAAGCCAATATGGCAATAATAACAATCGTCAGCAGAATACCATATTTGTTCCAGAAATTTTTAACTTTTTCTCTTTTAAGTTCTTCATTAATTTCCTGAAACAGGATATCATCTCCGGGGATTTCCGTCTTTGTTGTTTTTCCCATTTTTAACCTCGCAATTTTAATAAGATAATCTTTTATAGCTGAAATAGTTTATTTGTCCAAGAAATATTTGCTTTTGATTACCAGTTTATTTCGTCACAATATCGTTTATCAGATATTTTCTGACCCAGTTCAAATCTTCTGCGGGCATCTTTTTGCCGAACACGACATTTTTTGTATTTGAAGTCAGGGAAAGAAAATAACGTCCGGTTGCCGGGTTTTCGGTAACGACGACGGCTTCGGTGTCGCCTTTGCTGATTTCGTCGTTTTTGAAATTGCAGAACGGAAACTTATGCACAATGACGAATTTGTGTTTTTTTATGGCGATTTTATCCCGTCGCAGCAATAAGACAATTCCCCCGCACAACAACAAAAGACAGGAGATGGCTGCTGCCGGAGAAATATTTTGCCCTTGGATGCAGACAATTCCAAGAACAATGATTGCAATGGTAATAATGCCTAAAATAATCAAATTATAGGCATCCCATAATATTTTTGCCATTTTAATAACTGTTTTGTCTTTTTTTCGCACCACGACAACGGAAGCCGGAAGCGGTTCCGAAGCATCATATTCGTTTTGCAGTTTGCCTTCTTTGTAGAGAGTCTTAACAGACTTGTCCAAATCCTCCACATTGCGCCTGACCAATCCTGAATCAGTTTGTATCAAAGCCGGAAGATTAAGGCTTTTGGCATAAAATTTCCATCGGGCGCGAATGTTTTTGGAGCTTGTCGAAATATAAAGCGGTGCAACTTTGTGCAGATTTTTGTGCCGGAGTTCTATAATATATCGATTCCGGTTCAGAAAACCGAATTGAAAAAATTCGATTCTCATCTGTACCCCCTCGTAATTTTGCAGTTTTTCTTTATATGTTATTTTTTTTCCGCCGATTCGGCGATCAATAATCTGCACAACGTTTCCATCAAACAAAATTTTTCTGTAACGGATATAAGACATAAACAAAGAAGCAACAACCCACAGGCCGAGAGCAAAAATAACCGCGTCAAAAACAACGGGGTTGAGAAAAAAATCATGCGGATTTTCCGAGGAAACCGAAAAAACGGCATCAAATTTTCCATAAGAAGAAAAATTACTGCCGAATTCATACAAAGCCAGCAGCATCAAAGCCGTTCCGAAAAAAATTCCCGGATAAAGGATGCGCAGGGAAATACGGTCGGAAGCTTTGCACGGAAGCGGAGAAAGTTTTAACTCAAAACTGTGGCTGTAATGTTTGGCTGTTTTCATTTTATTATCCTTATCCGAAATAAAACAACATAAAGCATGGTATAATATTTTTTATTTAAAATCACTTACTATTTTACAAAAAATACGGTTTTCTCCGTCGTCGTCTTTAAGTTATTTTAATAAAATCGGAGTAAACTTAAAACAAAATAAAACAATTAGGAAAGTTGTCATGGGAAGCATAGAAATTTTTGCAAATATTTCCAATCTGTCGATTACATTGATTTCCATATTTTTGCTGGGCATTGCGGTATATGTCATTACCCGCCGGAAAATCATTGGCAAAAAAGGCTTATGGCTGCTTTATTCCGGTTTGCTGTTGGAACTGTTGACCACCGGGGTTATCTATAAAATCAACGAGCTTTATGAACAGGGGGTGGTAACGTCTCTGAACATATTAATATTTTTAGAGTTGCTGCTGCTGCTGATTTCCATGCTGTTGATGGCTGTTGCCGCCGCGCAGATTCTGGTAAACAACGTTCCTGAAATTCCGATTGTCGGCACTTTGGGCGGTATCGGGCTGGTCTCTATTTTCTACTTTGTGTTTATTTATCCTGACAACAATATGGTCATAAACATGCAGCAGATTTTTGTCATCACCGGTTTTGTTTGTGTAACCATCAGTTTTTGGTCTCAGTCGCACCGCAAACATAAGTCGGGTTATATGATGGCCAGCATTCTTTCAGCTTTGGTAACGCTGATTTTGATAGCCAGATTGACCGGGCACAGCATTGGTTTGCTGAACAGCTGGTATGTGTCGGCGTTGTACTACAATTTTTTGGCCGTGGCGTTGGTTTTGATTTATGCCGATCATCTTTTCCGCAAGTTGGACAATGTAACTTCTGAGCTTGATAAATATAATCATCGGCTGGAAGAAATAATAAAATCCTCTCCTTTCCCGATTATTATTTCGCGCCTGAGCGATGACAAAATAATTCTGGCAAATAATAATGCCATCAAATTATTCGGTATTGATCCGACGGAAGTCGAGCATTATCGATTGAAAGATTTCTTTGCCGACATGGAAAACCGCACGCTGCTGAACGAACGTCTGGAACAGGAAAAAGAGGTTCAGGATTTTGAAATTCTTGTTAAAAGTTATTCGGGAGAAACGCCTTTCTGGCTTTTGACATCAGCCACGATTATTGATTATAATTACGATGTTGTTTTATATGCGGCTTTTCAGGATATTACATCCCGCAAAAACAGGGAAGTCCTGTTGAAAAATCAGGCAACCCGCGATCCTCTGACATCTTTGTACAACCGGCGCTATTTTGAAGACGAAGTCAACAAGCGGATCGTCAACGCACGCTTAACTAACGGAAACTACTGTATTTTAATGACCGATGTTGACTTGTTCAAACGCGTTAACGATACTTATGGGCACAAAACCGGGGATAAAGTATTGATAGAACTGGCATCGGCCTGTGAACGGGCTTTGCGCGACAATGATATCGTAGCTCGTTATGGTGGTGAGGAATTTGTCATTTACTTGGATGATACAACGCTGGAAAAGGCCAAAAAAGTTGCGGAACGCCTGCGGGAAACGATTGCCGGTTTACACATCATGTCTGATGACGGCCGGACGGTCACTTTTACCATCAGCATCGGAATTTCTTCTTCAAAAGTATCCGATAATATTGATACGCTGATTAAGACGGCGGATGAAGCTTTGTATAAAGCCAAACAAAACGGACGCAACCGGGTTGAAGTCTTTCATCCTTCCGAACTGAAAAATTTTAACCCGGATAATAGTGCCATGCATAAGAGCGAAGCCGCCAACCGCCACCCGGTGTTTGATAAGGAACCTGCCGAAGAAGTATCTCTGTTAGACGGAATAGAAAGCAATCATATTGTCGACGATAAAAATTCCATCGGCAAAAAAACGGCGGAATTTACAGTGCCGGGCGTCGATGTTGAGGATTTGTAACAATGGAAAATTGTCCGTACGGCGGAATATGCGGTGGATGCCAATATCGTGAAGAAGGTCTGGAAAACAGCCGCCGCTGCAAACAGGAAAATTTCATAAAAATTATGGCCGGGCTGCATTGTCCGCCGGAAATTTATGATGAGCCGGTTTTTATTCCGGATGGCGTACGGCGTCGGGCGGCATTAGCCTTTTGTTGCCGGAATGGTAATATAACATTGGGTTTTAACGCCCGCAAAAGCGCAAAAATCATAGACATCGAAAACTGTGCGCTTCTGCTTCCGGAACTAAACCGCTGTCTTCCCGAAATCAAAATGCTGTTGCAAAATCTTTGCAGCGAACCTTTTCATGAAAAAAGAAAAAAACGGAAACCGGAACAGTCTTTTCTTTCTTCCGGAGATGTATGGCTCTGCCGGGCAGACAACGGAACCGATGTCGTTTTGGAATTTGATCAGGAATTAGAGCTGGCGCACCGCATGGCAATTGTCGAAACCGCACAAAAAAGTTCCGCTATTATCAGAATATCCCACCGCCGTAAAAACAATACGCCGGCGGAAACAATTATTGAAAAATTATCGCCGGTTGTAAACATTTCCGGTTATGAAGTCTTTGTTCCTGCCGGGTGCTTTATGCAGGCTTCAAAACCGGCAGAAACGGCATTGATTAAGCTCGTATCGGAATATATGGAGGATACCCCCGGCAAAATAGCCGATTTATTCTGCGGTATGGGAACTTTTTCCTATCCGTTGTCCAAAAATAAAAACAACAAAATTACGGCGGTGGACTCATCGCCGGAATTGCTTGAAGCCTTTTCCGGCTCGATTCGCCGCGGAATGATTTCCAATATAGAAATAAAAAGCAGAAATTTATTTAGATACCCGCTTGATGAAAGCGAGTTGAAAAATTTTAATGCGGTTGTTTTTGATCCGCCCCGTGCCGGAGCCGCGGCGCAGGCGGCAAAGCTGGCATCCTTGCCGGAAACGGAACGCCCGGAAAAAATTATAGCCGTATCCTGCAATCCCAAAAGTTTTGTAACGGATGCCAACCTGCTGATTGACGGAGGGTACCGTTTGTGGCGGGTTGCAATGGTTGATCAGTTTGTTTTTTCCGGACATATGGAATTAGTGGCTGCTTTTCTTAAAAAATGAGGAGAACCGGAATGCCGATAATAAAAAAATTTTTTATATTTGCAGCTCTTTTTTCAATAACGGGATGCCTGACGGCTCCGGCTCCCAAAGAGACAATTCGTTCCTGTCCGCTGATTCGGATAGAAAATCAGGCTTATGCGAAAGTCGTCCGGCATTTTGATACTTATCAGATTGCCATAACGGGATATGACAGCGATTGCATCGTCCGTTCTTCGGGAGGAAAGGTGATTGTCGTTATTCAGCCGCAGTTCGTCATCAGGCGCTTGCAACCGGGAGGGGAGGAAGATGTTCCCTTTGATTATTATATCAGCACGCCCTACGAAACCAAAAAAGAACACCTGACGGCTTCATTTCCCGAATATGAAAAAGAAATCGTTTATGAAGGACGTCCCGTTCGGCTGAAAATGCCCTATAATCTGCGCCATGAGATACCGATATATCTGGGGTTAATTATCAATCCGGAAGAGCAGGTTTTGAACAATATCTATTTTGATGCTAATTTTAATTATTCCGAGGAGAACAGAAAATGAGTTTTTGTTGTTGTCAAAAAAACAGAAAAATGGCAAATGCAATACGCTTTTTGTCGGCGGACGCGATTGAAAAATCAAATTCCGGACATCCGGGGATGCCTTTGGGAATGGCAGATGTCGCTGCGGTTTTGTTTACAAAATTTATGAAGTTCAATCCTCAGGATGCCAAATGGTTTGACCGGGATAGATTTGTTCTTTCCGCCGGACACGGTTCCATGCTGCTTTATTCTGTATTATATTTGCTGGGGTACCCGGACATCGGCATTGAAGACATCAAAAATTTTCGTCAGTTGGGCTCAAAAACTGCCGGACATCCGGAATACGGAAATCTGGCCGGAATAGAAATGACAACCGGGCCTTTGGGACAGGGGATTGCTTCGGCGGTAGGCATGGCTTTGGCTGAAAGGGTTTTAAATGCCCGTTACGGAGATGATTTGTGCAACCACTATACATATGTAATCTGTGGCGACGGCTGCCTGATGGAGGGAATTTCGGAAGAAGCGGCGGCATTGGCCGGACACTTGCGTCTGAATCGTTTGATAGTTTTATGGGACAATAACAATATTACGATTGACGGTAAAGTTTCTCAGTCCAATGCCACGGATCAACTCAAACGTTTCCGAGCCTGCGGCTGGAACACCTTGAACATAGACGGACATAACTGCTGTCAGATTGAAAAAGCTCTTAAAAAAGCAAAAAAATCCAATCGGCCGACATTGATTGCCTGCAAAACTTCTATCGGATTCGGTGCGCCTCATAAACAGGGAACGTCAAAATGCCATGGTGCGCCCTTGGGAGCGGAAGAAATTGCCGCCATGCGTCAAAACTTGCAATGGGATTCGGCGCCGTTTGAAATTCCCACAGACATTTTGCAGTCATGGCGCGAAGCCGGCCGCCGCAGTCTTGGCGAATATCAGACTTGGAAAGAAAAAGCCAAATCGGCCGGAAAAGAATTTAATGACGTAATTAACAATAAACTTCCTAAAAATTGGGATAAAGACTTAAACCGTTTGAAAGAAGAAAGCATCCGGGCTCAGACCAAAGTCGCCACCCGTAAAGCATCTGAAATGTGCTTGGAAAAAATTGTGCCCCATATTCCCGAAATTATCGGCGGTTCGGCAGATTTGGCGGCGTCAAACCTCACTTTTGTCAAAGGAATGAAAACCATAACCGGAGATGATTACAACGGCAATAATGTCATGTATGGAATTCGCGAACATGCCATGGCCGCCGTTATGAACGGTATGGCATTGCACGGCGGCGTTATCCCTTACGGCGGAACGTTTTTTGTTTTTTCCGACTATATGCGGCCGGCAATGCGCCTGTCGGCATTGATGGGAATTCGGGTCATATATGTACTGACGCACGATTCCATCGGCGTCGGAGAAGACGGCCCGACGCACCAGCCGGTGGAACATCTGGCTTCTTACCGGGCAATGCCTGGTATTTTAACTTTTCGGCCTTGTGATGTTGTCGAAACGGCCGAAGCCTGGCAGCTTGCTTTGGAGAGTGAAAAAGAACCGTGTATATTAGCCTTGACCAGACAGGCTTTGCCGTTGTTGAGAAAAGATTGTGCCGAAAATCTGACGGCTCGCGGCGGCTATGTCATTTCCGGCGATTCGAAAAACCGGCAAGCCACGATTCTGGCAACGGGATCGGAAGTGTCTTTAGCCGTGGAAGCGCAGAAAAAACTTGAAGAAAAAGGCATAAAAACGGCTGTTGTTTCGCTTCCTTGTTGGGAATTATTTGATAAACAGGACGCCCGTTACAAAAATTCCGTATTGGGAACGGCGCCGAAAGTCGCCGTCGAAGCGGCTTCCGGATTCGGTTGGGAAAAATATGTCGGAAATAACGGACGGATTATTGCCATGGACGGATTCGGTGCTTCAGGACCGGCTGGAGAACTTTACAAACACTTTGGCATTACCGCTGACAATATTGCAAAAGCTGTTGAAAAACTTGTACGGAAATAAACAACACACAACGGGAGCCGACGCTCCCGTTTCTTTTTTGGGTAAAGTTGTGTTGTTAAAAAGCAATCACTGGCCGGACATACCAGTTAATAGACTTGTGAGTATAAAATTCACCCGAGTTTCTTGGATATTGAAATGCCCAATGATAGTCATATTCATCTGAAGCCCACCAGAAAAAACCGGCTTGAAGGGGTTCTTTGTTAAGTTTTGTTAGAGTTGTATTAATAGCAGATGTATCCTGATGAAAGTTGAAAAGTACTCCGGAAGATGGAAGACACCATTTGCCTTTGGTTTCCTGAGCATCACTTGGAGCGTAATTGTAAACTTCCCAAAATGCCGGATAATAATTTGAAGCGCTGTCTCCGTATTTTTTAGAACTGTAATCAATAACAATTTTGGTATTTTCACAGCTATCGGTATCAGTAGGGCGAGTTTTATAATTTTGTAAATCCGGAATATCATCTGTAACTGTCGACCAGGAAAAACGTCCGAGAATATCCAAAGCCAAAGCCTGGCCGCAGTTGTTTTCACTGACATAAACCACCACGGCAATCGGGGTTTTGCCGCTGGCTTTATCGCTTGTACAGGTACCATCAGAGTTCAAGATATCCCCGATTCTACAGTTTTTTGCATAACCGTTGCATTGTCCTAAAACGGCAGTCTGAGGCCCATCTGGTTTTATCGGCTTTTCTCCGGAAGATTCGGAACAAGCCCAATATTCACCGAAAGGACATTTCAGACAATTTTCTTTGTTGTTTGTTTCTGTATAACCCAAACTCACGCAATCTTCATTGTCCACGCACTGGGCAAAAGCGGAAATAGGGAACATAAAAGAAGAAGCCAGCAGGGTAAAATATACCTTTTTGCCGGCGGAAAGAATCACACGCACTTCATCCTCCACACTTTATCATCACTGGTTTAGTGTAGCATGAATTTTGTTATGTGTAAATCATTAATTTCATGCAGAAGTGAAAAAAATGAAGATGATTTTTTGTTATAGAGAGCTTTCGGATAAAATAGCTGTATATCAAAAAAGAGGCTCGTTGCGGCGAGCCTCTTTTCAATTAAGAATACGGGACATTTCCGGCTGCCCGGCACCAAAAATAAACGTCGGAATTTTAATGTCCGTGCTTATGCCGGCACTTTCTCTCTCCACTTTGCAACTGCCGTAAAAAACGGCATTGGGCGTGCTGAGCGGTGCAATACTGGTAAATTCAAAATATTCCCCCGGCTCAAGAGTGGGAATCTCGCCCTTAAACCCCTGAGAGTCATCGCAAAAACTATTACCCCGGGCATCTGTAATATTCCAGTGTTTTCCCACCAGCCGGATTTTTTCAGACGAATTGTTTTCAATACACAGATAATAACCGTACACATACTTGTCGGCATTAAAATCGTCCTTTTCATTATCGCCCAGTTCTACGGTACAAGCTGAAATAACAATATCGTCAGTCGCGGCTGAAACAAAATTTTCTTCGTTAATCATCTTATTTACCTTTTTAACACTTTATCTGAATTAAATCTTAAAAAGGCTGAAAATTTTCGCAACCGGACAAAAAACTTGTTCACAGCATTATCCCCAATTATTTATAAAACAAAAAAAACTATTGATTTTATTAAAAAAATCTTTTTCAGAGTCGTCTTCGAGTCCTAAAAAAAGCCGATATGCAAAAACAATCGGCTTTGGGCATAAATACAATATTATTGCAAAGGGGGAATATTAAACTGGGCAATTTCTCCCGGGCTGATTTTCACATTGGAATAGCGCATATTTCCTGTCTCAATCACAAACCGCTGCCGTCCCGTCAGTTGGGAAGCCAGATCATAAAAATCACGGGCGTTCAAATCCTGCCTTTGAGGATTCATCAAATACAACACGCATCCCTGTGTCCCTTCGGCAATACCGCAGCGGGCGCGTCCCCGGGGAACTTCAGGATTGACAACGACGCCTTGCAATCCGGCGCTGACCACTTTTTGCTCGGCAAAAAATAGTTTTGCAATCCCGAAACCGAGAACAAAAGCCACCAAGAGCCCGATTTGAAAAACTCTCTTGGAAAAGGTTCCGTCTGCGGACAAAAACGAAAAAGATTCTTTGGGCGCCGCCAAATCCTGATCACTGATAAAAGCCGGAGGTTCTTCATTAATATTTTGAATATTGGAAACCGTTTCCGGTAGATTTGCCGTCAGATTTTCTTCCTCTTTTTCCTGTTGTTTTTTTTGTTCGGACATATCTGCAATAATGCTTTTTATATCATCCATGTCATCAAGATTAATAACATCATCATCGGGCTGCGGAACAGTCGGCATAGAAACATTTCCCGACGGCATTGTCTGCCGGGACGGATAAACAGGATTTTGCACTTGTTGAAAAGAATCTTCATTTTTTCGTGCCGGACGATGAACTGGAAGTTCCTCGTCTTCAAAAATCCGGGCTCTGTTTTGAGGCGGAACGGGAGAATGAGCCGTTAGCGGAGATAAAGGCTTTTTTACCAGTTTTTTTATGGCTCTTTTAACTTTTTTCAGCCGGGGCTGTCCGCCGGCTCCCTGAGCCGGTCTTTGAACTTGTGTGTTGCTTGCCGTATCGTCAGCCATTCTTTTTCCCCTCTATAACTGATTCTGAATATGTTTCGTTGTCTTTGCCGTGCGAATGATTCTTGGTACGACAAAAACGATTGTTTCTGACTTTGGTTGTTTTGTTCCGAAAACTTCATTCGGCAGTCCGATAATCATAAAATTCTCTCCCAATTTGCTGCGAATGTCAAATTGTGAAATTTCTCCTTGGGTTGTATCCAATGCAATGTGAGAAAAAATCCAATTGTTTTTTTCCAAAGAAGATTTGGCCGTAATGGATAAATCCGCCTCTATCGCTTCTTTCCCGCCGCATTTGCCGACATCAAAACGTGAAAACCACAGATTCGGCACCACAAAACGCCCTTCTGCAACCGGAACAATTGTAGCCTGAGAACCCAGAAAACGGCGCAGACTGCTGATGTTTAAATCGTTTGATGATGTCAGCACCCTGCCGATAACACCGGCCTGAGCCGTATTGACCGTACTGAAATCAAAAGTATCAAGAATGGATTGCCAGTCAATATCCTGCGCCGGATTCGTCGGATAAATCCGAAACACATTGACATCATATGCAATCAGCGTCGGATTCTCTTTAAAATAATCGATCAAATCCATAATTTTGTTTTTTGTTTCATAATCAGCCGTGAAAGTAATGGAATAATCCCCCCAGTCTGCGCTGATATCAGTAATTCCGGATCCTCTGATAACATCAAGCAGCCCTAGCATAATCGGCCGCGAACGGGGAACATAAAGCGTAAAATTTGCCCGGCGCGAAAGGCGCATAACCCGGCGCTCGGAATCATAAGAATAAAAAATTTCGGCGGCATCCGTAATCATCTTGACCACATCGCCGAACTCGCCGCGCAGGTTTTCGCCCGAAATACTGGCATAAGGCGGATCTTGGGCAATCAGATGAATGTCTGCCTCTTTGTCAAGCTTGAGCATGGCTTTTTCTGCCGGCATTGATTTAAAAGAAAAACCGTTGACCTCATAACGGGGCAGCATATCATTCACTCCGTTGCGGACTAAGTTGAATGCCGTCAGATTATAAGGCACCGCGGCAATAAGCTCCTGCTTATTCCAGTTGACTTTGCAGCGCAGGGGCATTTCAAGGTCGAGCTCACGGGCGCCTTTTGTTGTTTGTATGGTATCCGGATCATGTTGCATAACAAAAGAAGGTGTTTCACTCTCAAATGAACCGGACGAAAAAAAATCATCACCACCCTGTCCCGGAAGCGAAGCAATCGTCCCGAACTCGGAAGAACAGGCGCCGCATAACAAAACAAAACCGGCAACCGATAAATACGCAAAAAGACGGAATATTTTCATTATGACTGCTTCTCTCCTTCATCATTACCGGTTGGAGACGCGCTTTCCGGCTGTCCGTTTTCCGCAAGCAGCTTATCCATAAGCTGGTCGATATTCATGCCGGCGCCGACAGTCGGATCTTCCGCTTTTGTCGGAATGGCGCCCAAAGCTTCTTTCATTTTTTGAATTTCCGAAGCATCTTCTTTAATCATATCCGGAGAAGAATTATTTTTCAGTTCCTGCTGAAATTCGTTCAGATTTTTCTTGAAAGCGGCCATTCCGCCTTTAATCTTTTGCTCCACATACGGATAAAGCTCCCGGTGTTGCAGGATATAATCGCCGACATCGCTGATTTCTTCCAAAACATCCAGAATATAGCCGTAATAAGGATATTCCTCCATGGCAATATTGCCCATTCTGACACATCTGGCAGCAATCCGGGAAATTGTCCGGTCATAATAGTCTTTCAAAAGAATGTAATTATTCAAATACCACAAAGTTTCCTGACTGACAGGCGGCAGTTTGCTGTTTTCTTCCATCGGAGCTCCTCATTAAATCTCAAATTTTAATGTAAAGGAGGGATAGTGGTTTGTAAATTCTTTTGTTTGTGCTTTTACACAGCATTTATATGCAAAAAACGTTTTTTTTATTTATCGGCAAAAGGATCGTCATCATCGCCGGAAGACAGTCCTGCAATCTGAAAATCGGGCATATCGTCTTTTTGCAGAGTTTCGGGAGATTGAAGATCGGCAAAAGATTCTTCCTGAACCGGTTCGGTTTCTTTTTCAGAAACATTGTCTGATATGTCATCCGATTCTGAAAAAACATTGCCGTCAGGGTTTTCCCCGTCTTCGGATTGTCCTCCGTCCGGAATTTCTTCGTCAACAGGATTTTCACTCTCGTCATTATCATCAGAGATATCCGGAGAAAAGTTTTCCGCCGCATTTTCGGAAATGTCGGTATTTTCTTCTGGCATATCACTGTTGCTTTCTTGAAAAATTTCTTCATTTTCGGAAGAAACGTCATCCGGAGTTTCGTTATATACCGATTCTGAAGAAGAAAAATCAGGACTTTTTTCTACCGAACTGGAAGAATTGTTATGATTGTCCGCATCAGAATCATCCTCGACATATTCCCACTCCCATTCCTGTCCGTCTTCGGCAGAACTGTCGGCATTGTCGGATTCGTCAACATATTCATATTCCCATTCCCACTCCTGATTATCATCGGTTGCTTCGGAAGAAGCTGCCTGAGCAGGGGAAGCATATTCAACCGGCTCGGAAGCTTCAGTCTGAGAATATGTATTGTTGTCGGAATCATCCTCTTCAACATATTCCCACTCCCATTCCTGTTCGTCTTCGGCAGAGCTGTCGGCATAATCATCCTGCACACTGTCTTCAACATTTTCTTCGGCGTTTTTTTGAGGGGCGGGGAATTCTTCGGTTTTTTGAGAAAAATCAAAATGCGGCGGTTGAACCTGAGGTTCTTCAGGTGCGGCAGATGTTGTGGAAAAGCCCCATCCGGCGGCATCATCGTCATCATCGGTGTTAACGGTTTCAGCCATTTCCGCAGCGGAAGAAAATGATGCAAACAACGGATTCCCCGTTATCTTGGAGGAGGATACTGAAATCGGATTCCCGGAAGGAGCAGAAAGGTTTGCCTCAGAAGAAACGGTATTGTAATCTGAAACAAATTTCTGTTTATCTTCCTTGGTGGAAGTCTCCTCCGGGGCTTCCGCATTTTCTTCTTTGTTTTTTTTCTTCTTTTTTCTTTTTCTTTTTTTTGCAGATCCTTCGCCGTCTGTTCTTTTCCGTCCCGTCCCGTCAATATCGGCAAATAAATCGTCTGCGCTCAAAACCGGTTCTTCTTCTTTTTCTTCAGAAGGGGGAGGGGTTTCGGTCGTTGTGGATTCGGAAACATCAGCCGCATCTTCGCCAGATGCCGGGGAAGGAGAAGTTTCGGTCTCTCCGCTTAAAACTTCGGGAGTTTTTTCGGCAGAAGAGGGAACAGGTTGTTTTTGATATTCTTCAGGAATAATAACCTGTGCTGGAACTTCGTTTTCAAAATCAGAATCCAGACTTTCCAAATTCAGCTCATCATTGACAATATTTTCGCCGACGCCGCGGATGCTGCGGGAAACATCAAGCAAAGCTTTTTGCAGCTCTGTCTGGGCTTCCAGAATTTTCATGTTTTCCTGTTGAAAGCTTTTGAGCGTTTCAATAAACATCTGCGTAGAGCTTTGATTGTTTTCTCTCAAAACCGCGGCAATAATATTTCCCAGATTATCTGCCTGAGAAGAGAAAAACGCATCGGCGTCGGGTTGTGAAACATTCCGATGATCAAAGTCGTTTGACGGAACAAAAGACATCTCAAGCAAGCGCTGATTGGAAGAATTTATCATCTCGGCAATCTTTTGTTGCGATGCTCCGATAATCTCGGCAAACTCACGATTCCCAGCAGCTTGTGTTTCTGCATTTGTTTTTAAAGCTTCGGTAATAATCTGAACCAGATCCTTTTTTAAAGATTCATCGGCAATAATTTTCAACGGACCGCTGAGAGACATACTGCCGCCGCCGGAAAATTTTCTTTCAATGGATTGCTGGATTTTATTCAGCGTTTCGGTTGGCATTTTTGACAAGTCAACCTTTACCTGATTTTCTTTAATTTCTTCAAAATCCTGTTTAAGATTTCTGATTTCTTTCCGCAGCTGTGAAGCAATGGTGCCGATTTCCTGCATATCGGCGGAACTGCCCTGCCCGGAGGGGTGCATTTGCGACTGGGCTTCGGCCAGAGCACTGGCCAGAATTTTTGCTTTTGAAATTTCATCGCTGATTTCCGGCGAAGTTGCAATAACCTTGGCTTTTGTTTGTTCCATTCCGGCATTTTGTTCAAGGTTGTTGACATATTCCTGCAAAACGGAACCGCCGGGCAGTGAGGCAAACATTCCTTTAATAACAGCCGGCTGCTTAAGAATCATTTCGTCAAATTCTTTTCTTTTGGCCGGTGTAAAAATATGTAATTGTCTGAAAATATTTAAAAAGCGCTGTGCCGCAATCACAGGATCTTCGTCAATCCCGTGTTTATTAAAAATCTGCGTAAATTCCGCACTTTTTTCCAAATCGCTTTCAGCCAACTTTTTATTCCGATATCTGTTTAAAGGATATGCCCTGTATAAAGATAATTCATATTACGGTGGATGTTGTAAATTTCAGGTTAACAAAATCACTGAACAAATAAAAAAAACTCTCTGAAAATGAACTGTCCCCCAAAAATTGGACAAGTAAAAAAGTCCCGGGGAATGTCAAAGAGAATTAAGCAAATGGCATCGGCGCTGAGCCGGTGTCATTTTGTTT